>JADDRA010000023.1:5731-18142 GCA_016781105.1 Actinomycetota bacterium | reverse complement strand
CCGAGCGACTGCGACAGCGACCTGGGGATGCGTGCCAGGAGCAGGCCTGGCAAGTCTCGGTGCGCACCAGCGAGCTCCTCGCCCGGCCACCGGCGCCCCTTGCTGAACAGACCCTCGACCATGGGATCGACTTCAGTTGGTGAGCGGCCTTCGGAACCAGAAGCTCGCCCGAGGCCAGTTTCTGCTCCCTCCTCGCCCGCGAGCCCGGGCCGTCACAGGTTCGCTCCGCCCGCTGTCGGCCCACCCGCTGGACCACCCCTGATCAGGCGATGCCTGGCCTTTCCACGCTCTTTCCAAAGCGGCGAGCGTTACGGTCGGAGCCATGGGACTCATGCTGCACGTCGATGTTCGAGACCGCGACGTGGTGGTGGTCGGCGGAGGAGCGGCCGGCAGGGAGAAGGTCGAACGGCTCCTCGCCGCAGGAGCGAAAGTCATCCTCATCGACCCCGTGGCGCCAGACCTCCGGCTCCCTGAGCTCGCTGTCGAGCGCCGGGACTTCGCTGAGTACGACGTGGACGGCGCGTGGCTCGTCGTGGCGGCCACCGCCAACGAGGCTGCCAAGGACGAGGTGGAGCGGGCAGCAAGGGCAGCGGGCGCGCTGGTGACGCGCGCCGACCGCCCCGATGGCGGCGGCATCGCGTTCGCCGCTGTGCTTGAACGAGGACCGGTCATCGTCGGCGTGGCAACCGGTGGCGCAAGCCCGGCTCTTTCACGCTGGCTACGCGACCGCATCGCCAGGGTCATGCCTGCTGCGATCGGCGAGCTTGCGACACTGCTTGCTGCTCGTCGACGGTCCGCTGGCCGTCGTGGGCACAGGGACCTGCCGCTCGATGACGCGCTCGCGGCACTCGAGGCCGGCGACGAAAGCCGTGCTCGCGCCCTGCTCGGCGTCACCGCCGATCCGAGCTGATGCGGGCATCGAGGCAGGTCCGACCGAACGAGACGACGAGGGAAGGGTCGCCGCCAGCGTGGTAGTGAAGGTAGGTGGCGAGCAGCGTGGGCGTGGCATGTCCGTCTGATGTCGTGCCGAACCGGCTGTTGAGGCGCAGTGCATCCCCTGGCGGGTTGCAGGTCGAGTAATGGAACTCGTGACCCTTGAAGGTCGTGCCGGCGGGGCCGATGGAGCTCACCTGGAGAGTCTCAGCGTGCCGGTACCCCAGCACGAGTCGCTGAGAAAGGCGTGCTGCGACTGAAACGGCACCCATCATCCTCCGCCCGTCGAGCTCGGCGGCGAGCCATAGGAGCCCACCGCACTCGGCCCAGGTCGGCAGCCCGGAGGCGATCCGCGCTGCGGCATTGGCGAGCAGGGAGCTGTTGGCGGCGAGCATCTCGCCGTGCACCTCGGGGAAGCCGCCGCCGACGAAGAGGCCGTCGATCGCCTCGGGCAGCGCCGGATCCTGCAGCGGGTCGAAAGGCACGATCTCGGCCCCCGCGGCTTCCAGCGCTTCGAGGTTGTCGCGGTAACAGAAGGTGAAGGCCGGGCCCCCGGCGATGGCCACTCGGAACGAGCCGATGGGCTCCGGGAGGGCCAGCGGTCCGGTAGCGAGTGCCGGCGCCGATCGGGCGATCGCCTCGACGGCATCGAGGTCGAACCCGGCGGCGACGGCCGCGGCCAGCCGTGCCAGCGAGGCGCGGACGACGGCGGGCTGTTCGGCCACGGGAACGAGTCCGAGGTGCCGGTCGCGCCATCTCAGCAAGTCGTCTCGACGCAGGCATCCGAGCACCGGGATGCCGAGTGGCACGAGCGCCTCGCGCAGCAGTCGCTCGTGACCGGCCGAGCCGACGCGGTTCAAGACGAGGCCGGCCAACCGCAGGCGGGGGTCGTGGTCGCGAAAGCCCCGCACGATCGCAGCCACTGATCTGCTCATCGCGCCGGCGTCGATCACGAGCACGACCGGGGCCTCGAGCAGGGCGGCCACGTCCGCCGTCGACGACGGGGCCCCGTCGGCGGCGCCGTCGAAGAGCCCCATGACCCCTTCGATCACGAGGAGGGCGCCGGCACCCGCCCGGGCGGCGAGGGCGGGAATCGCATCCGAACCGCACAGCCACGGATCGAGGTTTCGAGGCGGCCGTCCCGTCGCGAGCGAGTGGTAGCCCGGGTCGATGAAGTCAGGTCCGACCTTGGCGCCGGCCACCGCTTGCCCCCGCGCTGCCATCGCCGCCAGCAGACCGGTCGCCACGGTCGTCTTGCCGACCCCCGACGACACGCCGGCGACGACGAGGCGAGGCCCCAGCACGTCGGTCAGCGGGAGTGGACGTGGCGGTGGCGGTGCTCGACGGCGAGCGCCGAGTGCCCGATCCCGCGGGGCTGGCCGACGCGGTCGGCGAAGCCCGGCCACTCGACCCGGTAGGAGCAGGTGTCGCAGTTGGTGCGGTGGATCCCCGTGACGGCCTCGGCCCGCCGCTGAGCGATCACCGGCACCAGCGCCGGATCCGGGCCGAAGTATCCGGCGTCGACGACCTCGAGGCCGGACTCCTTGGCGAACGTGGCCAGCTGGTCACGGGCACGCTCGACGAGCTTGCCGGTGGCGAGGAACCAGAAGAACACGGCGAGGCGCTGGTGCCCCAGCCGGCGCGCGCGCTCGAGCGCCTCGGGGACCGACGGCCAGGTGACACCAGTGAACGCCACATCGACCTCGGCCGACCCTGACCACTCGGCCAGGAGCCGGGCGGCTCGGCACGCCTCGGCGTTGGCGTCCGGATCCGAGGTGCCGCGAGCGACCACGAGCAGCGGAATTCCTGCGGCGCCGACCGCCGCCAGGTTGGTGGCGGCGACGGAAAGCAGCTCCGGCACCACGCCAAGCGGTGAGCCGAAGAACACCTCGAGATGGGGGTGGCGTGCTCGGGCTTCGAGGACGACGGCCGGAACGTCGCTCTTGCCGTGGCCGGCGGCGAGCAGCATGAGGGGCTGCACGGTGATGCGCCCACAGCCTCGGGCGACGAGCTCGTCGAGCACCGGCCCGGCGGGGGGATCGGCGAGCTCCAGGAACCCGAGCTCGACAGAAAGCTGGGGCATCGAATCGCCAACGGCCTCACCGAGGGCCCTGACCTCCTCGACGCCCGCGGGGCAGCGGGATCCGTGGGCGACCAGCAGGAGACCCTCCGGCGTCGCCGGGATCCTCGAGGATCGGTCGAGCCTCGTGGGTTCGGGAGCCGAATGGTTCGTGGCGGGCGGCGTCAGTTGGGGCCTCCTCGGTGGAGTCGGTGCAGGGCGTTCAGCGCGGCGGCGGCAGCCGGGCTCCCCCCGCGTTCGCCGACGTTGGTGATGGCTCGAGATGCCAGCGGACCGCCCCACAGCTCGGCCTTCGCCTCGGCGGCGCCGACGAAGCCCACGGGAACGCCGATGACCGCCGCCGGATCCACCACCCCATCACGGTGGAGTGCCATCAGCTGGACCAGCGCCGTCGGGGCGTTCCCGACGACCCAGAGGGCGCCGACGGGGTGGAGCTCGACGGCGAGGGCGATGGCGGCGGCGGCCCGGGTCGAGCCCGACGGAGCGACCGGCACCTGGTCGAGCAGGCACGTCGTCGACACCCTCGGGGCACCGGCCGCCACCATGGCGGCATCGACGATCACTGGCGCGCCTCCGCCCAGCGCCTCGAGCGCCGCAGGGATGGCGTCGACGCCGATGCGGACCGACGCGGCGAAGCCGACGTCGGCGGTGGCGTGGATCATGCGGGTGACCACCTCGCGGGCGCCGGGGGGCCAGCCGGAGAGGTCGACGCGCTCGTGGAGGATGCGGTAGCTCTCGATTTCGATCGGATGGAAGCCGGTCACGTGAGGTACCCGCGGGGCGTGACGATCCGGCCGTCGACAACGGTTGTGGTCGAGCTGCCGACGACGACGACCGACAGCATCCCGACGGTGCTGGGGTCGAGGTCGCCGAGCGTCGTGAGCACCGTCTGTTCGCCAGCGCGGGTGGCCTCGGTGACGATGCCCACGGGCGTGGTCGCCGGGCGGGCTTCGAGCAGGATCGACCGGGCGGTCTCCAGCTGCCACGTCCGCCGTGACGACCGTGGGTTGTAGAGGGCCACGGCAAGGTCGGCTTCGGTCACCGCCCGGAGCCGCCGCTCGATCGCCTCCCACGGGGTGAGGTGATCGGAGAGGCTCACCAACGCGTGGTCGTGGGCGAGGGGTGCACCGAGCAGTGCGGCCGCGGCCGACGCGGCGGTGACGCCTGGGACCACCTCCACCGGAGGTGCGCCGTGGCCGGGGGCGAGCTCGCACACGAGGGTCGCCATGGCGAAGACGCCCGGGTCCCCGGAGCAGACGAGCGCCACCCGGTCCCCGGCCGCGCCGCGCGCCAGTGCCTCGGCACAGCGGTCGATCTCGGCGCCGATGGGGCTGCGGACGACGGTCGTGGCCGAGCCGAGGAGGTCGGCGCACTGATCGACGTACCGGTCGTAGCCGATGACGACGTCGGCGGCACGGATGGCGGCGGTGGCGGCCGCGGTGCGGTGCCGGGGGTGGCCGGGACCGAGGCCCACCACCGCGACCGATCCCTCGGGCCGGGCCCGGCGGGCAACGGCGACGGTGGCGGTGGCCCCCTTCTGCTTGGCGACGACCAGCTCGGCGCCGGGACCGGCGGCCAGCAGCGCCGCGGCCTCGGCCACGCTGGCAGTCCCGACCTCGGCGGCAACGATGGTGCTCGGGTTCGGAACCTCGACGGCGGCCAGTACCTCGGCCGGGAAGGCCCGCACGGGCCGGCCGAGCGCGGTCACGGCGGCGTCACCGGCGCGGCGGTCGATGGTGGCCACGGTTCCGATGGCGTCGCCGGAAAGACCGGCACGCCCCATCGCCGCGTCGAGGAGGGCGGCGGCCGCGTCCGGGGCTGCGTCGGAGGAGGCGCCCACGCCGACGACGAGCGACGGCGGCCGCAGGGCGACGAGGCCAGCCGCGGCGTCAACGGCGCGGTCGGTGACGAGCACTCGGGTCGGGCCCTCGCCGCCGGCGAACGGCACCGGCCAGTCGAGCGTCCGCTCGACGAGCGGGGGGCGACCGTCGAGCCAAGCCCGAGCAACTGCGGCCACGTCGCCGGTGGCGACGAAGCCGGGAAGGGCGTCGAGCGGGGGGACACCGGCCACGTCGGTGGCGGTGGTGACGACTGGGGTGGAACCGAGCAGGCCGGCGACCTCGCGGGCCAGGTGGTTGGCGCCACCGGCGTGCCCGCCGCAGAGGGACACCGTGAAGGCGCCCGCGTCGTCGACGGACACGACGGCTGGGTCGGTCCCCTTGTCGCCGAGGAGGGGAGCCACCACCCGCACGGCGATGCCGGTGGCGCAGCACAGCACGAACCCGTCGACCTCGCTCCACCGAGCCCGAACGGTGGCGGCGAGATCGCCGTGGATGGCGACGTAGGGCAACCGAGCGGTGATCCGGCGGCCGGCCTCGGTGACCGACACGGCCAGCACGCGCCCCCGGCGGCTCGTCACGGACTCCCCCACACCATGAACACCGGGTTCTCGGCCAGCAACCGGAGCCGCCCGTCAACGCCGATCGGCGCGCCCCGGCTCACCTGGAGCTGGACCAGCGACCCGAGCCGCTCGGCGGCAGCGATCGCCGACGCCAGCACCGCATAGGTGGCAACGGCGACCCCGCCGGGCCGGAGCCGCTCCAGCACGGCGTCGAGGACGTCGATGCCACCGCCGCCAACGAACGCCCGGTCCGGATCGGGAAGCCCGGCCAGCGCTGGCGGGGCGTTGCCCTCGATCACCGTGACCGACGTGCCCCGGGCGTTGGCGCGTATCTGCGCACAGGCCTCGGGCTGGCGCTCGACGGCGAACACCCCCAGGCCGGGGACGAGCCGGGCGACCTCCACGGCGACGCTGCCACTGCCGGCCCCGACGTCCCAGAGGACCCCCGAGCCGGGAAGCGACAGCTTCCCGAGGGCGACGGCGCGCACCTCGGCCTTGGTGATGAGCCCCGCGCGATGGGCGAACTCGGCCTGATCGCGGCCCCACGCCGTAGCCGCCGCCGGGGCGACGCCGCCGCCCGGCATGATGAGCACGACCACCGACAGCGGGTCGAACGTGCCCGCGGACAGGCCGGGGAGGTTGGTGCGGGTTACGGCCTCGCCAGCCTCGCCGAGGCGGCTGCACACCCACACGTCACGCTCGCGCCCTCCGACGTCCACGACGGCGCGCCCGAGGGTCTCCGGCGGCGAGTCCGGCGACACGAGCACGGCCACCTTCGGATGACGAACCACGATCTCCGCCGCCCACGCCACCGGCCGGCCGTGACAGGTGGCGACGACGGCGTCGTCCCACGGGATGCCGACGCGAGCGAAGGCGAGGGCAACCGACGAGGGCGCCGGATGGACGTCGAGGGCGTCGGGACCGAGCCGCGCCGCGAGCGCCCGGACGATGCCGAAGAAGCCCGGATCGCCGGAAGCGAGGACGCACACCCGGGCACCGGCAGCGGCGCGAGCCGAGCACAGCTCGACCAGCTCATCGATCCTGCCCCACAGCTCCACCGGCTCGCCGGCGAGGCCGGCATCGCCCAGGTCGTCGTGCTGGCGGGCGGAGCCCACGAGCAGGTCGGCGTGGCGCAACGCCGCCTCGGCCGCCGACCCGTACCAGACGCCGCCGTGGAGCCCCACCACTGACACCGGGACTGGGCTCACTGGGGCCGCCGCCGACCGGGCCGGCCCTTGGTTGACCCGGCGCGACTCGGCAGCCGGAACGCCGTGGCGTGGGTGGGCGAGTACAGGTGGCTACGCGCCGCCACCGGGCCGTCGGCGAGGGCGTCACCCACCAACACCAGCACGGTGCGGGCGGCTCCGGTCGAGCGAATGGCATCGGCGAGCTCACCGACCGTCGTCCGGACGAGGAGCTCGTCCGGCCAGGTCACTCGCACTGCCACCGCCGCGGAAGTCTCGGGCGGGTAGCCGGTCAGCAGCTCGGCCTGCAGCTCGTCGGGCCGGGCCCCGGAGAGGAGGACCGCCATCGACACCCGCGCCGATGCAAAGGCGGCCACCCCCTCGCCGGGCCGCATGGACGCTTCGGTCCGACCGGCGAGGCGGGTGAGCACCAACGACTGCGACACCGCGGGGACGGTGAGCTCGCGCTCGAGCGTGGCCGCAGCGGCGGCCACCGACGTCACGCCGGGCACGATCTCGAAGGTGCGGCGGTTGGCGCGGCACCAGTCGATCTGCTCGGCGATGGCGCCGTAGATGCTCGGGTCACCGGAGTGGAGCCGCACGACCGAGGTTCCCTCACTGCTCTCGGCGAACACCGCGAGCACGTCTTCGAGGGTCATGACCGCCGAGTCGTGGAGCACGGCGCCGGGCCGGCAGCGCTCGAGCACGGCCTCGGGCACCAGCGACGACGCCCACACGACGACCTCGGCATCGGCCAAGCGCTGCGCTCCCCTGAGCGTCAAGAGGTCGGGCGCGCCGGGGCCGGCGCCGACGAAGGAGATCACACCCCGGACCGGGCGGGGGCGATGACTGCTGATAGATAGCTGGCGGGACGGTCCGCGACGTCGGCGACGGGGGCGATCCGCTCGCCGGGCAGCCCCAGCAGCTCGCCGAGCACCGAATTGTCGAGTCGGCCGGCGTCTCGCAGGCGCTCGGCCACAGCCGCCACCTGCCGTCCGCCCTTGTAGACCACGACGGTGCAGCCCCTGTCACCGAGCGCCGCCGCGAGTGGTCCGTCGCTCGCGCTGGTCGACTCCTCGTTGGCCGGGAGCACGAGGAACGACTGCTGGTCGTCGGCCAGCACCGTGCCGGACCGTGCCGCCAGCTCCTGGAAGGCCATGACCCCGGGGACGGTGAGGATCGGCGTGCTCGGCCGGCGCTCGGCGACGCCGGCGGCAATCGACGAGAAGGTCGAGTAGAGGTTCGGATCGCCCAGCGTGATGAACGCGACCTCGTCACCGGCGTCCAGCAACTCCACCAGCCGGGCGCTCGCACCGGCGACCGCCGCCCGTCGAGCAGCCGGGTCGGGGTCCATGGCGAACACGAGCCGGTCTACGACGACGTCGGGCGCAGCCTCCCGCACGATCGCCTCTGCCCGACCGGTGGCGGCCACGTCGGTGCACGGTGCCACCACCACGTCGGCCCGGCGCAGCGCCCGCAGGGCCCGCACGGTCAGGAGGTCTGCGGCACCGGGGCCGACGCCGACCCCGACGAGGCGTCCTGGAACCCGGTCGTCGAGACCGACCCGCCGGTCGGCGTGCTCGCCGGAGACCAGCTGCTCGACCGCGGCCCGAACCAACTTCGCCTCCGAGCAGTGCGTCCGCCGGGCGAGATCGGTCAGCTGCCGCTTGAGCGCCTCGGGCAGGTAGACCGAGGTTTTGCGCACCGACGTAGGGTAGTGCGTAGGGCATGTCGCTGAACCCGCTGCCACCGAGCCCGTCCCGGGCCGCGCCTCGCCGCCGCGTCCTCGTGGTGGGCATCGGCGCCGGCGACCCGGAGCATCTCACGCTCGGCGCCGTCCGAGCGCTGAACGAGACCGATGTGGTGTTCCTCGTCGACAAGGGGGAGACGCACACCGACCTCCGCCAGGCGCGGCTCGACCTGTGCCACCGGATCATCGACCCTCGTCACCCCTGGCGGGTGGAGGAAGTCGAGCTCGGCGCCGTCCGCGACCGGGGGGACGGCCCCTACCGTGCCACCGTCGCCGCGTGGCGGGCGGCGCGCGTGGCCGCCTACGGCGACCTCGTGGGCGGCCTCCACGAGACCGAGACAGGTGCCTTCCTGGTCTGGGGCGATCCAACGCTGTACGACGGCACGCTCGACGTGCTCGCCGAGGTGCGCGCCGCTGGCGACGTGGCCTTCGACGTCGAGGTCGTCCCCGGGATCAGCAGCGTGTCGGCGCTGGCCGCGCGTCATGGCGTGACGCTGAACCGGCCTGGCGAGCCGGTCCAGATCACCACCGGGCGTCGACTGGCCCGCGAGGGGATGCCTGACGGCATCGACAGCGTCGTCGTGGTCCTCGACACCCACGAGGCGTGGCGCCAGCTCGACGACGACCTCGACATCTGGTGGGGGGCGTTCGTCGGTTTGCCCGGTGAGCGCCTCGTCACCGGACGGCTCGGCGACCAGCGAACCACGATCGGGCACGAGCGCGCCGCTGCCCGGTCCCGCCATGGCTGGGTGTTCGACACCTACCTGCTGCGGCGTAGGGCTCCGTGAACGTCCTGTTGCTGGCCGGCTCCCGCGAGGCCCGCCAGCTGGCCTCGCTGCTGGCCGCCGAGCCGGGTGTGGCGATGGTGGCGTCACTCGCCGGCCGCACCTCGAAGCCACTGCCCTATCCCTGCCCGGTGCGCACCGGCGGCTTCGGCGGCATCGAGGGCCTGGTCGATCACCTGCAGGCGAACATGGTGGACGTCCTGGTCGATGCCACCCACGCCTTCGCCCGAGCCATGCCCGGCCAGGCCGCCGAGGCGGCGCGACGGGCGGGCGTCGCTCGGCTGCGGCTGGTGCGACCGGAATGGGAACGCCAGCCGGGCGACGAGTGGCACGACGCCGACGACGCGGTCCACGCAGCCCAACGGCTTGGCGAGCTCGGCGTCCACCGCGTCCTGCTCACCGTTGGCCGGTTCGACCTCGAGCCCTTCGCCGCGCTCGACGCCCGGTTCGTGGTTCGCACCATCGAGCCCCCCGACCCCCTGCCGCTACCCCACGCCGAGGTCGTCCGCGCGCTCGGGCCGTTCACCGTCGCCGACGAGGTCGCCCTCCTCGTCGATTCGGCGATCGACGCCCTGGTCACCAAGAACGCCGGCGGCGATGACGCCAAGCTCGTCGCCGCCCGCCGAGGGCGCGTACCGGTGGTGATGGTCAGGCGACCTCCCGCGATCCCCGGCCCCCGTGCCGCCACGGCCGAGGAGGCCTTGGCGTGGCTGCGCGCACTGCCAGCATGAGCATTGGGCCGGTCGCTCGTCCTCCCCTGTTCGACGTCTTGCCCTTGGCGCCAGTGAAGGGAACGTTTCAGACCGGTAGTCCGGCCATGTCCCGCAGGGCGCGCGCCGCGGCCTGCACGAGGGGAATGGCGAGCACAGCGCCGGTCCCTTCGCCGAGCCGGAGGTCGAGGTCGAGCAACGGCGCTGTCTCGAGGTGCGCCAGCGCGACTGACGCCCCGGGTTCGGCGGAGCGGTGCCCGGCGATGCAGCGGGCAGCGGTGCCCGGCCGCAGCCGGTCGGCGACGAGCAGCGACGCCAGGGCGATGACGCCGTCGACGACCACGGGCACGGCGGATGCGGTGGCGTGCTCGTAGAAGCCGGCGATGGCGGCGAGCTCGAGCCCACCGACCTCGGCGAGCAGCTCGACCGGGTCGGTGACGTGGGCGGCTCGGCGGAGGGCAGCCTCCACGAGTGCCACCTTGACGGGGAGACGGTCCTCGGGCAGGCCGGCACCCGGACCCACGACCTTCGTCGCTGCGACACCGCAGATGGCGGCGATGAGACACGCCGACGGTGTCGTGTTGCCGATCCCCATGTCGCCGGCCACCAGGAGGTCGGCACCCCCGTCCAAGCACCGCTGGGCAGCGTCACGGCCGACGGCGAGCGCGGCCAGGGCTTCGTCCACCGTCATGGCGGGGCCGCGAGCGATGCTCGCCGTTCCGGGTCGCACCTTGGTGTGCTCGATGCCGGCCGTCCCGTCGAGGTCGCCGGCCACACCGACGTCGACGACGCGAAAGGTCGCTCCCACCACCTCGGCGAACGTGCACACGGCGGCGGCGCCGGCGGCCATCGTGGCGACCATGGCGGTCGTGACCTCCGAAGGCCAGGCACTGGCGCCATCGGCCACCACCCCGTGGTCGCCGGCGAAGACGACCACCGCTGGCGCGATCGGCACGGGCGGGGGCGACTGGGCGGTGATGCCGGCGAGGTGGACGGCGAGGGCCTCGAGGCGCCCGAGGGCGCCGGGCGGCTTGGCCCGGGTGTCCCAGCGAGCGCGAGCGGCCGCCATGGCGGCGGCATCGAGCGGCGGCAGCGCGACTTCGGTACTCAGGTCGCGTTCCTGATCGTGCCGGCCACTCGCCCGGGGTCGAGGTCGTCCACGGCGACGTGGCGGGCGCCCATCGCCTCGGCCAGCCGCGCCGCCAGCCCGAGGCGGACCCCGCCCCGCTCGCAGTCGAGCACCATGGCGGCCACGCGCCGCCGGCGCACCTCCCCGGCGGCCGCCATGGCGAGGTTGACGGCATCGGGTGAACCCGTTGCCCGGCCGTCGGTGAGCAGCACGAGCAGGGCGCTCCCGCCGGCTTGGCTGGCGGCGACGGCGACGTCGAGGCCGGTGCGGATACCGTCGGCGAGGGGCGTCGCGCCACCGGTGGTCACGTGATCGAGCCGGTTGCGCGCCACCTCGATGCTCGACGTCGGTGACACGAGGATTTCGGCGCCGTCGCCGTGGAAGCCGACGAGCGCCACCCGGTCGCGCCGCTCGTAGGCGTCGCCCAACAGTCCGAGGACGGCGCCGGTGGCGGCGACGGCACGCTGCTCGGCACCCATCGACCCGCTGAGGTCGACGCACACCACGATCGTCCGGGCCTTGGCGTCCATGCGCACCGCCGCTCGGAGGTCGGATGGCTGGAGCGCAGCGGCGGGGTCTGCGGCGCGCCGCGCCGTCAGGGCTCGCACGGTCGGCAGGACGGCCACCGCGTCATTGGCCTCTGCCGGCGCGTCAGCGACGGTGCGCCCCCTCGGGGCGCGGGCGCGATCGGCCGGCGGCAGCGGCGGGCGCCGGGCGGTGCCGATCGGCATGGGACGAGGTGAGGACGGGCCCTTCGCTGACGGCTCCTCTGGCTCGGCTTCGCGTTCGGCCCCGTCGAGCGCGTCCTGCACGGCCCGCTCGAGCTGCTCGGGAGGCACGACGGGCGGATCGAAGGGGCCCCGCCGGCTCCGGTGGACGAGCACCAGCGGGGCGACCCGGCGGAGATCGGCGAGCGTCGCCTCGGGCCGGCCTTCGAGCGCCGCATGGGCCGCCGACGACCGGCAGAGCACCAGGTCGGCACGAAGTCCTTCGGCCCCGACCTCGAGCGCGAGCCGCGACGCCGCCTCGACGACCGCGTCGGGGAGCGTGGCCTTCCCGTACTTGGGCGCCAACCGCGATCCGTCGGCGTCGCCCGAGAGCGCGCCGGACGCGTCGAACGCCAGCCGGCGGCGTACGGACTCGACGCGCGAGGCGACGTCCACCGGCGCCCGCACCTCGACGCAGAGCCCGAACCGGTCGAGCAGCTGGGGCCGCAGCTCCCCCTCCTCCGGGTTCATCGACCCGACCAGCACGAACCGGGCGGCATGCCGGTGCGAGACGCCATCGCGCTCCACGACGTTCTCGCCCGACACGGCAACATCGAGCAGGACGTCGACGAGGTGGTCGGCGAGCAGGTTGATCTCGTCGACGTAGAGCACCCCGCCGTCGGCGGCGGCGAGGAGCCCGGGCTGGAAGCGCATCTCGCCGCCCACGAGGGC
>JADDRA010000023.1:2029-5589 GCA_016781105.1 Actinomycetota bacterium | reverse complement strand
AAGGAGCGCATGGCCGGATCGGCCACGTAGGCGTCGGTGACGCGGTCGTACATCCAATCCTCGACGACCTCAGCGGTGGCGTCGTAGCCGAACAGGTAGTCGACGGTGGCGGCGAGCTCGAACGCCCCCTTGTAGCCGTGGCGGCGCATCGCCTCGATCCACTTCGGGTTCAGCACCCGGCTGCGCACGACGCGCGCCGCCTCCTCTCGCAGCGATCGGACCTTGGGATTGGCCGGGTCGGCCGTATCCCCGAACCAGGCCTTGGGCGCCTCACCGGTGAGTGCCCGCACCGCGGCCACCATCCCGCCGTGGTCCTGGAGGTAGTCGTCGGAGTCGAAGATGTCGTGCTCGCGGTTGTCCTGGTTCTTCACGGCCACCTGGATGGCGGCGAAGCGGCGGCGCATGGCATCGGGATCGGCCTCGCCGTGGCGGCCCCGCCCGTAGGCGAAGCCCGACCATTCCAGGTACACCTCGGCGAGATCGGCCTGCGTGCGCCACGAGCCCTGCTCGATGACGGGGAGGATGCCAGACCCATACCCACCCGGCGGCGGGCCCCACAGCCGGGGGTCCTCGCCACCAGCCGCTCGGACCGGGTTGTCGGCCGGTCCCTCGTCGAGGGCGGCCACGAGTCGGACGGCGTCGTCGAGCAGTTCGATGACGTGGGGGAACGCATCGCGGAAGAAGCCGCTGATCCGCAGGGTCACGTCGACCCGGGGCCGGCCCAGAGCAGCCCGGGGAACGACCTCGAGCCCGGTGACCCGCTGGGTCTCCGGGTGCCAGGTCGGTCGCACGCCGAGCAGCGCGAGCGCCTGCGCCACGTCGTCCCCAGTGGTGCGCATGGCGGCCGTGCCCCACAGGACGAGCCCGATGGTGGTCGGGTAGGTGCCGGTCTCGTCGAGGTGACGCTCGACCAGGCGCTCGGCCAGGGCGGCGCCGACCTGCCAGGCCAGTGGGGACGGCACCGCCTTGGGGTCGACCGAGTAGAAGTTCCGCCCCGTCGGGAGCACGTGGGCAGCCCCGCGGCTGGGGGCCCCGCTCGGACCGGCGGGGACATGACGGCCGGCGAGGCCGGCGAGCAGGTTGCCCACTTCGTCGGGGGTCCGGCGAAGGTCGGGCACGAGACGCTCGGCGACCCAGCGCAGCGTGGCGTCATCGGTGGCGTCGGGGTCCCAGCCGCACGCCGCCAGCGCTTCGACACGAGCCCGGCACTCCGCATCGACGCGGTCGACGTCGAGTCGACCGGCCGACCCGAGCGCCACCCCGAGTTGCTCGGCGACGGTGGCCCGCAGCGACGGCACCGTACCCTGCGGGAGACGGGTGACGGCGAGGACGGTGTCGACGAGCGCGTCGCCCTCGGGTGCCAGGCCGAGGATGTGGAGGCCGCCCCGGATCTGGGCGTCCTTGAGGGCGCAGAGGTAGCCGTCGACGTGCAGGAGCAGATCGACGAAGTCCTCCTCCCCGGGCAGGCGGTCGCCGAGGTCGAGATCGCGGTGGATCTCGGCGGCGACGAGCACCTCCCACACCTCCTCGCGCAGCGCCGGTGCCTTGGCCGGGTCCATGGCGGTCACCGACACGTAGGCATCGAGCAGCTGCTCCAGCCGGGCGAGGTCGTCGTAGGTGTCGGCACGGGTCATCGGAGGCGGCAGGTGGTCGACGACGACACCGTGGGCCCGGCGCTTGGCCTGGGTCCCTTCGCCGGGATCGTTGACGACGAAGGGATAGAACAGCGGGAGGTCGGCCAAAGCGGCGTCGGGGAAGCAGGCGCCCGACAGCGCCAGCGCCTTGCCGGGCAGCCACTCGAGAGTCCCGTGCTTGCCGAGGTGGACGAGCGCGTCGGCACCCCAGCCTCCGTCCGACCTCGGCGTTGCCAGCCACCGGTAGAAGGCGAGGTAGTGATGCGGTGGCGGCAGGTCGGGTGCGTGGTACGTAGCGATGGGGTCGGGGCCGAATCCGCGGGGCGGCTGGATGGTGACCAGGACGTTGCCGAGGTCGAGCCCGGGGAAGTGCAGGGCGCCGTCGGTGACGTAGACGTCGCCGGGGGGTGCGCCCCAGATCGCCTCCACGCCGTGGCGCGCCTCGACGGGCAGGGAGGCGAACCAGTCCTCGTAGGCGTCGCACGGCAGCGAGCCCGCGGCCAGGCCGACCTGCACCGGGCTCAGACGGGCGCTTTCGTAGGTGAACCGCTCGGTGAGCTCGTCCATGAGGGCATCGCCCTGGGCGGGGATGCCTTCGATGGTGTACCCCTCGGATCGCATGGCGCTGAGCAGCTCGATTGCCGACGCTGGGGTGTCGAGGCCGACGGCGTTGCCCAGCCGCGACCGCTTGGTGGGGTAAGCCGACAGCACGACGGCGACGCGCCGCTGCCTCGTGGGTGTGCGACCGAGGCGGGCCGTGCGGGCGGCGAGCGCGGCCAGGCGGGCGGCTCGTCCGGGGTCAGCCCGGGTGGCGACCACCTCGGCGCCTTGGCCCTCGCCGTCGTCGACGACCTCCTTGAAGGCAAAGGTGGGGCCGATCACTCGCCCGTCGAACTCGGGGATGGCGACGCCCATTGCGACGTCGAGCGGCGCGAGCCCGGCGTCGTCGACGGCCCACTCGGCCCGGGAGCGGCTCGAGGCCGGGGCCTGGAGGACCGGGATTCCGAGCTCGTCGAGGTCCGGCACCTCCCACCCGTCGCCGCCGTCACGGGTGGAGCCGGCGGCCAGCGTCGAGGTGATGAGGACATCGACGCCGTGCTCGGAGCACAGGTCGAGGGCGGGTACCGCGCCGTCGGCGTTGCGGCGCAGTGAGTAGGTCCAGATCGGGAGGGCATCGGCGCCGGCGGCTTCCAGCGCGTCGCACAGGGCGGCGACGTAGGTCGTGTTCCCGGCCACCAGATGGGCGCGGTAGAACACCACGGCGACCAGTGGCCGCTCGGGATGGCGAACGGCGCCCGCCCGGCCCAGGCCGGCATCGGGCCAGACGGCGACCTCGGGCACCGGTGCCGGTGGAGCGAACCCGAGCCCGGTGAGGAGCAAGGTGTCGGAGAGGAACCGCAGCAGGTTCGCCACGTTGGCCCCACCCCCTGCCGCGAGGTACCGGTGGGCCTCGGCGGCAAGGGCGGTCGGCACGGTCGACGCCGCCAGCAGGTGGGCGTCCGGGTCGGCTTCGCCACCGACGGCGACCAGGGGGATCCCGCGAGCTTGGCAGCGGGCCCGCAGCTCGCCGAACCCGTCCTTCCAGGCATCGAGTCCGCCCAGGAGTCGAATGACGACGATCCGCACCCCGTCGAGCGGGGGCGTGGCCTGAGCCCGATCGGGGTGGAACCACCGGAGCGGGCCGATCTCGCTGGACAGGTCGTCGACGACCGAGCGGAGCGCCAGCAGCTCGGTGTCGGCGTTCGAACCGAAGAGGATCACGATGGACGCCCGGCGGAGAAGGCGATGGTGATGGGGTCGACGGCCGCCGTCATCGAGCGACCGGGACAGCTCTCAGGTTGGAGATGCGGTGGGCGTCGTGGTCGAGGAGCCAGCCCAGACCGAGCCCGAGCCCGAGCCACAGGAGCGCCAGCCCGCCGAGCGACC
>JADDRA010000023.1:0-1892 GCA_016781105.1 Actinomycetota bacterium | reverse complement strand
GGCGACGACGATGGTGGTGATGAAGGTGGCAGCGACACCGCCGGCGACCTGCTCGCCCCGACTGAACAGCGGCTCGTCGTGCCGCTGAGAGCCATCGTCAGCGGCCCTGGACGCCGCCTCTTCCAGCGCGATGGCCGCGCCGATCGTTGGTTCCACGACCGCGTACACGTAGGCACCCACCAGGATGCCCACGACGGCACCAGCCGCCAGGGCGCGCCGGAGGATGCTGCCGTAGCTCCAGTGCACGGGTGGTCGCGGGGTCAGTGGCAGGGGACGCCGAGGGCGTGTCGGCCGTCGTGGAACAGCTCGTGGAGCGTCTGCCACGAGCTGGCCAGCAGCGCGCCGTTCTCCTGGAGGATCAGGTAGACGGCGAACATGGCGACGGCGACCGCCAACCAGGCGACGCCCGGCACGCGAATCGGCTCGGTGCTGGGCACCGGACGGGTCGTTGCGACCATTGGTTTTCCTCCATCCTCGTGGTCGAGCCGCTCGCCGGTGTCCTGGCTCCCAGATCGCCGCTCCCCTCCGCCTTCCAACCCGAAGGCCGTGGCATCGTTGGAGGATCGCTCCCCGGTCACAGTTGCGGGACAGCCCCGGATTCGCACCGGGTTCCCGTACGAGCGACCGAGACCTTAGTCCTGATCATCAGACGACGCGCACCAAAGGTCCTCGGAGCCGTGGCGGGGTGGTCGATATCTCCTGCCAGGCCACGGACAGCCTGAGCGGTGTGTCCAGCTCGACCTGCCCGGAGGCGATGGGCGCAGGTCTCGACTTCGGCCCCGGTACCCACACGCTGACGGCCATGGCCACCGACCGTGCCGGAAACACCACAACGTCGATCACCTCCTTCATCGTGGCGGTGACCTACGACAGCTTGTGTGCGCTGACCCATGAGTACGCCTCGGGGGACGGGGTGGCCAACGGCCTGTGCGCCAAGCTGCAGGCAGCGGCGGCGGCGGCTGAACAGGGGCGGGACACGGCGGCCCAGAACAACCTGACCGCGTACCGAAACCAGCTGGAGGCCCAGGTCGGGAAGGCCTTCACGCCGGCCCAGGCCGAGCTGCTCGCTGAACTGTCTCGGGCGCTCTAGCAGCACGTGCGCCCCAAACGGGGTCGGCGATCGACGTCCTCGGTCATTCATCTCCCGGCATGAGGGGCGACGAGCAGATGGTGGATCGGAGGTTCGGCGCCACCACTGCTCGTCGGCCCCTCGTCGCCGGTGGCGCTGCGGGGATGGGACTGACGATGGTGCTGGTCCACGCCGCCTGCTCGTCACCCGTCAGGAGGCGCCGCCCACGTCGCCAAAGGCGGTGCGGATCTCCATGTGGGTCAGGGCGTCGTAGGCCGCGTACTTGTAGGCGTCGCTCCTCGTCGGCACGTTGAAGGTCGTGTGGATGAACTCCTCGACCGTGCCGCCGTGGCGGATCACTGTCTGCCCCTGGTGGACGAGCTCGGCGGCGTCCTCGCCCAGGATGTGCACGCCGAGGAGTCGTCCACTCGGCCGCTCGCACACGAGCTTGACCAGGCCTTCGGGGTCGCCACTCAGCGCCGCCCGGGCGTTCCTTTCGAACCACCCTCGGCCGACCTCGTGGTCGAGGCCGGCCTGGCGGGCGGCCTGCTCGCTCATCCCCACGGCGGCCACCTCGGGGATGGTGTAGACGCCGACGGGGAGCAGCCGGTCGACGGCCTGCTTCAAGGGAATGGCGAATGCGTGGCACACGGCGACACGGGCCTGCTCCATCGAGACCGAGGCCAGGGCGGGGGGGCCGATGACGTCACCGGCGGCATAGACGTGCTCGGCCGTGGTCCGGTAGTGCTCGTCGACGACGACCCGGCCCTGGGAGTCGACGTCGACGCCCACGTCCTCGAGGCCGAGGCCCTCCACGTTGCTC
>JADDRA010000040.1 GCA_016781105.1 Actinomycetota bacterium | reverse complement strand
CCTTGGCCGACCCCACCAGCCTGACCGTTCCGGTGACCGCCGACCCCGTGACCGACGGAGTCGTCGACGTCCGTCCCTCGACCGGGGACGGCCCCGGGGGCGCGGCCGCGCACGCGGTGTTCGACGTCGAGGACCTGAGCGTCTACTACGGCGGCTTCCGGGCCGTGCGCAACGTGCACATGCAGGTGGGCGAGCAGGAGATCACCGCCTTCATCGGCCCGTCGGGCTGCGGCAAGACCACCATGCTGCGCTGCTTCAACCGCATGAACGACCTGATCGAGACGGCGCGCATCGAGGGGAGGATCTCCTACCACGGGGTCGACCTCTACGAGGACGGCGTCAACCCCGTCGAGGTCCGGCGGCGGATCGGAATGGTCTTCCAGAAGCCCAACCCGTTCCCCAAGTCGATCTACGACAACGTGGCCTACGGCCCCCGGATCTCGGGGCAGAAGCAGGACCTGGACGGGGTCGTCGAGGGGGCCCTGCGGCGGGCGGCGCTGTGGGACGAGGTCAAGGACCGGCTCAAGGCCTCGGCCCTGGGCCTCTCGGGCGGCCAGCAGCAACGGCTGTGCATCGCCCGGGCCCTGGCCGTCGACCCCGAGGTGATCCTCATGGACGAGCCCTGCTCGGCGCTGGACCCCATCGCCACCGGGCGCATCGAGGACCTCATGGATGAGATCAAGAGCAGCTACACCATCATCATCGTGACCCACAACATGCAACAGGCGGCGCGAGTGAGCGACCGCTGCGCCTTCTTCACCACCGAGGTCAACGAGACCAGCGACACCCGCACCGGGATCCTGGTGGAGTTCGACCAGACCGAGAAGATGTTCTCCAACCCCTCGGACGAGCGCACGGAGAACTACGTCACCGGCCGCTTCGGCTGACGAAGTTCCAGAGGAAGGACACCGATGACGACGACGACCGGGCCGGGGAGCGCGGGTGGCCAGCGGGCACGGTCGCACGTCGACGCCGAGCTCGACCGGCTGCGCCTCCAGGTCGAGGTCATGGCCGTACGGGTGGCCGAGCAGGCGCCCGAGGTCCCACTCCCGGTGGCAGACACCCAGCTGTTCCGTACCCTCGGCGACATGGCCGAGGTGGCCCAGGACCTGTACCGCAGCGCCCTCGTGCGCGAACTGCTCACCGGTGACCCCGCCCGCCTCACCGCCGAGGTGCGCTAGCCGTGGCCGGCCGGGTGGAGATCCGCAAGAGCTTCCACCAGTCCCTCGACGAGGTCAGCCACGACATCGTCCGCCTGGCCGGGATGGTCAGCGAGTCGCTGGGCAAGGCCACCGAAGCCCTGCTCGACGGCGACCTGCGGGTGGCCGAAGAGATCATCGCCGGTGAGGTCACCCTCGACGCCCTCACGCTCGACATCGAGGAGCGCTGCTACCAGCTCCTGACCCTGCAGCAGCCCATGGCCACCGACCTGCGGGCGGTCGTCACCGCGGCCCGGCTGGCCGCCGAGATCCAGCGGTCGGGCGGTCTGGTGGTCAACATCATGAAGGCGGCCCGGCGCCTCTACGGCGTCGAGCTCGACCCCCGGCTGCGGGGGCTGATCGAGCGGTTGGGGGAGCAGGTGCACCGCCTGTTCCGGCTCTCCATCGATGCCTACGTCGAGCGGGACGACAGCCTGGCCGCCGCCATCGACGACATGGACGACACGGTCGATGACCTCCACGTCGACTTCATCCAGACCATCTTCGAGGCGCACGGTGAAGGCGTGACGGCCCTCAAGGTGGCAGTCCAGCTGGCCCTGGTGGGGCGGTTCTACGAGCGCATCGGCGACCACGCCGTCAACGTCGGCGAGCGGGTGCAGTACCTGGTGACGGGATGGCTCCCCGAGCACGACGCGGCCGCCCGCCAGCGGGTGCGCGAAACCGACGGCGGTGCCGGCGGGGCGACGTCGGACGCTGGTGGCGACGGGGCCGGGAGCAGCCCGAGCTCGCGGTCTGAGCCGGCCTGATGCGCCTGCTGGTGACCAACGACGACGGCGTGGGCGCCCCCGGCATCGCCGCGCTCGCTGCGGCCCTGCTCGACGCCGGTCACGAGGTGGTGGTGGCGGCGCCGGCCGACGACCGCAGCGGCGCCAGCGCGGCCATCGGCGGCATGCACCTGGACGAGACCATCGAGGTGCAGCCGGTCGAGCCGGAGGGCCTCGAGGGCGCCACCTGCTACTCGGTGGTGGCCTCCCCGGCGCTGGTCGTCATCGTCGCCTGCCTGGGCGGCTTCGGCCCTGCCCCCGATC
This sequence comes from Actinomycetota bacterium, assembly GCA_016781105.1. Taxonomy (GTDB): domain Bacteria; phylum Actinomycetota; class Acidimicrobiia; order Acidimicrobiales; family CADCSY01; genus JADDRA01. Next base: position 48,962 of record JADDRA010000040.1, on the reverse strand, counting down.
TGGTCGTGTCCGGCATCAACGCAGGAGCCAACACGGGGCGGGCGGTCCTGCACTCGGGCACGGTGGGGGCGGCGTTGACGGCGGCCAACTTCGGGCGCTCAGGCCTGGCGGTGAGCCAGGCCCTGGGCCGCCCCTTCCGGTGGCCGACCGCCACCGCCCTGGCCGTGCCCGCTCTCGACTGGCTGGCGGCCCAGCCGGCGCCCCAGGTGGTCAACCTCAACGCCCCCGACCTCGCCCTGGAGGAGGTCCGGGGTGTCCGGGACGCTGGTCTGGCCCCGTTCGGCACGGTGCGGGCCGCCGTGGTGGAGGCCAAGGGCGGGCTGCAGATGGAGCTGACGGGCGATGGAGAGGGCGTGTCGGGCGACGATGTCACCGGCGACGACGTCCCCAGCGACGACGTCCCCAGCGACAGCGACACCGGGCTCCTGAGGGCCGGGTACGCCACGCTGACCTGCCTCACCGGGCTGGGGGCCGTGGCCCGACCCGACGCGGTCGCCGCCGTCGAGCAGCGCTTCCCGGTGCGCACGGGCTAGCGGAGGCCTGGTGGGATCCCCGCTGGTCGTGGTCACGGTGGTCCTGCTGGTGGTGGCCCTGGCCACGACAGTGGTGGCGAGCGTGGCCTCCTACCGCAGGCTGCGGGTCCGGCTCGAGTCCGAGGTGTCCTCGGGGCCCGAGCAGGCGCACGAGCCCGAGGGCCTGCGTGAGGCCGAAGCGGCGCGGGCGCGCCTCGCCGGCGCGCTCGAGGCCGTCTCCCAGGGGGTGGTGGTGCGCGACGAGGCCGGCCGGGAGGTGTTCCGCAACCAGGCTGCGCTGGCGTACGTACGGGGCCGCCACGGCGAGGCGCTGGTGGAGCAGGCCATCCAGGAGCAGTTCGCCGCCCTGGCCGAGGGTGGCGCCCTGCGGCGCACGCTCGACCTCTACGGTCCCCCGCGGCGGGTGCTGCTGCTGTCGGCCGTCACCCTCGGGGACGGCCCACACCCGGCCGGGGCGCTCGTGCTCGTCGACGACGTGTCCGAGCGGCGGCGCCTCGAGGCCGTACGCCGCGACTTCGTGACCAACATCACCCATGAGCTCAAGACGCCGGTGGGGGCGCTCGGGCTGCTGGCCGACACCATCAGCATCGAGGACGATGCCGAGGTGGTGCGACGCCTGGCCGCCCGCATGACCGAGGAGGCCTTGCGGGTCGGGCGCATCATCGACGACCTCCTCGACCTCAGCCGGATCGAGGCCGAGGAGGCCCCCCGGCACGAGCCCGTCCCGGTGCACGAGGTGGTGAGCGAGGCGGTCGAACGGGTGCGCCCGCTCGCCCAGAGAAGGGGCATCCAGGTCGACACCTCCGACGTCGTCCGATCGCACGCGGTGCGGGGCGACCGGCGCCAGCTGATGTCGGCCGTGGCCAACCTGTTGGAGAACGCCTGCAAGTACAGCGAGGAGGGCTCTCCGGTCGAGCTGCGCTCACGGGTCGAGGGCGAGATGGTGGAGGTGGAGGTGCGCGACCAGGGCATCGGCATCCCCGGTCGGGACCTGGAGCGGGTCTTCGAGCGCTTCTACCGGGTCGACCGGGCCCGCAGCCGGGAGACGGGGGGGACCGGGCTGGGCCTGGCCATCGTCCGTCACGTGGCCACCAACCACAAGGGCGAGGTCAGGGTGACGTCGCGGGAGGGAGAAGGCTCGGTGTTCACCCTGCGACTGCCCTCGGCGTTTCCGTCGGGTGGCCCCGTTCCCTCGGGTCGGGTGGTGGTCCCCGTCGAGGTGGAGTCCCGGTGAGCACGGCGGCGGCGCCCCCCACGCTGTTGCTGGTGGAGGACGAGGAGTCCTTCGTCGACGCCCTGGTCGTCGGGCTGCAGCGCGAGGGCTACCGGGTCCGGGTTGCCCGGGACGGGGCCGAGGCCCTGGAGCTGTTCGATCTGGTGCAGCCCGACCTCGTCCTGCTCGACGTCATGCTGCCCCGGGTGTCGGGCCTCGACGTGTGCCGGCGCCTGCGCAGCCGCTCCCAGGTCCCCATCATCATGGTCAGCGCCCGGTCGTCGGAGATCGACACCGTGGTGGGCCTGGAGGTGGGGGCCGACGACTACGTGGCCAAGCCCTACCGGCTGCGGGAGCTGGTCGCCCGGATCCGGGCCATCCTGCGCCGGGCGCCGCTGAACGCAGGCGGGGTCGACGAGGGCACCGAGGGGATGGTCGAGGTGGGCGACGTGCACCTCGACGCCGAGCGCCACGAGGTGCGGATCAGGGGGGCCGAGGTGGCCATGCCCCTCAAGGAGTTCGAGCTGCTGGAGCTGCTCTTGGCCAACGCCGGGCGGGTGCTCACCCGCGAAACCCTCATCAACCGGGTGTGGGGCGCCGACTACGTCGGCGACACCAAGACCCTCGACGTGCACGTCAAGCGCCTGCGGGCCAAGGTCGAGGACGACCCCGGCGCCCCGTCCCGCATCGTCACCATCCGGGGCCTGGGCTACAAGTACGAGCGTCCCCGGGCCTGACCGGGACCGGCCGCGCCACACTGGGCCGGTGGACCAGCCCGACCTGGAGGCGCAGGCCGTCGTCGCCCTGCGCCGGGCCGGGGCCCGCTTCGCCTTCGTGCACGGGAGCCGGGCCGACGGCGCAGCCCGGGGCCGGCCCGAGCGCGACCTCGACGTGGCCGCCTGGTGGGGGCGGGAGCTGGACGAGCCGTGGGGGGTGGTCGAGGTTCCCGAGGGGGTCGACCTGCTCGTGCTCGACCACGCCCCCCTGGAGCTGGCCGGGCGGGTGGCGCTCGGCGGCCGGCTGCTCTTCGAGGACGATCCGGTGGCTCGGGTCCGCTGGCAGGCCCAGACCCGCAAGCTCCACCTCGACGAGCAACCTCGCCAGGAGCGGCTCCGGCGCGTGTTCGTCCAGGCCCGCCTGGGCCGGGACCGGTAGTGGTCGACGAGGCGCGCGTCCGCCGGCTGCTCCAGGGGGTGACCGACGACCTCACCCTCCTCGCCCAGCGAGCCCTCCTCGACCGCGGGGAGCTGCTGGGTGACATCGACCGGCTGGCCGCGGTGAAGTACTTCTTCGTCACCGCCATCGAGGGCTGCGTCGACGTCGCCCACCACCTGTGCGCCTCGGAGTCCTGGGCGGCGCCGGCCAGCAACGCCGACGCCTTTCGCATCCTGGTCCGCCACGGCGTCCTCGAGGGACAGCTCGGCGCCCGTTTGGCGCGCGCCGCCGGGTTTCGCAACGTGCTGGTGCACGAGTACGTCACTGTGGACGACTGCCTGGTGGTGGACAACCTCGACCGGCTCGACGACCTGGCCGCCTTCGTCGACGCGGTGGTGGCGTGGGTCGACGAGCTCGGATCGGCCTGAGCGCACGGACGGCGGGGGGCGCCGGGAGGCCCGCCCTACCATGGCGCCGTGGACGCCCCGGCCGGATGGCGTGCGCTGCGCAGCCCCCCGCCGCCGGTGGCGGTCCCACCTCCGTTCGCACGCCTGGCCCGCACCCACGCCCTGTCGACCGCCGGCGACGCCCTGGTCGCCACCGCCCTGGCCGGGTCGCTGTTCTTCTCCATCTCGCCCGACGCGGCCCGCACCCGGGTGGCGCTGTACCTGCTCCTCACCATGGCCCCCTTCGCCGTGGTGGCCCCCCTCATCGGCCCCTGGATCGACGCTCGGGCGGGTGGCCGGCGCTCGATGGTCGTGCTCTCGGCTGCCGTCCGGGCGGTCATCTGCCTCCTCATGGTGGACGACGTCGACGGCCTGCTGCTGTTCCCCGAGGCCTTCAGCGTGCTCGTGCTGGCCCGGGGCTACCAGGTCGCCCGGGCGTCCCTCGTGCCCGGCCTGGTTCGGGACGAGTCCCAGCTGGTGGAGGCCAACTCCAAGCTGGTCCTGATCAGCGGCATCGTCGGGCTGCTGGCTGCCGTCCCCGGGGTGGCCCTGCTCCAGCTCGGCCCGTCGTGGGTCCTCGGGCTGGCCACCCTCGTGTTCATCGCCGCCACCGTGGCCGCCTCCCGCATCCCCCGCACCCGGGTGGCGGCCGCGCCGGCGACGTCGGCCGAGCGGGCCGAGCTGCGGGGGGCGGGGATCCTGCTGGCGGCCAGCGCCATGGCCGTGCTGCGGGCGGTGGTGGGGTTCCTGTCGTTCCTGGTCGCCTTCGCCCTGCGGGCCGAGGACGCGCCCGCCTGGTGGTTCGGGCTGGTCGTCGCCGCCAGTGCCCTGGGCGCCTTGGCCGGGGCCACCCTGGCCCCCTGGCTGCGCCGCCGGGTTCCCGAGGAGCGCATCCTGTTGGGGTCGCTGGTCGTGGTGGCCCTCAGCGCGCTGGCCCTGCTCTGGGTGGGGGGCCGGGTCTCGGCGGCCGCGCTGGCCGCCGTCGTCGGGCTGGGGGCGACGGCGGGGCGGCTGTGCTTCGACTCCATCGTCCAGCGTGACGCCCCCGACGCCAACCAGGGTGCCTCCTTCGCTCGCTTCGAGGCCCGCTTCCAGGTGCTGTGGGTGGCGGGGGCGTTCGTGCCCGTGGTCGTGGCCGTGCCCCTCGACCTGGGCTACGTCGCCATCGGGGCCGTCACCGGGATGGCGGCCTTCCTCTACGCCACCGGCCGGCGGGTCAGCACCGCCCCCCTGGCCTCGACCGTGGCTGCGGGGCGGGCCCGGGCCGCCGAGCGCCTGGCCCGGCGCACAGCGCCGCGGGCCGGGAGGAGCCCCGAGCCGTGAGGGTGCGCGAGCGGTGAGGGTGTGCGAGCGGTGAGGGTGGTGGTGCTGGCCGACACCCACCTGCGGGCCGGGTCACACCGCGGCCTTCCGCCTCGGGTCCGGGCCGAGCTGGAGCAGGCCGAGGTGGTGCTCCACGCCGGGGACATCGTCGACGCCTCCGTGCTCGACGAGCTGGAGGCCTACGCCCCCACCCATGCCGTGCTGGGGAACAACGACCACGACCTGGTGGGGGTGCTCCCCGAGCGCCTGGAGCTGACGCTGGCCGGCGTGGCCGTGGGCATGGTCCACGACAGCGGCCCTCGCCGGGGCCGGGAGGCCCGGCTGCGGCGGGCCTTCCCCACCGCCGAGCTGGTCGTCTTCGGCCACAGCCACATCCCCTGGGACGGGCCCGGCCTGGAGGGCCAGTGGCTCCTCAACCCCGGCTCCCCGACCCAGCGCCGATCCCAGCCCCACCCCACCCTCGCCACGGTCGAGCTGGTCGAGGGCCGGATCGCCACCACCCACATCGTCGCCGTGTAGGTCTCCGCCTCCAGCCCTCGAGCCCGAGCCCCGTACTCCGGGCTCTGGCCTGTGCCGGGCACGGTTCAGGCACCGGAGAACGAGTCAGGCACCGCCGTCGTCGAGGTCGATGCGGGCCAGCCACAGGCCGGGAGCGTCGATCTCGGACGGGGTGGGCAGCTCCCGCTCCGACTGCCACAGTCGGGCCAGGCCCTCGGCACCGGCCCGCTCGACCACGCCGGCCACGAAGGCGGCGCCCCGCTCGTACTGGCGCCGGCCCAGCTCGAGGCCGAAGAGGTGCTCCAGGAAGCGGTCGGCGCTGCCGGCCTCGACGCGGCGGCGGTGGAGCGCCTCGGTCAGCATGCCGTAGGAGCCGATCAGGGTGGGGCCGACGGTGTCCATGACGTGGTCGACGTAGCCGACGATGGCGGCCACCAGGGCCTCGAGGCGGGGGAGCATGGCCCGCTGCTCGTCGGAGCGGATGGCGCCGAGCAGTGCCGAGGGGTCGCCCAGGGCCTGCTGGAGGGCACCGAGGTCGGACGGGTCGAGGTCGCCCAGGCTCGCCTCCAGGGCGCCGGGCTCGACCCGGAAGGCGTCGACGTAGGCCAGGACCAGCTGCTCCAGGCGGGCCCGGACGTGGGGGAGCCCGAGCACGGCGTGGGTGGCCAGCTCGGACAGGCAGAGCCACAGGCGCAGGTCGTCGCTTGGGAGGCTCCACTCCTCGCCGAAGGCGGCCACGTTGGCGCTGACGATCACGAGCTGGTCGGACGGGGGTCGGGGCAGGGGCAGGTCGTACTGGCCGAAGGAGCGCCGGGCCAGGTGGCCGACCATGGCCCCCGACTGCATCCCGAGCATCATCGGCCCGATCATGGTGAAGATGCCCCCGAGGAGCGCGGCGGCCGGGTCGGCGGGCACCCCTTCGTCGTCGTCACCGTCGGCCGCGGCCGACAGCGACGCCGAGAGGTGCTCGAGCAGTGGCCGGTAGGCGTCGAGCGTGCGCCGGGCCCACTCCGTGCGGGTGACGGGCACGAGCGTGACCACGGCGCCGGTGGTGGAGGTGGGCAGCCCGGTGACGTCGGCCACCCGCAGCTCGGCGACGCGCGACAGCTCCTCCAGGCGCAGGCGTTCCATGGGCTCGGGGTTGGCCTCGACCGCGCCCTCGCTGGCCACCTGGGTGGCGAACTGGCGGGCCGCGTCCCAGCTCACCGGACCCTGCGACTGCAGCATGCGGGCGAGGTCGCCGAGGAACGGCATCCCCTCGAAGGGGTTGTCGCCGAATGGACCAGGCCCGGCCATGGGGGCATCGTAGGCCCGTGACCAGCGAGCCACTCCCCAACGTGCTCGTCGTGGGGGCCGGAGGGACCCTGGGCCGGCGCCTGGTCCCGCTGCTGGAGGCGTCACCGCGGCTGGGGGCGGTGGTCGCCCTCGACGACGACGCCCCCCCCGGCGACGTCCTGGCGCCGGGGACCGGCGTGGTCGTCCATCTCGACCGCTGGTCCTGTCCCACGCCATCCGAGGAGCTTCCCGCCCAGGCCCGGCGCCTGGTCGAGGCCGCCACCAGGAGCGAGGTCGGCCACGTGGTGGTCGTGTCCAGCGCGGCCGTCTACGGGGCCTGGCCCGACAACCCGATCCCGTTGTGCGAGGACGCCGCCCTGCGTCCCAATCCGGAAAGCGACTACGCCCTGGCCAAGGCCGAGAACGAGCGACGCTGGGGCGCGTGGGCGGCAGGCCGCGAGGGCGCGACCCTGAGCGTGCTGCGACCGGCACTGGTGGTCGGCGACGAGGAGCAGTGGCTGGCCGTGGGCCTGCGGGCAGCCACCCGCTGGGGGATCGGGAACCCCGACGTCCCGGTCCAGTTCGTCCACGTCGACGACCTGGCCGCCGCCGTGGCCCTGGCCGCCGAGCGCTCCCTCGACGGGGTCTACAACGTGGCTCCCGAGGGCTGGCTGGACGGGAGCGAGGTCCAGGTGCTGGCGGGTGCGCCGCTGCGCCCGCCGGTCCCACCGGCGCTCGCCGCGCTGGTGTCCCGGTGGCGCTGGGGCCGGGAGGTCTGTGGGGTGGCGCCCGAGTGGGTGGCCTACGCCACCCACTCCTGGGTGGTGGCCGGCGACCGGCTCCGGGCCGAGGGGTGGACGCCGCAGCACACCGGGCCCGAGACGCTGGTGGGCTCCTACCCGGTCAGCCCCTGGACCCGCCTGGGCCCCAAGGCCCGGCGCATCACCACCCTCGGCACCGGGGCCGCGCTGGGCCTCGGTGCCCCGGTCGGCGCCCTCGCCCTGGTGCGCCGCCGCCGGTCCCGCCGGCCCTGAGGCCGGCGCCAGCGGGCGGACGCCAGGCGGGGGGGCTCGGGGACCGGCGGCGTCAGCGCTCGGCGGCGTCCATCGGACGGGTCCCGAGCTCGACGGGCAGTGAGGTCCGTCCACCGTCGCGCAGCACCGACAGCTCGACCCGGTCGCCCGGGGCGCGCTCCCGCAAGAAGATGACCAGCGCCGACATGGAGCGGACCTCACGCTCGGCCACGGCGACGATCACGTCGCCGGGCCGCAGCCCGGCACCCTGGGCGGGACCGTCGTCGACCACGTCGACCACCACCGCTCCTCCGCTGACCCCGGCCTGCTCGGCCGAGGCGGCGTCGAGGTCGCGGCCCTGGATCCCCAGCCACACGTGGACCGCCCTGCCGGTGGTGATGATGTCGTCGGCCACCGAGCGGGCGATGTCGATGGGCGTGGCGAAGCCGAGGCCCTCGGCACCGCTGTCGGACAGGGCGATGGCCGTCGTGATCCCGATGACGGCGCCCGACCCGTCGAGCAAGGCTCCGCCCGAGGATCCCGGCGCGATGGCGGCGTCGGTCTGGATCATGTCGAGCAGCGGGGGGCCCTGAGCCGTGGGCAGGCGACGACCCAGGGCGCTCACCACCCCCGTGGTCACCGACGACCCGCCGATCAGGCCCAGAGGCGAGCCGATGGCGACGGCGGCCTGGCCCACCCGCAGGCCGGCGGCCGAGCCCAGGGTGGCGACCGGGACCGGTGCCTCCCGGTCGATCTTGACCACGGCGACGTCGGTCAGAGCGTCGGCCCCCACCAGCTCGCCGTCGTGCTCGCTGCCGTCGGCCAGCACCACGTCGATCGTCCGGGCCTTGTCGACGACGTGGGCGTTGGTGAGCAGGTAGCCGTCGTCGCGGAACATCACCCCCGACCCGCTGCCCGGGCGGTCACCGCCGACCTGGATGCGGGCGATGGCCGGACTGACCCGCTCGGCGATCTGCACCACCTGATCGGGATCGGCCCGCTCCCCGGCGGGGACCGGGGGGCTGACCAGCTCCCGCACGACACCGCCGGGCGCGTCCCGGTCGAGGGCGCCGGTGGCGGCGACGAGGCCGAAGGTGAGCACCGAGCCGACCAGGCCCGAGACCAGGGCCACGGCCCACCCGCCCGGAGCCCGGCCGTCCGGCCGGCGGGCCACCGCCACCTCCGAGGGGTGGCGCCAGAGGCGGTCGTCGGGAGGCGGAGGGGCACGGAACTCGCCCGGCGCGCCGGCCTCACCCTCCTCCGGCTCACCGCGCTCCATGGCCGCCGACACTAGGGCCGGCGCCCTTCCCGGCGGGCGCGGCGGGCCTGGTGTAGACCGACACGTGGTGGGAGCTGTGGGGGCCGAAGGCCTCGCCCCGCCAGCCCCGGTGGCGCCGCAGCAGGGTGAGGCCGGCGGCGCCGGCCAGGTCGTCGAGCTGGGCCGGGCTGGCGTAGCGGATGTGCCAGGGGCGCAGGCGGATGCCGGCGGCGGTGATCGACACCACCGAGCCGTCCACCGTCTGGCTCGCCGGGTCGCGCCGGGTGACCTGCAGGACCACCCGGTCGGGCTCGATCACCGAGGGGGTGACGGCGCCGCTGACGCCCTCGGGCTCGGGGCCGGGCACGAAGGCCTCCACCACGAACGACCCCCCCGGGCGCAGGCACCGGGCCACGTGGCCCAGGCAGCGCCGCTGCGCCTCGGCCGAGGGGAGGTTGAACAAGGTGTTGTAGGCGGCGAGGACGACGCCGAAGCCCCCGGGGACCTCGGGGACGGTCTCGGAGAAGTCGCCGATCAGCACCGGGATGGCGGCCCCGCCGGGCTTGGCCCGCAGGCGCGCCACCATGGCCGGGGAGGCGTCGACACCGTGCACCTCGAGGCCGGACGCCACCAGGGGCAGGGCCAGGCGTCCGGTCCCGATCCCGAGCTCGAGCACGGGGGCACCGCCGGCCAGTTCGACGACGGCCTCCACCGTGGCGGCCACGTCGGAGACGTCGCCGTACCAGTCGTCGTAGACGTCGGCGAAGGCCTCGCCGTAGCTGGCCGGGTGGAGACCCTCCACCGACGGAGTATCGCGTCCGTGCCGGTCGGGGGAGGTCGGGGAGCGTCACTACCATGAGGCGGTGGCCGAGCCTCCCCACGCCGAGGGCGGGCCCGGCCCGGTCGATCCCCGCTGGGCCCCGGTCGACCCGCCGGGGCCGTCCGGCTCCGGCCCGCCACCGGGCTACGGCCCGCCACCGGGCTACGGCCCCCCACCGGGCTACGGCCCCCCACCGGGCTACGGCCCGCCACCGGGCTACGGCCCGGGCCGCCCTAAGGCGGGCGACGCCCGCACGGGGCCGCTGCCGCTGCACCCCATGACGGTGGGCGACATCCTCGACGGCGTCTTCAAGCTGTTCAAGGCCAACGCCCGCTCGATCGTGGTCATCGTGGCCGCCTTCACCGTGCCGCTCCAGCTCGTCGCCGCCTGGGCCCAGCGTGACCTGTTGTCGGGGGCGGGGCTCTTCGACGCCCTGGGCGACCCGTCGGTGCTCGACGCCCAGGCGGCGCAGCCCTTCGGCGACGTGGGCTCGTCGCTGGTGGTCAGCCTGGGCGGCCTCCTCGTGCTGCCGTTCATGGCCGGTGCCATCAGCCAGGTGGTGGCCGCCTCCTACCTCGGTGAGACCCTGGCCGCCGGACCTGCCTTGCGCCGGACCCTGGGCCGGTTCTGGGCGCTGCTGGGCGGCTGGATCCTCTCCCACCTGCCCCTGCTGGTCGGCATCGTGGGCGGCCTCGTGCTCGTCGCGCTGGGCGCCGGGCTGGGCGCCCTGGTCGTGGTGGGGGGGCTCGGCCTGCTCGTCCTCGGCCCGCTCGTCCTCGTCGTGTCCGCCCTGTCGGTGGTGGTGGCGCCGGCGATCGTGGTCGAGGAGCTGGGACCCCTCGACGGGGTGCGCCGGTCCTGGAGCTTGGTCTGGCGACGCTTCTGGCCGGTGGTGGGCATCAGCCTGCTGGCCGGGCTCATCACCTCGCTGGTGGCCGGCGCTCTCGGCTTCGTGCCCAGCTTCGTCGCCCTGTTCTTCGGCCTGGAGCACGGCTGGATCGTGCTGGCCGTGGGCGGCATCGTCGCCTCACTCGTCTCCGAGCCCATCGTGGCCATCGCCGCCACGCTCGTCTACTTCGACCTGCGCATCCGCATCGAGGGCTTCGACCTGCAGGTGATCGCCGCCGGCCTGGCCGTGCCCGGCGCTGCGTCCCCGGGGCGCTAAGACCCTGGTCGCCGTCGCTCGCGCGCCCTCCGTGCCCCTGCCCGAGCCCCAGCTCGACGCCGGCCGGGTGCGCTCGACCATCGAGGCCATCCTGGCTCGGCCCGAGTTCGCCCCCGAACCCCGCTCGTGGCTCGAGCGGCTCCGCGACCTGGTGCTCGAGCGCCTGGGCGACCTGCTCGCCGCCCTGCTCGACGCCGGCGCCGGCGGCCTGGTCGGCTGGGTCGTGGTCGTGGTGCTCGGCGTGGTGGCCGTGGTGCTCGCCCTGCGCCTCACCCGGGGCCTGCGGCCCGACCCGGTGGCCGCCCCTGGCACCGAACCGGCGCCCGGTCGCTCGGCCGTCGACTGGCGGGCCGACGCCGCTGCCCACGAAGCCGCCGGGCAGTGGCGGGCGGCGCTGCGCTGCCGGTGGCGGGCCCTGGTGGCCGACCTGGCCGGGCGGGGGCTGGTGGAGGAGGTGCCCGGGCGCACAGCCGGCGAGTACCGCCGCCAGGTGGCGGAGGTGCTCCCCGAGGCCGCCTCGGACTTCGACGCCGCCACCACCCTGTTCGAGGAGGCCTGGTACGGGGAGCACCCCGTCGGCGCCGAGCAGGCCGAGCGCCTGCGGGCGCTGTCCCGGCGCGTCCTGGCCGGATAGCCGTGCCCGGGCCGGCCTCCACGTGGGTGCGCGCCGGCGCGTTCCTGGCCGTGATCGTGGCCGGCGTGCTCCTGGTCGGTCGGCCGACGGGCGAGGGCCCCCCGCTCGACCCCGGCTCCACCGGGCCACTGGGGACGGCCGCCCTGGTGGTGCTGCTCGAGGAGCTGGGGGCCGAGGTCGACGTGACCGATGCTCCCCCCGGCCCGGCCCACGACGTCGCCCTGGTGCTGGCCGACGACCTCGACGACGCCGGGCGGGGCGAGCTGGCCGGGTGGGTCCAGGCCGGGGGCACGCTGGTCGTGGCCGACCCGGCCTCGACCCTGCACCCGTTCCCGGTGGGCGAGGTCCCCGCCCTGGGCATGATCGAGTTGCCCGTCGACACCACCTGCGACCTGCCGGCGCTGGCCCCGGTCGGCGCCGTGGAGCCCCCTGCGGGCAGCGTCACCTACGAGCTGCTCCCCGGCGCCGACGGGTGCTTCCGCCGGGGGGCGGACGTCTACGTGGCGGCCACCGCCGCCGGCGCCGGCGCCGTGGTGGCCGTGGGCGGGGCGGGGGTGTTCACCAACCAGTCGATCGGCGAGGCCGACCACGCGCTGCTCGCCGCCTCCCTCCTGGCCCCCCGGCCCGGCACCCGGCTCGCGTTCCTGGCGCCGCCCGCCCCGGGCTCGGGAAGCGAGGGGCTGGCCGAGCTGGTGGGCGACAACGTCAAGGCGGCGCTGGTCCAGCTCGGCCTGGCCTTCGCCACCTACACCCTGTGGCGGGCCCGGCGGCTGGGGCGGCCCGTGGAGGAGCCCCAGCCGGTGGCCCTGGAGGCGTCCGAGCTGGTGGTGGCCGTGGGCCGGCTCCTGCAGGAGGCCCGTCACCACGACGAGGCCGCCCGCCTGGTGGGCGAGGACCTGCGCCGGCGCCTGGCCGAGCGCCTGGGCCTGGCCCCTGACGCCGCGGCCGAGCAGGTGGCCGAGGTGGCCGCCGCCCGCAGCGCCATCCCCGCAGCGAGAATCCTCGCCGCCCTGGAGCCCCCGCCCCTGCGCGGGGCCGACGACCTCGTCGCCCACGTCACCCACGCCCACGCCGTCCACGAGGAGGTCGTCCATGCCTGACCGGGACCGCCTTCCTCCTCGGCCCCTTGCCGACGCCCGAGAGGCGGTGGTCGCGGTGCGCGAGGAGGTGGCCAAGGTAGTGGTCGGCCAGGAGCAGGTGCTCACCGGCCTGGTGGTGGCCCTGCTGGTGCGGGGCCATGTCCTGCTCGAGGGCGTGCCCGGCGTGGCCAAGACCCTGCTGGTCAAGTCCGTGGCCGCCGCCCTCGACCTCGACCATCGCCGGGTGCAGTTCACCCCCGACCTCATGCCGTCCGACGTCCTCGGCCAATCGATCCTCGAGCAACGGGCCGGGACGGCGTCGTTCCGGTTCCGAGAGGGGCCGGTGTTCACCAACCTGTTGCTGGCCGACGAGATCAACCGCACCCCGCCGAGGACCCAGGCCGCCCTGCTCGAGGCCATGGAGGAGCGCCAGGTGTCGGTGGAGGGTGCACCCCGGCCCCTGCCCGAGCCCTTCGTGGTGGTCGCCACCCAGAACCCGGTCGAGTACGAGGGGACCTACCCGCTGCCCGAGGCTCAGCTCGACCGGTTCCTGTTCAAGCTGCACATGCCCTACCCCAGCGCCGAGCAGGAGCAGGAGGTGCTGGCCCGCCACGACCAGGGCCTCGACCCCCACGACCTGGTGGCGGCAGGCGTCACGCCCGTGGCCGGGCCAGCCGAGCTGGCCGCAGCCCGGGAGGGGATCGACGCCATCCGCTGCGAGGACCAGGTGCTGGCCTACGTGGTGGCCCTGGCCCGGGCCACGCGCCAGTCCCCGTCGCTGACCCTCGGGGTCTCGCCCCGGGGCGCGACCATGCTCCTGCACGCGGCCAAGGCCTGGGCCTGGCTGTCGGGGCGCGGCTTCGTGACACCCGACGACGCCAAGGCCATGACCCGTCCCACCTTCCGCCACCGCCTGGTGCTGCGGGCCGAGGTCGAGCTGGAGGGGACCACGGCCGACGGGGTCCTCGACGGGATCCTGGGCACGGTGCCCGTGCCCCGGTAGGCCTCGCCGGTGCCCGTCCCCACCCGACGCCTGGCGCTGGTGGCCCTGGCCCTGGCCGTGCCCCTGCTGTTCGTCCCCCTTGGGGTGGCGGGCGCGCTGGTGCTCGCCGACGGCCTGCTGGTGGCCATCGCCCTGTGGGACGGAGCCCGGGCGCCCCGCCCGGGGAGCCTCCAGGTCGAGCGCGAGCTGCCCGCCGTCGTCGCCCTGGGCGCCGAGGCCGAGCTGGTCTGGCGGGTGCGCAACCCGTCGCCCCGGCCCCTCGTGGTCACCCTGGCCGACCAGCTGGCCCCTTCGCTGGGGGCCGGCACCCGCCGGGCCCGCCTGGTCGTGCCCCCCGGCGGCCAGGCTCGGGCCGCCACCACCCTGCGACCCCGCCGGCGGGGACGCTTCGAGGTGGCCGAGGTGGTGCTGCGGGTCGACGGTCCCCTCGGCCTGATGGCCCGCCAGGCGGCGCAGCGCCTGCCGACCACCCTCGCTGTGCACCCCCGGTACCGCTCGGCCTCCGAGGCCGAGCTGCGGATCAACCGGGCCCGGCTCCTCGAGGTGGGGTTGCGCTCCGCTCCCGGGCGCGGCGGGGGGACCGAGTTCGACGCCCTCCGGGAGTACTCGGTCGACGACGAGAGCCGCCGGATCGACTGGGCGGCCACGGCCCGCTCGCCTCGGGCCATCGTGCGGACCTACCGGGCCGAGCGCAACCAGTCGGTGATCTGCCTGCTCGACACCGGGCGGACGATGGCGGCCCGGGTGGCGGGCGTCCCCCGCCTCGAGCACGCCATGGACGCGGTGATGATGCTGACGCACGTCGCCAGCCGGCTGGGCGACCGGGCCGGCCTGCTGGCCTTCGACCAGGAGGTGCAGGCCGCCGTCGGGGCCCGCTCCGGCGCGGGCCAGCTGGCCCGGGTGACCGAGGCCCTGTACCAGCTCGAGCCCGCCCTGGTCGAGAGCGACTACCGAAGGGCCTTCACCTTCGCCCTGGCCCGCTTCCGCCGGCGCTCGCTGCTGGTGCTGTGCACCGAGCTGGCCGAGCAGGCCTTCACCGAGACGGTGCTGCCCGCCCTGCCCCTGGTGGGGCGCCACCATCTCGTCGTGGTGGCCGCGGTGGCCGACCCCACCGTGGCCGGCTGGGCCTCCTCGTCCCCCGAGGACGCCGGCGCCACCTACCGCACGGCGGCGGCGGTCTCGGCCCGGGCCGATCGGCGCCGGGTGGTGGCCCGGCTCCGAGGGCTGGGGGCGACCGTGGTCGACGCCCCGCCGGGGGAGTTGGCCACCCGCCTGGCCGACGCCTACCTGCGGGTCAAGGCCACCGGGCGGTTGTAGCCGCGCCCGGGGCGCCCGGCGCTACCGGGGAGGCCGCCGGCCCAGGCGCTCGGCGCCCTCCTTGGCCCGCTCGGCGTAGCTCTGGACCTTGCCGGCGTGCTTGCCCTGGGTCCGGCGGTTGATCACCTCGGCGGTCCGGTCGACCGTCTGGTCGATGCGGGCCCCGTTGGTGCGAGCCAGCTCGGAGGCCTTGTCCCGGACCTTGTCGAAGATGCCCATCTGGCGTCCTCCCTCCTGTTCGGGGCCGCTGGAGCTCCACGGCCATCCGCTCCTCAACCTACCGGCGCTCCCGGCGCCCTCAGCTCGGTCCGCCGCTCGGCCTCGTCCAGCAGCCCGGTGAGGCCGGCGCCGGCGGCGCGCCGGCCCTGGGCGGCCAGGTAGAGGGCGAAGGCGGCCCAGGCGGCCACGCCGATGCCCACGCGCAGGGCAGTGGGCCAGGGCCGGCCGGTCACGAAGCCCTCGATGAGCCCGGCGGCGGCGAAGGCGCCGATCAGGCCGAGGACGACGACCACGGCCCGCCGCCCCTGCTCGGCCAGGGCGTCGAGGCGGGGACGGTCGCCGGGCACCAACCAGGCCCAGCCCAGGGCCAGGCCGGCGCCGCCGGCGACGGCCACCGCGGTGAGCTCCAGCAGTCCGTGGGGCAGGATGAGGCCGAAGAAGCGGGGGGACTGACCGGCGGCGGCGAACAGGCCACCGGCCACCCCGATGTTGGCGCCGTTGGTGAGCAGGACCACGGCGGTGGGGATGCAGGCCAGGATCCCGCCGGCGAAGGCCAGCACCGCCACCCGCACGTTGTTGGTGAACACCTGGGTGGCGAACTGGGCGGCGGGAGCGGAGGAGTAGTAGGCCTCGAAGTCCTCCTCCAGGAACTGCTGGCGGGCCGCCTCCGGGGCGGCGGCGTCGACCGCCCGGGGAGAGGAGTCGAGCCACAGCCCCATGGCCAGGGCGGGGACGACCAGGAGCAGGCTGGACACCGCCACGAAGCGGCGCAGGTGCCAGACGGCGGCGGGGAAGGTGGTGGCGGCGAAGCGACCGAGGGCGCGCAGCGTCCGGGGACGGGTGCCGTAGATCACCGCCGCCGCCGACGCCACCAGGCCGGTCAGGCGGGCCACCAGCCCGGGATCGCGGAGGTAGGTCCGGGCCAGCGAGAGGTGGGTGGAGGCTCGCTGGTACAGCGCCACCAGCTCCTCCAGCTCTCGGGCGTCGAGGCGGCGCAGTCCCCGCTCGGCCCGTCCCACCAGCGCCTCCAGCCGCTCCCACGCCGGCGCGTGCTCGGCGAGGAAGCGATCGAGGTCCACCGGGGCCGACGGTACCCTCGCCCCGGTGGAGCACCGGTCGTCACGCCTGGTGACACCCGAGGCCGTCGTGCTCCGCTTCGAGACGGCCGGGTTGGGCTCGCGGCTGCTGGCGGCGTCGATCGACCTGCTGCTCCAGGGCGCGGTCCTGGCCGTGGCCCTCATCGCCCTGGCGGGTCTGAGTGGGACGGGGTCCTCGGCCACCTTCGGGATCGTGGTCGTGGTGCTGGTCCTCACCGTCGTGCTGCTCGGCTACCCGATCGCCTTCGAGACTCTGTGGCGGGGCCGGACCCCGGGCAAGGCCGCGCTCGGGCTGCGGGTGGTCACGACCGACGGTGCCCCCATCCGCTTCCGCCACGCCGCGGTGCGGGGCTTCCTCGGCCTGGTCGACCTCTACCTCACCAGCGGGGCGGGGGCGGTGCTGTCCATCCTCTGCACCCGCGATGACCAGCGCCTGGGCGACCTGGCCGCCGGGACGTTGGTGCTGCGCCAGCGCAGCGGGGTCCCCCCTCCCGTGGCGACGGCCTTCGAGGTGCCGGCGGGCTACGAGTCCTACGCGGCCACGCTCGACGTGAGCGGGCTCGGCAACGACCACCACGTGGCCGTGCGCTCGTTCCTCGTGCGGGCCGCCACCCTGCCCTGGGAGGCCCGGGCCACCCTGGCCACCCGGCTGGCCACCGGCGTCGCCGCCCGCCTGGGCCACCTCCCGCCTTCCGGCACCGACCCCGAGGTGTTCCTGGCCTGCGTGGCCGCCGTCCACCAGGGTCGAACCGTGCCGCTCGGCGAAGCTGCGGACGAGGCCCCGGCCCTGGTCCGACCGGCCGGCATCCCCGTCCCCGCTCGGCCCGCCGGAGTGCCACCCGCCGGCGGGCTCCCTCCTCCGGCGTAGGACGGGCCGGCCCCTGGTGGCCGTCGGTACCCTCGGGCCGATGGTCACCTACCTCGACCACGCCGCCACCACCCCGATGCGGCCCGAGAGCGTGGAGGCCATGCTGCCGTTCCTCGGCGCCCGGGTGGGCAACCCCTCCGGCGGGCACGCGGCCGCCCGGGCCGCCCGCCAGGCCATCGAGGAGGGCCGCGAGATCGTGGCCGCCACGCTCGGTGCCGAGCCGGGGGAGGTGGTCTTCACCGGCGGGGGGACCGAGGCCGACAACCTGGCCGTGACCGGGGTGCTGGCCCGCCACGGCGGGATCCCGGTGTGCAGCGCCGTCGAGCACCACGCCGTGCTCCACCCCGTCGAGGCCCTCGGGGGGCGGGTGGTGGCCGTGCACGCCGACGGGCGCGTCGACCTGGGCGCCCTCGACGCCGCCCTCGACACCCAGGTGGGCGTGGTGTCGCTCATGCTCGTCAACAACGAGGTGGGCGTCGTCCAGCCCCTGGCCGAGGCCGCCGCCCTGGTCGCCGAGCGGGCACCGGGGGCGGTGGTCCACACCGATGCCGTGCAGGCCTTTCCCTGGCTCGACGTCGCCACCGAGGCGAGGCCGGCCCACCTGGTGGCCGTGAGCGCCCACAAGTTCGGAGGTCCCCAGGGCGTGGGAGCCCTGGTGGTGCGCGAGGGCGTGGTCCTCGAGCCCCTGCTGCGGGGTGGAGGCCAGGAGCGCGACCGGCGCAGCGGGACCCACAACGTGGCCGGCATCGTGGGCATGGCCGCGGCCATGGCGGCCACGGTCGCCCAGCGGACGGTCACGGTGGCCCGGGTGGGTCGCCTGCGCGACCGCCTGGTCGACGGCCTGCTCAGCACCGTGCCCGGCGTCACCGAGTCGGGCAGCCGGGCCACCAAGGTCGCCGGCACCGCCTCGCTGCTGATCGAGGGGATCGAGAGCGAGGCCCTGCTGGTCCTGCTCGACCAGGCCGGGATCTGCGCCACCGCCGCCTCGTCGTGCGCCAGCGGAGCGATGGAGCCCTCCCACGTGCTGGCGGCCATGGGCGTGCCCCGGGCGCTGGCCTATGGCTCGCTGCGCCTGTCGCTGGGCTGGACCAGCACCGACGCCGACGTCGAGCGCGCCCTGGAGGTCATCCCCGGCGCCGTGGCCCAGCTCCGGGAGCGCACCACCCTCACCCTCACGCCGTGAGGGTCCTCGTCGCCATGAGCGGCGGGGTCGACTCCTCGGTGGCCGCCGCCCTGCTGCTCGAGGCCGGCCACGACGTCACCGGCTGCACGATGAAGCTCTGGGGCGGGGCCTCCGACAGCGGGTGCTGCTCGGTGGCCGACGTCGACGACGCCCGCCGCGTCGCCCAGCAGCTCGGGATCGACCACTTCGTGTTCAACTTCGGCGACGACTTCACCGCCGCGGTGGTCGAGCCCTACGTGGCCGCCCACGCTGGTGGACGCACCCCCAACCCGTGCGTGGAGTGCAACCGCTCCCTCAAGTTCGACCGCCTGGCCCGTCGGGCCCACGCCCTGGGCTTCGACGCCCTGGCCACCGGGCACCACGCCCGGGCCGAGCGGATCGGGGCGTCGTGGCGCCTCCGGCGGGGGGTCGACCGGGCCAAGGACCAGAGCTACGTGCTCCACATGCTCGACCAGGCGGCGTTGGCCCGCACCCTCCTCCCGGTGGGTGCGCTGACCAAGGCCGAGGTGCGGGAGCGGGCGGCGTCGCTCGGCCTGCGCACGGCGGCCAAGCCCGACAGCCAGGACGTCTGCTTCATCACCTCAGGAGGCGGCCGCCGGTGGTTCCTGGAGGCGCGGCTGGCGCTGACGCCGGGACGGGTGGTCGACGGCGAGGGCCGGGAGGTGGGACGGGTCGGCGCCGTCGAGCTGGTCACCGCCGGGCAGCGCCGGGGCCTCGGCCTGGCCGGCGGAGGCGAGGCCCGCTACGCCGTGGCCGTCGACGTGCCCGGCGCCACCGTGACCGTGGGTGGGCCGCAGGACCTGCTCACCGGCGAGGTGGCGCTGGAGGCGGTCTCGTGGGTGGACGGTCCGGTCGAGGGTCGCGTCGAGGTGCAGTGCAGCGCCCACGGCACGCCCCGCCCCGCCACCTTCGACCTCGACGGGGCCGTCGTGCGCTTCGACCGTCCCGCCCCCCGGGTGGCACCGGGCCAGAGCGTGGTCCTCTACCGAGCCGACGAGGTCCAGGGCGGCGGGACCGCCCGCTGACGCTGGGCGCCGCCCCTCGCCCAAGCCGGGCAGCGTGAGATCCACGTCCCTGGTCACCCTGGCCTCCTCGGCGGCGAAGGGACCGTTCACCGCCCCTCGTCCTGGCGGGCCCGCACGAGGGAGAGCCATCGTTGCTGCTCGATCAGGCCCGAGCCCCGGTCCGGTTCGACGGGGCGGAAGGGCAGCATCGGGAGCAGGTCGTCGGCGATGGCGGCCGCTTCTGCCTCCGTGAGCGAGCGAAGCTCCCGCAGCCGGACCCGCTCCACCTCGGCGTAGCCGGCCAGGCGGAGAGCGACCGCACCGGCCAGGTCGGCGCCGGGAGGCTCGTCCCCGCCCGACGGACGGGAGGCGCTCAGTGGCCCCCCCCGAAGGCCACGGCGGCGATCAGGTCCATGCGCTCGAGCTCGGCCAGGGGTCGCTCGATGTGGAAGGAGTAGGCCTCGCCGCCGGGCGGGGCCACGGCGACCTCGGTCACGACGGGAGAGCAGCGAGGATCGGTCCCGGGCTTCTCGGTGATCTCCACCGAGGCACTCGCGTCGACCGAGAGCTCCTCGCGCACCCAGGCCTCGAGCTCCCCCGCCGTGGTCCCCGCACCCGCGTTCCCGTCAGCCACAGGAGGGATGCTACGGCGGCGTCATCCCACCCGGATGCGCCGGGCCCGGGCCTCGGCCAGGACCGCCCCGGGGCGGGTCGGCGTGAACCGCAGGGCGGCGGAGCGGCCCGGCTCGTCGGGGCGGCGGCCGAGCACGACCCGCACCAGGGGTACGGCCTCCCGCAGCCGGGCCTCGAGGGCCAGTCCCGAGGCACCGGCGCTGAGGTCGAGGGCATCGCTGCCCCGGGGTGCGGGCCGCAGCACCTCGATGTCGACCCGGCGCAGGAGGACGGGATCGGCCACCGCCAGGTGGTCCTTGAGCACCAGGCCGGCGGGCACCAGCACGGCCCAGCGCTGGGTCAGCGAGTGCAGGGCCCGGGCCGCCACCAACGCCGCGGGTGCCCCGGCGGCCAGGGCCAGGAGCCCCGCCGCCCAGCCCTGGGCGGCGAGCAGGAGCGGACCGCCGGCCACGGCGCCCACCAGGACGGCCCAGGCCAGGGGGATGGGCCCGGCGAACAGGGCGCGCGGAGGGCGCAGGAGGTGGCGGCGCTCGTTGCCGTAGGCCCCCCCGTTGACGAGCCAGGTGCCGGTCTCGGGGAGCAGGGTCAGGGCGGCCACCCCGGCTGCCGCGGCCAGGGCGACCACCAGGGACGGACCGTCCGCCCTCTCCGCCAGCCCGGCCAGCCCGACGCCGGCCAGGGCGGCCGGCGCCAGCACGCGCACCACGGTGAGGCTGAGCGGGTGGGGGACCAGCACCGCCACCAGGCCGAGCGCCCACGCCAGCCACAGCCCGGCCGACGCTGTCGTGCGCACCGCGGCCGAGCGGGGGTCGAGAGCCGCGGCGAAGGCCGGGCCGGCGGCGAAGGGGAGCACGAGCCAGGCTGCCCGCACCAACCACGGGAGCGCTGTGGCGAGGGAGACGCGCCGGGACACCCGGGCAAGCCTGCCCCAACTCGTTCCGGTGGTCAGAACGGGTCGGGATGGCCACGTTCGGAGCACCAGAACGGGGTCGGCGAGGCCGGGAGGCCCCGGCGGTACCCTCTCGGCGATGGAGGCCCCGGCCGAGGAGGTGGCCCGGCTGCGGGCCGAGGTGGCCCACCACGACGAGCGCTACCACGGGCTCGACGACCCCGAGATCTCCGACGCCGAGTACGACGCCCTCGTCCGCCGGCTCCGGGCGCTGGAGGACGCCCACCCCGAGCTGGCCAGCGCCGACTCCCCCAGCCAGGCGGTGGGAGTCGCCCCGTCAGCCCAGTTCAGCCCGGTCGAGCACCTGATCCCCATGATGTCGCTGGAGAACGCCTTCACCTTCGAGGAGCTCCGGGCCTGGGGCGATCGCTTGACCCGCCGGGTGCAGGAGTCGTCTGCGTTCGTGTGCGAGCTCAAGATCGACGGGGTGGCCATGTCCCTGCGCTACGAGGGGGGCCGCTTCGCCCAAGCCGCGACCCGGGGAAACGGCCGAGTGGGGGAGGACGTGACCGACAACGTCGCCACCATCGCCGCCGTGCCCGAGCGCCTCGAGGGTGACGCCCCCGAGCTGCTCGAGGTCCGGGGCGAGGTGTACATGCCGGTGTCGGCCTTCGCCGCCCTCAACCGCCGCCAGGGGGAGGTGGGCGGCAAGCTCTTCGCCAACCCCCGCAACTCGGCCGCGGGGTCGCTGCGCCAGAAGGACGTGTCGATCACCGCCAGCCGGGAGCTGTCGCTGTTCACCTACCAGCTCGGGGCCATCGAGGGAGGGCCCCCTCTGCGCACCCACACCGAGACGCTCGAGCTGCTGGCCGCGCTCGGCCTGCCCGTCAACCCCGAGATCCGCACGGTGTCCACGCTCGACGAGGTCTACGAGCGCTGCCGCTACTGGCTCGAGCACCGCCACGACCTCGACTACGAGATCGACGGCGTGGTCGTCAAGGTCGACGACCTGGCCCTGCGGGAGGAGCTGGGGTCGACGTCCAAGGCCCCCCGCTGGGCCATCGCCTACAAGTTCCCCCCCGAGGAGCGCACCACCCGCCTGCTCGGGATCATGGTGTCGATCGGGCGCACCGGCAAGGCCACCCCCTTCGCCCAGCTCGAGCCCGTGTTCGTGGGGGGCTCGACGGTCTCCCAGGCCACGTTGCACAACGAGGACCAGGTGCGGGCCAAGGACGTGCGCCCTGGCGACCTGGTGATCGTGCGCAAGGCCGGCGACGTCATCCCCGAGGTGGTCAAGCCGGTGCTGTCCGAGCGCCCCGCCGGCCTGGCCCCGTGGACCTTTCCCGCCGACTGTCCCCGCTGTGGCCAGCCCCTCCAGCGCCTGGAGGGCGAGAGCGACACGTTCTGCCGCAACGTCGACTGCCCGTCACAGCGCCGGGCCCGCATCGAGCACTTCGCCTCCCGGGGGGCGATGGACATCGAGGGGCTGGGGGAGCGCACGGCCGTGGTCCTGCTCGACACCGGCCTGGTGGCCGACCCCGGCGACCTGTACCGCCTCACCCTGGACCAGGTGGGCGCCCTCGACCGCTTCGCCGACGTCTCGGCCGCCAACCTGGTCGACGCCATCGACGCCTCCCGGCGCCGACCGCTGGCCAACCTGCTCTTCGCCCTCAACATCCGCCACCTCGGCCCGGCCGGGGCCGAGGTCCTGGCCCGGGCCTTCGGCACCCTCGACCGGATCGTGGCCGCCAGCGAGGAGGAGCTGGCCGCCACCGACGGGGTCGGTCCGGTGATCGCCGCCAGCGTGGCCGGGTTCTTCGCCCTGGAGCGCAACCGGGAGGTGGTGGAGAAGCTGCGGGCGGCCGGGGTCGACTTCGGCCGGGTGGAGGCCCCGGCCCTGCCCCAGGTGCTGGCCGGTCGCTCGGTGGTGGTGACCGGGACCCTGCCCGGCTACAGCCGGGAGGCGGCCGAAGAGGCCATCAAGGCCCGGGGGGGCAAGGCCCCGGGCAGCGTCTCCAGCCGGACGACGGCGCTGGTCGCCGGGGCCGAGCCGGGCCAGGCCAAGCTGACCCGGGCGGCCGAGCTGGGCATCCCCGTGCTCGACCAGGCCGGCTTCGAGCACCTCCTGGAGACGGGCGAGCTCCCGGACCTCCCGTCGGGCTGATCACGCCACCTGGAAGGTCCAGCGCACCGTGTCGGCGTCCTCGCGCGTCTCGTCGGCCACCGGTCGCCAGATCAGGGCGGTCACGTCGACTCGCCCGGGGGGCAGCTCCTCGATCTCGCGCCCCGGTCCGGGAGTGAAGAAGACCTGGTTCTGGGCGGGGACCCGGCGGAGCTGGTCCTCGGGGATCTCGATGCCGTTGATCTGCAGGACACCGGTCCACTCCGGGGCCAGGTCGATGCCGATCTCGCTCTGGCGCAGCACCTGGGCGCCCTGGGGGGGCACGAGCTGCTCCACCGCGCCCGTGGTGGCGACCTCGTCGGTGGTGCCCCGTCCGAGGGAGAAGGCGTAGACGAAGGCCGACAGGGCGGCCACCAGCACCACGCCGACGACGAGCTTGCGGCGCCCGTCGGTCACCGCCGGTCCTCCAGCAGGGGGCTCAGGCGGGCGTCGAGGACCCGGGCCCGGGTGCGCAGCTCGGCCTCGGGCAGGTCGTCCCAGACGCCCTCCATCACCTTCCACAGCCGCGGGTAGACGACGCCCTCCACGTCGGCGGCGAGGCGCACCGGGACCGGACCTCGCCGGACACGCTCGAGCACGGCGCCCAGGTCGGCGGCGAGCACGGGGCTCACCGAGTCGGGCTCGGCCTCGAGGCGGGCCACCATGGCGCCCAGGGCCTCGGCGTCCCACAGGCTCTCGCCGCCGATGAACGCCTCCAGCTCGGCCACCACCTCACGCCGCACGCGGCGATCCTGGCAGGCGCACCCTCGCCGGTGACAAATTCCGGCGGTGGTGCCGGCACGCGGGCTTGCCACGATCCGCCACGGCGGTGGGGTTACCCTCGGGCGGTGGCCACGTCACGACTGACGGAGCAACTCGGCCGCGTGCTCGGCGGCCGCTACCGGCTCAACGCGCCCATCGGCACGGGCGCCTCGGCCCAGGTGTACCTGGCCGACGACGTCACCCTGCGCCGGCGGGTGGCGGTCAAGGTGCTCCACCCCGCCCTGGCCGACGACGAGGCATTCCTGCGCCGCTTCCGGGCCGAGGCCCGGGCCGCAGCCGCCCTCAGCCACCCCAACCTCATGGCCGTCTACGACTGGGGAGAGGACGACGGTCCCTACCTCGTGCTGGAGTTCCTCGGGGGCGGCAGTCTGCGGGCCATGCTCGACCAGGGCCGGCGCGTCAGCCCCTCCCAGGCCCTGGTGATCGGCCTGGACACGGCCCGGGCCCTGCACTTCGCCCACCAGCGGGGGTTCGTCCACCGCGACGTCAAGCCCGCCAACCTCCTCTTCGGCGACGACGGCCGCCTGCGCATCGCCGACTTCGGGCTGGCCCGGGCGCTCTCGGAGGCGGCCTGGACCGAGCCGGGCGACGGGCTGGTGGGCACCGCCCGCTACGCCGCTCCGGAGCAGGCCAAGAGCGGGGGGGTCGACGGCAAGGCCGATGTCTACTCCCTCGGGTTGGTGCTCATCGAGGCGGTGTCGGGATCGGTGCCGCTGGTGGCCGACTCCACCCTGGCCACCCTGGCCCTGCGGGCCGACAGCCCGGTGCCGGTGCCCGCCTCCCTGGGCCCGCTGGTGGCCGTCCTCGAGCGGGTGGGCCGGCCCGAACCGGCCGAGCGGCCCGACGCGGCCGAGCTGGGCCGGGGCCTGTGCGCCGCCGCCCGCCAGCTCGACCGGCCCGAGCCCCTCCCCCTCGCCGGCGCGGTCGACCTCGCCACGGTGCGGGAGCTGACCGGCGCCGATCCCACCCTCCTGCCTCCGTCGGCCACGGAACCCGCGCCGGGCGCCGGCACCGGCGCAGAGGACGGCGCCGACGGGGCCCGGGCCCAGGAGCCCACCTTCACCCGCCCGGTCGTGGCCTCCGCCGGAGGCGACGACGCGCCCCCGACCGTGGGGACCACCACGACCACGACGAGCACGATGTCGGGACCTCCCACCGCTCGGTTCGAGGGCCTTGAGATGTTCGACGCCGGCGCGCCGGCGCCCACGCTCTTCGACGACCAGGGCGGCGCCGGGGAGGAGCAGCGCCGCCGGCGGCGCTGGCCGTGGCTGGTGCTGGTGCTGGTGCTGGTGGCCGGCACGGCCGCCGGGCTGGTCGCCTACCTCCAGACCCGGCCGGCCACCGCCGAGGTCCCGGTGATCGGCCAGGTCCCCCTGGCCCAGGCCGAGGCGCTCCTGGCCCAGACCGGGGCGCGCGCGGGCTTCGAGCGGCCTTGGGTGGTGGAGATCGAACAGGACCACAACGAGGTCGTGGCCGAGGGTCACGTCATCCGCCAGGATCCTCCTCCCGGGCGCATCATCGAGGAGGGCGCCAGGGTCACGCTGTTGGTCTCGCTCGGGCCCCCCTTCCGGGACGTTCCTCCCCTCGAGGGCCTCACCCAGGACGAGGCCGAGGAGGCTCTGGCCGAGGTCGAGCTCATCGTTGGCCGGGTGCGCACGGCCGACAGCGAGACGGTCGAAGCCGGCCTGGTGCTCGACTGGTCGGCGGGCGATGTCGAGCGTCCCGCCGAGCTGCGCCAAGGCAGCGCCGTCGACCTGGTGCTCTCCGGTGGTCCTGCCCCCCGGACCGTGCCCGAGCTGGCCGGGATGACCGGTGACCAGGCGGTGGCCGCCCTGGAACAGGAGGGGCTGGACGCCGAGGTGGTGACCCGCTTCGACGACGAGGTCGACGAAGGGGTGGTGATCGGCTCCGACCCGACCGGAGGGACCAGCGTGGAGCGGGGGACGACGGTGACGGTGGTGGTGTCCAGGGGCCGCGACCTGGTCACCGTGCCCGACATCGTGGGCAAGACCCTCGACGAGGTCAACGAGGCGCTGGAGGAGGCCGGGTTGCGGGTGGGCGACCTGTCCGGCAATGCCAAGGGGCGGCCCTTCGCCACCGACCCCGAGACAGGCAGCAAGGTCGACCGCGACACGGTGGTCGACATCTTCCTGCGCCGCTGACACCGCCGCGCGGCATCGACATCCGCGGGTGCCGGCGCTCCTACTCGGTCAGCGCCTTGATCCGCTCGGCGACCTCACCGGCCATGGGGTCGACCGGAGACTGCAGCATCCCGAGCAGCTTGGCCATGTCGCCCTGGACCTTGATCCGCCCGGCCATGAAGGCCTGCATGGCCTCGTCCCGGTCCTGGTTGACGAAGATGGCCCGGGCCGTGGCGTAGTCGAGCGTGAGGGTGACGTCGGGCGCCTCCAGGTGGCCGAGCTCCATCTCCACCGTCCCCGACGTGGTGTCGAGATGGGCCTGCATGACGCCCTCGCCGAAGGGCACGTCGGTGATGACCTGGTTCATCCGCACCGGGTCGCCGGCGGGCTCGGCCCGCCCCTGGTACTCGTCACGGACCTTGCGGACCTCGTCGATCCACTCGTCGCTGAGGAAGGGGTAGGTGGGCATGCCGGGCAAGCTACCCGGCGCCTCCAGCCGCTACCGTGCCCACGTGGACGGCCCGGTCCTGCCCGGGGCCGAGGCCTGGTCGTCGCCCGGCGGCCCGGGCGGCGCGCTCGTCCTCCACGGCTTCACCGGGACCCCGGCGACGGTGCGCCCGGTGGCCGAGGCCCTGGCTCGGGCCGGCCTCGCCGTCGAGGTGCCCCGGCTCCCCGGCCACGGCACCCGCATCGAGGACATGGTCCCCACCCGCTTCGCCGACTGGGCGGCGGCGGTGGAGGCCACCTACCTCGACCTTCGGGCCCGCTGCTCGCCCGTCGTCGTGGTCGGCGTGTCGATGGGGGCCACGCTCGGCTGCTGGCTGGCCGCCCGCCATCCCGGGATCGCCGCCGTGGTGGCCATCAACCCGCTGGTGCTGCCGGCCGAGCCGGCGCTGGTCGAGCTGCTCGGGCTGATGCTCGACGCCGGCGAGACGCTCAGCGAGGGGGTTGGCCCGGATCTGGCCGACCCCGACGCCCGGGAGATCGCCTACGACCGCTCGCCTCTGGCGCCGGCCCGCTCGCTCTACGAGGCCCTCGAGGCGCTCCAGCCCGACCTGCCCGGCATCACCTGCCCGGTGCTGATCATGACCAGCGCCGAAGACCACGTCGTGCATCCCGACAACAGCGACCACCTCGCCGCCCGGGTCAGCGGCCCGGTGGAGCGGGTGCGCCTGGAGCGCAGCTTCCACGTGGCCACCCTCGACTACGACCGGGACCTCGTCGCCGCCCGGGTCGTCGACTTCGCAGACCGGGTGGTGCCCTGACGGGGGTCCCCCTCCGGTTCAGCTCGGGCTGCGCAGGCGCAGCCCCGGGAGGCCGTCGTAGCGGTGGCGGACGCTGGTCACGAGGGTGAGGTTGTGGTGCAGGGCAGTGGCGGCCAGGAGGGCGTCGCCCGTGCGGATGCCCGCCGCCCGGCGCAGGCGCCCGGCCCGCTCGGCCACGGCGTGGTCGACCGGCAGCTCCCGGAACGAGCCGAGCAGCAGGCGCAGCCCCTCCTCGTCGGCCCGGTTGCCGGCGAAGAGCTCCAGCCGGCTGATCACCGAGTACGAGACCCGGTTGGCGCCCGGGCTGAAGGCCCGCACGCCCCGGACGTGATCGGCGAAGACGTCGGTGTCGACGAGGAGGTCAACCACGGTCCCACTCGCCTCGCTCGGGGACCTCGAGCTCGGGCATGGTGGCGAAGGTGGCGTCGAGGGCGGTCACCGGATCGGGCACCTCCTCGGCCAGCAACTGGTCGACCGCCTGGCGGATGAGCGCGGCCATGCTCGTCTGCTGGCTGCGGGCCAGCGCGTCGAGGCGGCTCCGCTGCTCGGTCGTCAGGTAGATCTGCGTCCGTACCGAGGCCACCGCGGCAGCGTAGACAGCGGCGGCCGCCGAGGGAGGCAGCCCGCCTCGGCGCCGGGCCGTCCTACCATGGACCTCGATGAGCGAGCGCATCACCGCCGAGGACGTGACCCACGTGGCCGGGCTCGCCCGCCTGGAGCTGAGCGACGACGAGCTGGAGCGCTTCACCGTGCAGCTCGCCGCCGTGCTCGACCACGCCGCCGACGTCGAGGCCCTCGACACCGAGGGGGTCGCGCCCACGGCCCACCCGTTGCCCCTGGCCAACGTGCTGCGCGACGACGTGGCCCGCCCCGGCCTCGAGCGGGCCGAGGTGCTGGCCGCGGCTCCGGCGGTCGAGGCCGACCGCTTCCGGGTGCCGCCGGTCCTGGGGCCTCCGGCCTAGTGCGCCACGCGAGCACCTACCTGCCGGCCGCCGAGATCGCCGACTCGGTGCGCCGGGGCGAGCGGGCCGCCGTCGAGGTGGTCGAGGAGCACCTGGCCACCATCGCCGAGCGCGAGCCCGAGGTCCACGCCTTCAACGCCCTGACCGACGCCCAGGCCCGAATGGCCGCCGAGCTGATCGACCGCCGGGTGGCGGCGGGGGAGGACCCGGGCCCCCTGGCCGGCGTCCCCGTCGCCCTCAAGGACAACCTGTGCACCGCGGGGGTGCCCACCACCTGCTCCTCGCGGATCCTGGAGGGCTGGCTGCCGCCCTACGACGCCACCGTGGTCACCCGCCTCGGCCTGGCCGGGGCCATCGCCATCGGCAAGACCAACCTCGACGAGTTCGCCATGGGCAGCTCCACCGAGAACTCGGCCTTTGGCCCCACCCACAATCCCCATGACGCGTCGCGGGTGCCGGGGGGCTCCAGCGGGGGCAGCGCCGCCGCCGTGGCCGCCGGCTTCGCCCCCCTCGCCCTGGGCTCGGACACCGGGGGCTCCATCCGCCAGCCCGCCGCCCTGTGCGGGGTGGTGGGGGTCAAGCCCACCTACGGGCGGGTGAGCCGCTACGGCCTCATCGCCTTCGCCAGCAGCCTCGACCAGATCGGCCCGCTGGCTCCCACCGTGGCCGACGCCGCCCTCCTGCTCGAGGTCGTCGCCGGCCACGACCCCCTCGACTCCACCTCGGTGCCCGAGCCCCCGCCCTCCCTCGTCGCCGGCCTCGACGACGGGGTCGAGGGGTTGCGCGTCGGGGTGGTGGCCGAGCTGATGGGCCAAGGCGTGGCCCCCGACGTCCGCCGCCGGGTGGAGGCCGCGGCCGAGGCCCTGGCCGGCGCCGGGGCCAAGGTGGAGGAGACGAGCGTGGCCGCCCTGGCCTACGGGCTGTCGGCCTACTACCTCATCGCCCCGGCCGAGGCCTCGTCCAACTTGGCCCGCTACGACGGCGTCCGCTACGGGCTACGGGTCGACGCCCCCACCACCGCCACCATGAACGTGGCCACCCGCACAGCCGGCTTCGGCCCCGAGGTCAAGCGCCGCATCATGCTGGGCACCTACGCCCTGTCGGCCGGCTACTACGACGCCTACTACGGCAAGGCCCAGAAGGTCCGCACGCTCGTCATCCGGGACTTCGCCGCCGCCTACGAGTCGTTCGACCTGCTGCTGTCGCCGACCTCACCCACCACCGCCTTCCCCCTCGGGGCCAAGGCGGCCGACCCGCTCAGCATGTACCTCTCCGACGTGTGCACCATCCCGTCCAACCTGGCGGGTGACCCCGCGGTGTCGGTGCCCTTCGGCACGGGTGACGACGGCCTGCCCGTGGGCGTGCAGATCCTGGCCCCGGCCCTGGCCGAGGCGACCATGCTGCGGGCCGCCGCCGTGCTCGAGGACGCCATGCTCGACCAAGCGATGGCCCGCGCCGAGGCGACACCGTGAGCGACTGGGAAACCGTCGTCGGCCTGGAGGTGCACTGCGAGCTGGCCACCGCCACCAAGCTGTTCTGCGGGTGCCGCAACGCCTTTGGCGACGAGCCCAACACCAACGTGTGCCCGGTCTGCCTGGGCCTGCCCGGCTCGCTGCCGGTGCTCAACCGGGGGGCGGTGGAGCTGGCCGTGCGCCTGGGCCTGGCGCTCGGCTGCAGGGTGGAGCCCAGCTTGTTCCACCGGAAGAACTACTTCTATCCGGACATGCCCAAGGACTACCAGGTGTCCCAGTACGACCGGCCCATCAACGTCGACGGCGCTCTGGAGCTGCCCGACGGGACCCGGGTGGGCATCGAGCGGGCCCACCTGGAGGAGGACACGGGCAAGTCCACCCACGTGGGCGGGGGCGGACGCATCCACGAGGCCGACCACTCCCTGGTCGACTACAACCGGGCCGGGGTCCCCCTGGTCGAGATCGTGAGCCGGCCCGATCTGCGTTCGGCCGAGCAGGCCCGGGCCTACGTCAACGAGCTGCGGGCGGTGCTGCTGGCCACGGGCGCATCCGACGCTCGCATGGAGGAGGGGAGCCTGCGCGTCGACGCCAACATCTCGGTGCGTCCCGCCGGCTTCTCCACCTTCGGCACCCGCTGCGAGGTCAAGAACCTGAACTCCACCCGCTCGCTCGGCCGGGCCATCGATTACGAGGCCAGGCGCCAAATCGCCCTGCTGGAGGCGGGCGAGCAGGTGGCCCAGCAGACCCGGCACTGGGACGAGGCCGACGGGCGCACCCACCCGCTGCGCTCCAAGGAGGAGGCCTACGACTACCGCTACTTCCCCGAGCCCGACCTGGTGCCCCTCGCCCCCGACGACGCCTGGCTGGGCCAGGTGCGGGCCGGGCTGCCCCCGCTGCCCGCCGAGCGCCGCCGGCGCCTGGCCGAGGCGACCGGGTCGGTCCCCGCGGCCGTCGCCGTGGTGGTGGAGCGGGGGCTCGACGACCTGGTGCTGGGCGCCCTCGCCGCCGGCGGTGACGGGCGGCGCCTGGTCGTGCACGCCGAGCACGACCTGGCCGGGGGGACCGGCGCTCTCGACCCCGAAGCCTTCGCCGCCCTGTCGCGCCTGGAGGCCGACGGGGCCCTGACCGCCACCCAGGCCAAGGCCGTGCTGGCCGAGCTGGTGGCCGGCGGGGGCGACCCGGCGGCGGTGGCCGAGCGCCTCGGCTTCCGGGCCCTGGGCGGCGACGAGCTGGCGGGCGCGGTCGATGCGGCCATCGCCGCCAACCCCGACGCGTGGGATCGCTACCTGGCCGGCGACGCCAAGGTCAGCGGCTTCTTCGTGGGCCAGGTCATGCGGGCGACGCGGGGCCAGGCCGACGGCAAGGCCGTCACCGCCCTGCTGGCCCAGCGGGCCGCCGCCACCCCGGGCTGAGCCGCCGGGGCTGGGGACCCCACCCGCTTCTGGCAGTGGATGCGTTGCCGCCACCGCATCGGTTCCACTGCCAGAACACTGCCTGGTCCCTGCTCGTCGGCGTAGGGTCCAGGGATATGGAAACGCAGCCGGATCGTATCGAAACCACGGCCGAGGGTCGATCTCCAGGTGACCGGCGCTGGCTGGCGCTGGCCGTGCTGTGCCTGAGCCTGGTGCTCATCGTGCTCGACAACACCGTCCTCAACGTCGCCCTGCCCACGCTGGTGCGCGAGCTGGGCGCCTCCACCACCGAGCTGCAGTGGATGGTCGACGCCTACGTCATCGTCTTCGCCGGCCTGCTGCTCACCGCTGGCGCCCTGGGCGACCGCTTCGGCCGGCGCCGCTCGCTGCAGGCCGGCCTGGTCGTCTTCGCCGTGGCGTCGGGGCTGGCCGCCGCCTCGGGCACCGCCGGCCAGCTGATCGGGGCCCGGGCGGTGATGGGCCTGGGCGCCGCCTTTGTGATGCCGGCCACCCTGTCGATCATCATCACCGTGTTCACCGACCCGGTGGAGCGGGCCCGGGCCATCGCCGTCTGGGCCGGCATGGCGGGCATGGGCGTCGCCCTCGGCCCCGTCGTGGGCGGCTGGCTGCTCGAGCACTACTGGTGGGGCTCGGTGTTCCTCCTCAACCTCCCCATCGTGGCCCTGGCCCTGGTGGCCGGGCGGCTCCTGCTGCCCGAGTCGAGCGATCCCTCCCACACCCGTCTCGACGGCGCCGGTGCCGCCCTGTCGATCGCCGCCATCGCCGTCCTGCTGTGGGGCATCATCGAGGCCCCGGTGAAGGGGTGGGCCGACCCGATGACGATCGCCGCCTTCGTGGCCGCGGCGGCACTGTTCGGGGCCTTCATCTGGTGGGAGCGCCGGGTGGCCCATCCCATGCTCGACGTCGCCTTCTTCGCCGATCCCCGGTTCAGCGCCGCCAGCGCCGCCATCGCCCTGGTGTTCTTCGCCCTGTTCGGCTCGTTCTTCCTCTTCACCCAGCTGCTGCAGTTCGTGCTCGGCTACAGCGCCTTGGAGGCCGGCATCCGCCTGCTGCCCGTCTCGGTGGTGATGGGCGTGGTGTCGCCCGTCAGCGCCCGCCTGGTCGAGCAGGTGGGCACCAAGGTGGTGGTCACGGTGGGCCTGGTGGTGGCCGCCGTCGGCCTGGCCCTGGCCTCCGCCATCGACGCCGGTTCGGGCTACGGCCCGCTGCTGGCCTCCATGGTGGTGCTCGCCCTGGGCATGAGCCTCACCATGGCACCGGCCACCGAGTCGATCATGGGCTCGCTGCCCCCGGCCAAGGCCGGCGTGGGTTCGGCCGTGAACGACACCACCCGGGAGCTGGGGGGCGCCCTCGGGGTGGCCGTGCTCGGCAGTCTCCTGGCGTCGGGCTACGCCTCGTCGATGGTGACGTCCCTGCGAGGACTTCCACTGCCCACCGAGGCGGTGACGGCCGCCGGTGAGTCGCTGGGGGCGGCCCTGGCCCTGGCCGCCACCGTAGGTGGAGCCGCCGGCGACTCCATCGCCCAGGTCGCTCGCGTGGCCTTCGTCGACGCCATGGGAACCGCGGTGCTGGTGGCCGCAGGCGTGGCCCTGGTGGGCGCCGTCGTGGCCGCCGCCTTCCTGCCCGGCCGGGCCCGGTCGGCGGCGATCGACGACGGGACCGGCGAGTCGGCACCCGAGGCGCTCACCCTGGCCGCCGAGGGGACCGAGGCGGCTCGAGCCCCGGCGTGACCGAACCGGCGTGACCGATCCGGCCGGCGGGCCGGCCGGTGGGGCCGAGGCCGATCGGCGCCCCGGCCGGCCGCGCGATCCCGGGCTCGATGCCGCCATCCTGGCCGCCACCGTGGCCCTGCTGTGCGAGCAGGGCTTCACCGGCACGTCGGTGGAGGCGGTGGCCGAGCGGGCCGGAGTGAGCAAGGCCACCATCTACCGGCGCTGGCCCACCCGGGAGGACCTCCTGCTGGCTGCGGGCAGCGAGATGGGGCCCTGCCCCTCCGACCCCGACACCGGAGACCTCCGGGAGGATCTCCTGGTGCTCCTGGGCGGGCTCGTCACCACCATGCGCGACTCGCCGATCGGAGGCCTGCTGCCGGCCACGGTCGACGAGGCCGCCCGCAACCCCGAGCTGCGGACCCGCCTCGACGCCTACATCCAGGCTCGCCGGGGTCCGGTGCGCGCCGCCCTGGACCGGGCTGGCGACCGCGGTGAGCTGCGCCAAGGCCTCGACCACGGCCTCCTCGCCGACCTGCTGGCCGGCCCGGTGTTCACCCGCCTCCTGGTCACCGGCGGGGCGCTGGAGGAGGACCTGCCCGAGCGCATCGTCGACCTGGTGCTCAGCGGGGCCCTGGCCCGGCCGTAGGCCCCGGGCCCGGTCGGGGTGGCGGCGGCGTGCCGACCGCCCCGGGGCCGTCGCCGTTGCGGTCAGCGCCCGGTTCGCATCGCGCCCTCTACGGCCCAGGCGTCGCCGTGGAAGCGCCGCAGGAGTGCGGCTCCCCGGGCGGCCATGAGCAGGCCGATCGACGCCCACAGCCATCCGATGCCGGCTCCCAGGGCGAGCACGGTGACGGCTGCGGGGACGAACACGACTGCTGCCCAGA
Source organism: Actinomycetota bacterium (assembly GCA_016781105.1). Taxonomy (GTDB): domain Bacteria; phylum Actinomycetota; class Acidimicrobiia; order Acidimicrobiales; family CADCSY01; genus JADDRA01. The sequence goes on along the minus strand of JADDRA010000040.1, from coordinate 15,524 downwards.
CCATGGCCCGGGCCAGGAACCGCAGGTCGCCGGCGCCGATGAGGACGCCGTCGAGCACGAAGACCACCGCGTTCAGCGGTTGGAGCGCGGCCACGAAGACCAGGACGAACCCACACAGGGCGACCACCGCGGGATCGTCGCTGAACAGGCGGGGCAGCCCCGGGCGGGCCAGCCCGACGACCCCGGCGAGCACGAGCCCGGCACCGATGCCCCAGGCGAGCATCCGCCGGGCCACCTCCCGGGCTCCGGGCGCATCACCCGCTCCGAGCAGGCGGCCGATCATGGCCTGGGCGGCGATGGCCAGGGAGTCGAGCACGAGGGCCAGGAACGACCACACCTCGAAGGCGATCTGATGGGCCCCGAGGTCGACTACGCCCAGGCGGGCGGCCACCGCGGTGGCGACGGTCAGGGCCAGGCGCAGGGCGGCGGTGCGCACGAACAGGTCGCGCCCGACCACCGCCAGGCGGCACATGGCCGCCCACTCGGGGGTGATGGAGACCTGCCGGCTGGCGACGTCGCGGGCGACCCACCACACGTAGGCGGCGGCCGAGCCGACCTGGGCCAGCACCGTGGCCAGGGCCGAGGCGCCGATCCCGAAGCCCAGGCCGTAGATCAACACCACCTCGACGGCCAGGTTCCCGGCCACGGCCACGGCGGTGACCAGCAGCGGGGTCCGGGTGTCCTGGCGCCCCCGCAGGTAGCCGGTGCCCGCCAGGGTCACCAGCAGGGCGGGTACGCCCACCAGGCTGACCCGCAGGTACACCAGGGCGTTGGCCGCCACGGCCCCGCGGGCGCCCATGACCCCGACGGCCGGGGGCGCCAGGACGGCGCCGACCAGGGCGAGCGCGACCCCGATGCCCAGCGCCAGCCACATCCCCTGCACGCCCTCGTGCGCCGCCCCGGCCTCGTCACCCGCGCCGGTGCGCCGGGCCACCGACGCCGTGGTGCCGTAGGCCAGGAAGTTGAACGCCGCGTAGCCGGTGAGCAGCAGGGTGCTGGCCACGGCCAGGCCGCCCAGCTGGGGCGTGCCCAGGTGGCCCACCACGGCCGTGTCGGCCAGCACGTAGAGGGGCTCGGCGGCCAGGGCGCCCAGGGCGGGCACGGCCAGGCCCAGGATCTCGCGGTCACGGGGATGGGCGAGGGGCCGGGCCAGGGCCATGCCCGGAGAGGCTACGGGGAGGCCCGGGATCGACGGCGGGGAGGCCCGGGCCGGTGGAGGTGGCCCGGGCGTCCTGGCGATCCCACCACCACCGCCGGCCCTTCGCCTCATACTGGGTGGGTGCACCGTCTGCCCAAGCCCTGGGAGCCGGGGGCCAGCGCCCGCCAGCGCTACGTCCCCCTCGCCGCCGCCGTGGTCATCGTCGCCGTGCTGGTCTACGCCCTACTGCCCTTCACCTTCGCCGGCACGATCGAGTGCAGCAGCGCCCTGCTCGGCTCGCAGGCCGATCCGGCCACCCCGGCGGGCGCCATCGTCGGCAACGCCGACACGGCCTGCGCCGACACCGGAGGTCGTCGCCTGGTGAACGCGGCCGTGATCGGGGCCGCCGCCCTGGTCCTGGGCCTGGCCGGCGCCTTCCTTCCCTCGGACCTTCCCTCGGACGAAGATACCCCAGGGGGGTAGTTGCCGCCAGGGAGCTCAGGGGGTAGGGTGACCGCTGCATACCCCCCGGGGGTACCGACCAGAGGAGCGTGGGCATGAGCGAGACGGAGCGGTCCTACGACGTGGAGGGGATGACCTGCCACAGCTGTGTGGCCATGGTCACCGAGGAGGTGAGCGAGGTTCCCGGCGTCGAGTCGGTCGACGTCGACCTGGCGACCGGGCGGGTCAGGGTGGCCGGTGCCGCCGACGACGCGGCGGTGCGCCAGGCCATCGTGGAGGCCGGGTACTCGCTTCGGTGAGCGCGCCCGCCCGCCTCGGTGCTTCGGCGCCGTCCTGCTCGTCGTCTTCGCCCTGACGGCCGCGGCCGGGCGGGCCGTGGGCCCGGTGCACGCGGGGACGCCGGCCGGAGCCGGCCAGGACCACGGGGGCGAGGCCGCCGGCGGCGGGCACCGGGCGCCGGGCACCACGGACGTCACCGGCGTCACCGGAGGAGGCGAGCACGGCGCCCACGGCGGTTCCGGGCAGCAGCTCCCGGCGCCGAGCGGTCTGGCCGTGGCCGAGGGCGACCTGCGCCTGGTCGTCGACCAGCCGGTTCGGGTGCCGGCGAAGAGGAAGATCCTGACCTTGCGCATCCTCGGAGCCGACCAGCGGCCGGTGACCGACTTCGACCTCGAGCAGGGCGGCGTCCGCCTTCACCTCGTGGTCGTGGGCCGTGACCTGTCCGGGTTCCAGCACCTGCATCCATCGATGGCGCCCGACGGCACCTGGTCCACGCCGCTGACCGTGGTCGACCCCGGGGTGCAGCGGGCCTTCGTCGACGCCACCGTCGCCGGTCGTTCCCACACCCTGGCCACCGACCTGTTCGTACCCGGTCCCTTCAACCCCCGGCCCCTGGCGCTGCGCTTCACCGTGCCCCGCGAGGCTGCCCCGGTCGAGAACCTCGAGCCCTACCTCGGCACCGGTGGCCACCTGGTGGGCCTGCGCGGGTGACCTGGCCTACCTGCACCTGCATCCCGAGGGAGCCGGAGCGGGCGCCGGCGCCGGCGAGATCGCCTTCGCCGGACGCTTCCCCTCCGCCGGCGCCTACCGCCTGTACCTGCAGTTCCAGCACGAGGGCGTGGTCCGCACCGCCGCATTCACCGTGGCGGTTCCCCGATGACGACCGAGACCACCGAGACCAGCTCGACGACGGGGGCGGCCGATCCCGCACCCGCCCCCCAGCACCTCGAGCTGCCCATCGAGGGCAGGACCTGCGCCTCCTGCGCCCGGCGCATCGAGAAGCGCCTGAACAAGGTCGAGGGCGTGTCGGCCAGCGTGAACTACGCCACCGAGCGGCGTTGGTCGACTTCGACCCCTCCCGGATCGACGTCCACGGCCTGACCGCGGTGGTGGGCGAGACCGGCTACCAGGCCGTGGTCCCCGAGCCCGAGGCGGCGGCCGGCGAGGAGGAGGGTGACGAGGCCGGCCCCACCGCCCCGCTACGCCGGCGCCTGATCGTCTCCGCCGCCCTGTCGCTGCCGGTGCTGGCCATCTCCATGGTCCCCGCCCTGCAGTTCGACTTCTGGCAGTGGCTGGTCCTGCAGCTGGCCACGCCCGTGGTGGTGTGGGGGGCGTGGCCCTTCCACAAGGCGGCCTGGGCCAACCTGCGCCACGGGACGGCCACCATGGACACCCTCATCTCCCTCGGCACCATCGCCGCCTGGACCTGGTCGGTCGTGGCCCTGTTCTTCCTCGGCGCCGGCGCGCCCGACATGCGCATGGGCTTCCACCTCACCCTGGAGCCGGGAGCGGGCACGGGCGAGATCTACCTGGAGGTCGCCGCCGCGGTCACCACCTTCATCCTGGCCGGGCGCTACTTCGAGGCCCGGGCCAAGCGGCGCTCGGGTGCGGCGCTGCGGGCGTTGCTCGAGCTCGGGGCCAAGGAGGTCTCGGTCCTCGCCGACGACGGCACCGAGCGGCGCGTCCCTGTAGGCGAGCTGGCGGTGGGGATGCGCTTCGTGATCCGCCCCGGGGAGAAGGTGGCCACCGACGGGGTGGTCGAAGAGGTCTCGTCGGCCATCGACCGCTCCCTGCTCACCGGCGAGAGCGTGCCGGTGGAGGTGGGTCCGGGCGACGAGGTGGTGGGCGCCACCGTCAACGCCGGCGGTCGCCTGGTCGTGCGGGCCACCCGGGTGGGCGCCGACACCCGCCCTGGCCCAGATCGGCCGGCTCGTCACCGAGGCCCAGACGGGCAAGGCCCCGGTCCCGCGCCTGGCCGACCGGGTCTCGGCCGTGTTCGTCCCCGTCGTCATCGTGCCGGCCGTGGCCACCCTCGAGTTCTCGCTGGCCAACGAGTCGGTCGCCTACGCCTTCACCGCGGCCGTGGCCGTGCTCATCATCGCCTGCCCCTGCGCCATGGGGCTGGCCACGCCCACCGCCCTGCTGGTGGGCACCGGCCGTGGGGCCTAGCTCGGCATCCTCATCAAGGGACCCGAGGTGCTGGAGTCGACCCGGCGGGTCGACACCGTCGTGCTCGACAAGACGGGCACGGTCACCACCGGCACCATGGCCCTGGTCGACGTGGTCGTCCCCGGCGGGGGCGACGCCGAGGCCGGCCTGGCCATCCCGCCCGAGCTCGAGGACGCCCGCCGGGAGGCCCAGGCCGCCGGGCGCGCCGCCGTGGTTGCCGGGTGGGACGGTGAGGTCCGGGTCCTGCTGGCCGTGGCCGACACCGTCAAGGCCACCAGCGCCGAGGCGGTGCGGCGCCTGCGCAGCCTCGGGCTGCGCCCGGTGTTGCTCACCGGCGACAACCAGACCACGGCGGAGGCGGTCGCCGGCCAGGTCGGCATGGACGAGGTGATCGCCGACGTCCTGCCCGCCGACAAGGTCGAGGTCGTGCGCCGCCTCCAGGGCGAGGGCCGAGTGGTGGCCGTGGTGGGCGACGGCGTCAACGACGCCCCCGCCCTGGCCCAGGCCGACCTGGGCCTGGCCATCGGCACCGGGACCGACGTGGCCATCGAGGCGTCCGACCTCACCCTCATCTCCGGTGACCTCAGAGCCGCCGGCGACGCCATCCGCCTGTCCCGGCGCACCCTGCGCACCATCAAGGGCAACCTGTTCTGGGCCTTCGCCTACAGCGTGGCCGCCCTGCCCCTGGCCGCCCTGGGTTACCTCAACCCCCTCATCGCCGGCGCGGCCATGGCCTTCTCCAGCGTCTTCGTGGTGTCCAACTCGCTGCGCCTGCGCACCTTCCGGGCCCAGCGCGACGCGGCCTGACGACTCGCCCGTCTCAGGCCACGTCCTGGCGGGCCAGGCGGCGGACGGTGAGGGCGGCAGCCACGGCGGCGGCCAGGAGGGGAAGGGCGACGGACGTCGCCAGCGAGACCTCGACCAGCTCGGGGGCACTGCCGGCCACGCGGGCGAGGAGGGAGCGGGTGTGGGTACGCACCGCGAGCAGGGAGGCCGTCCCGCCCGCCCGGGCCACGAAGCCCTCCCACACCAGGATGTAGCCCAGGCCCCACACCAGGGCCCGGCGCACGCGCAGGCCCAGCCAGGTGAACAGCCCGGTGTAGGCCACCGTGGCCAGGGTGGAGGACCACGCCGTGGCTCCCACCAGAGCGGCCCCGGCGCCGGTGGCGGCGGCGGCCAGGGCCAGGGGGACCACCACCACGGGCAGGCTCACGGTGAGGGCGGCGGCCAGGGCGGCCGCGACCAGGCGCCACCGGGCCACCGGGCGCAGCCACAGGTAGACGAGGGTCCCGTCCTCCTCGGGCTCGCCCAGCACCGCCGAGGCGAACACCAGCGTGGTCACGGGCACGAACAGCGATAGGCCGTAGGCGCTGACCAGGCCGATGCCCTCGTCGAGCGGGTCGGTTGCCTGGCCGGCACCCACGGCCGCCCCCAACAGCACGGCCAGGAGCCCGAGGGCGCCCAGGCCGGCGAGGCGACCCGTGATCACCTGGGTGCTCAGGAAGGTCCGGTACAGGGCCCGCACGGGCGGCGTCAGCGGCCGGCGCCGGGGCTGCGGGAGGCAGCGCCGACCAGGTAGCGAAAGACGCTCTCGAGGTCGTCGTCGAGGGGGACCAGCTCGAGCAGGCGGGCCTCGGCGGCGCGCGCCGCCGGGGCCACGGCCAGGCGGAAGGCGGCCCCGTCGAGCGTGTCGACCACCAGCTCGCCGGGTCCGCTCACCCACACCCCGACCACCGTGCCCGAGGCCAGCAGGGCGGCGCCGAGCTGGTGGGGCCGGTCCGTGGCCAGCCGCAGCCGGTGGGGCCGGTTGTCCATCAACTCCCGGATGGCGTGGAAGTCGCCCTCGGCGGCCAGGCGGCCCTGGGCCATGACCAGCACCCGGGACCCGAAGCGCTCGACCTCGTCGAGCACGTGGCTCGACACCAACACGCAGCGGCCCTCCTCGCCCAGGCGGCGGAAGAGGGTGATGAGGTGGAGGCGCTGGCGGGGGTCGAGGCCGTCGAGCGGCTCGTCGAGCACCAGCAGCTCGGGTTCGTGGACCAGGGCCTGGGCCACCTTGACCCGCTGGCGCATGCCCTTGGAGTAGCCGGCCAGCGGGCGGCGGTCGTCGGGGTCGAGCTCCACCTGCGCCAGGGCCCGGGCAGCGGCGGTCCGGGCTCCGGCCAGGCCGTGCAGCTCGGCGGCCAGGGTCACGAAGGCCAGGGCGGCGATCCCCTCGAAGAGGGCCTCCTGCTGGGGGACCAGGCCGAGGCGCCGGAACAGATCCGGGTCGCGGCGCGGGTCCTGGCCGAGCACCCGCACCGCGCCCTGAGAGGGCCGGGTCAGGCCGCACAGCAGGCGCAGGACCGTCGACTTGCCGGCGCCGTTGGGTCCGAGCAGGGCGGTGACGCCGGGCCCGACGGCGAAGGAGACATCGGAGACGGCCACCACGTCGCCGAACCACTTCGAGGTCCGCTCGACCTCGATCATCGGCGCCCTCACCGCGTGATCCGCAGGCGGTGGTAGCGAGCGCGAAGCAGGGCAGCGGCGGCGAGGGTCCAGGCCAGGTTGGCCGCCACCAGCGCGAGCGTCGACACCTCCACCTGGCCGGCCTCGCCGTAGAGGCGCTGCACCAGCTCGAAGGGCACGACCGACAGGTTGAGCAGCAGCAGCCGCTCGTCGGCCCCCGAGGCCACCAGGGCGCCCGTGGCCACGCCCGAGACCAGCAACACCAGGATGATCCCGGCCGAGGCCACCGCTCGGCGGTCGGTGAGGCTGGATGCGGCCAGCGAGACGGCGGTGTAGGCGGCGGCCACGACCACGCCCCCGGCGACGATGCGCGCCAGGATGCCGAGCAGCTCGCCCGCCCCGTCGGGCCCGGCGTCGGCGAAGGTGAAACCGACGAGCAGCAGCAGCGGGGGTCCCAGGGTGACCAGGGCCAGCACCGGCACGACGGCCAGGACCTTGGCCACCAGGTAGCTGTCGCGGGACAGGGGGGAGGCCAGGTAGAGGCCGAGCATCCGGTGGCGCCGGTCGGGGCAGAGGACCTCGGGGCCCACCAGCGCCACGAACAGGACGATGGCGGCGCTGATGAAGCCGTAGTAGTCGGCGTAGCCGGGGAGCAGGCCGGTGGCGTCGACGAGCTGCTCGGGCAGCAGGGCGGCGACGCCCACGAACACCGTCGCCGGCACGTAGGCGATGCCCACCGCGGCCAGGGGCAGGAGCTTGGCCCAGACGCTGCGCCGCAGCCCCAGGGCCCGCAGGGCGCTGTGCCAGGCCAGGCTGCGCACGGCGCCGGCCACCCCGAGGCGGGGACCGTCGTAGCGGCGGTAGCCCCGGTCGAGGATGCGGGCGTCGCTCACCGCTCCTCCGTTCTTGCGTCTGTGAGTCCCGGCAGGTGGGACTCAGCGACGCAAGAACGCTCGGCGGCGAGGAAGACGTCCTCCAGGGTGGCGGTGCGGGCCTGGACCCGGCGCAGGCCTACCCGGTGGGCGGCGGCGGCGTCGCGCACGGCGTCGGCGCCCGCCTCGGGCGGGCCCTCGACCACCAGTCGCAGACCGTCGACCTCGACGCCGAGGTCGGTCCGGCGCAGGTGGGTGGCCAGGAGCTCGGCCCGGCCGTCGACCTCGACCACCAGGCCCGTGCCGCCCGCCCGCAGCGCCGCCAGGCTGCCGCTGGCCACCACCCGCCCTTCGGCCAGGATCACGGTGGCGTCGCAGGTCCGCTCCACCTCCTCGAGCAGGTGCGACGACAGCACCACGTCGATGCCCAGTTCGGCGCTGACCCGCCGGACGAGGCCGAGCATCTCGTCGCGCTGGACGGGGTCCAGGCCGTTGGTGGGCTCGTCGAGCAGGAGCAGGGCCGGATCGTGGGCCAGGGCCGCGGCCAGCTTCACCCGCTGACGCTGGCCGGTCGACATCGTGCCCACCGGGCGCTGGCGCTCCTCGCCCAGGCCCACCAGCCACAGGGCGTCGCTGGCCCGGCCGGTGGCCTCCCGGCTGGGCAGGCCGTGCACCTCGGCCAGGTGGCGGACCAGGTCGAAGGCCCGCACGTCGGGGGTCAGGGCCTCGTGCTCGGGGACGTAACCCAGCCGCTCCCGCACCTGGGGCCCGGCCGTGGCCGGATCGAGGCCGAGGACCTCGATGCTGCCCTCGTCCGGTCGGTGGAGCCCGAGGACCAGGCCCAACAGGGTGGTCTTGCCCGCTCCGTTGGCCCCCAGCAGGCCGGTTACGCCGGTGCCCACCTCGACGCTGACACCGGCCAGGGCCGTCGTGTCCCCCCAGCGCTTCACCAGCCCGCTGGCCCGCACGACGGCGCTCATCGACCCGAACGCTAGGTGGCCCGGACGCTCGCCCGTCCCGCCCCCCGCGCCGTTCCCTGTGCGCTGGGGGAAAGGCAAAGAGGGGGAGGGATCGGGGCGTCCTGGCTACCCTCGGCTAATGGCATCCGAAATGAAGCCCCGCAGCCACGAGGTGACCGACGGCCTCCAGCGGGCCCCGGCCAGGGCCATGTTGCGAGCGGTGGGAATGGGCGACGACGACTGGGGCAAGGCCCAGGTAGCCGTGTGCTCGTCGTGGAACGAGGTCACCCCCTGCAACATGCCGCTGAACCGCCTGGCCGCGGCGGCCAAGGAGGGCGTGCGGGCTGCCGGAGGCTTCCCCCTCGAGTTCACCACCATCGCCGTGTCCGACGGCATCTCCATGGGCCACGAGGGCATGCACGCCTCGCTGGTGAGCCGGGAGGTGATCGCCGATTCGGTGGAGACGATGGTGCACGCAGAGCGCTTCGACGCCCTGGTCACCTTCGCTGGCTGCGACAAGAGCCTGCCCGGGATGCTCATGGCCGCGGCCCGGCTCAACCTGCCCTCGGTCTTCGTCTACGGCGGCTCGATCCTGCCCGGGCACCACGATGGTCGCGCCCTCGACATCGTCAGCGTGTTCGAGGCGGTGGGGGCGTGCGCGGCGGGCACCATGTCCGACGCTGAGCTGGGTGAGGTCGAGCGGGCCGCCTGCCCGAGCATCGGCGCCTGCGCCGGCATGTTCACGGCCAACACCATGGCGGCGGTGGCCGAAGCGCTGGGCATGTCGCTGCCCGGCAGCGCCAGCGTTCCCGCCCCCGATGCCCGGCGCGACGACATCGCCCGGGCCAGCGGTGAAGCCGTGGTCGACCTGTTGCGGGCAGGGATCCGCCCCCGCCAGATCCTGACCAAGGAGGCGTTCCACAACGCCATCGCCGTGGTCATGGCCCTGGGTGGTTCCACCAACGCCGTGCTCCACCTGCTCGCCATCGCCAGCGAGGCCCGGGTCGAGCTCGATCTCGACGACTTCAACGCCGTGGCCGCCCACGTCCCCCACATCGCCGACACCCGCCCCCACGGGCGCTACCACATGGCCGACATCGACCGGATCGGGGGGGTGCCGGTCGTGCTGGCCGAGCTGCTCGACGCCGGGCTGCTGTTCGGGGACTGCCTCACCGTCACCGGCCGGACCATGGCCGAGAACCTGGCCGCCGTGGGGCCGCCCGCCCCCGACGGGGTCGTCATCCACCCGTTGACCGATCCGCTCCACGCCTCGGGGGGTATCGCCGTGCTGCAGGGCTCGCTGGCCCCCAAGGGCGGGGTGGTCAAGGTGGCGGGCATCGACTTCACCTCCTTCGACGGCCCCGCCCGGGTCTTCGACGGTGAGGCCGGGGCGATGGAGGCGATCATGTCCGGGCGTATCCAGCCCGGCGACGTCGTGGTCATCCGCTACGAGGGGCCCAAGGGCGGCCCGGGGATGCGCGAGATGCTGGCCGTCACCGGGGCCATGAAGGGGGCGGGGCGGGGAGGCGACTGCGCCCTGGTCACCGACGGTCGCTTCTCGGGGGGCACGCACGGCTTCTGCATCGGCCACGTCGCCCCCGAGGCGGTCGACGGCGGCCCCATCGCCTTTGTGCGCGACGGGGACCGCATCGTGATCGACACCGAGGCCCGCACCATCGACCTCCACGTGGAGCCGGCCGAGCTGGAGCGCCGCCGGGCCGAGTGGAAGTTGCCGGCGCCCCGCTACACCTCGGGCGTGCTGGCCAAGTACGCCCGTCTGGCGTCGGGGGCCGAGCGGGGGGCGATCACTGAAGCGTAGGCACGGCCACCGGCTGGTCGCCGTGGGCGTCCTCGTGGGCCTGCCAGCCGGTGAGGCGGTGGCAGGCCTCCAGGAACGTCCGAGCCCGGCAGGTGAGGTCCAGGGCCCGCCTGCCGGCCTGGTCGTCCGGTTCGGCGAGGATCCCGAAGCGCTCCTCCAGGCCCCGGCGGACGTCGTCGACGTGGGCCCGGTCGTCCCCGGTCGGCTCGGGGTGCACCAGGTCGTCCATGACGTCGCGGCTCAGGTACTGGCGGGACATGACCACCATGAAGCGGGTGACGGCCCGATCGAGTCCCAGCAGGGAGGTGCGCAGCCTCCGGTAGCGCTCGTCGCTGGTGAGGAGGTGGCCGGCGACCACGGTCTGGGCCACCGCCCGCACCGCCGGCTCGGGATCCTGATGGGGGTCCCGGCTGCGGTAGCAGACCGAGACCAGGGGGAAGCGGTGCATCTCCTCCTGGGCGTCGCGGAGCAGGTCGGCCCACTTCTCCAGCCGCTGGCGGACATCCCCCAGCTCCTCGTCGGCGAGCCAGGCGTGCAGGATGCGGGGGCCGTCGTGGCGACCGTCGGTGTCCTCGCCCACCCGCAGGGCCAGGCCGACCCGGTTGTGCAGACTGCCCAGCACCTCGAGCAGGTAGGCCACGATGCCGGTGAGGACTGAGAACCCGCTCAGCGAGGCCGCCACCGAGGCCAGCTGCAGCGGCCGACTCGTGGGGCTGATGTCGCCGATGCCGAGCGTGCTGACCATCGCCCCGCTGTAGTAGAGGGCGTCGAGGAAGCCCAGGGTGCCCAACGCCGGCTCGGAGGTGAAGGAGTCGCCCAGGAAGGGCCACACGACGAGGGTGAAGCCCAGCACCAGGGTCGCGACCCAGGCCACGAAGGTCAGCACCATCATCATCGGCCCGGCCATGGCCATCAGCCGCCGACGCTGGTGGCGACGCCGGTCGCCGGCGACCAGCACTCGCCACACGCCCCGCTGCACGTTCTCGGCCAGGGGCCCGTCGATGTCGGGATGCAGCGCGGTGAGGGCCAGGTCGACCAGGGTCAGCACCATGAGGAAGCTCCCGACCACCACGGCGGCCCAGCCGGCAGCGTCCATCGGTCTGTTGTACCCCGTACGGTGGTGGACGGTGCCTGCCGTCGTTGCCTTCCTTCCCGGTTGAGCGGGTGGGTTCGCTCCGGCGGGCGCTCGTGGTCGCCGTGGCCGTGCCGGCGCTCGTGACCGGACTCCTGGCGGTGGAGGCGGTGATGGCCCGGCGCGGGCCGATGCTGGAGGGACCGCCCCTCGACCTCGACGCCCGGGTGGGGCCGCCCGGAGCGGCCCTCGACGTCGTCTGGCTGGGTGACTCGACGGCCGCCGGGGTCGGGGCGTCGGGGCCTTCAGCGGCGCTCCCGACGCTGGTGGCGGCGGGCAGGGACGGCCCCAGCCAGCTCCGGGTGCTCGCCCGCAGCGGTGCCACCGTGGCCGACGTGCTCGAGCACCAGCTCCCGGCGCTGGCCGGCACCCGGCCCGACGTGGCCTTCGTGTCGGTGGGGGCCAACGACGTCACCCACCTCACGTCGGCACCGGACTTCGAGCGGGGGTACCGGCGCCTGGTGGCGGAGCTGCCCGGGTCGCCCCGGGTGGTGCTGCTCGGCGTGCCCGACATGGGCGCCATCCCCCGTCTGGCCCAGCCCCTGCGGGCCCTGGCCGGGCTGCGGGGCCGCAGGCTCGACGAGGTGGTCCGGGAGGTGGCGGCCGAGACGGGGAGCGCCTACGTCGACATCGCCGGGGAGACCGGCCCCGTCATGCGCTCGGACCCCCGGCGGTTCTTCGCCGCCGACCGCTACCACCCCTCCGACGCCGGGTACCGGGAGTGGGCCGCAGCCGTCCTGGAGGTGGTGGTCCCGGCCGGGCTGCCGGTACGGCACGGTGAGGTCGGCAAGATGAGGTCGACACGGTGAGGGTCGCCGACGTCGCCGCCCGGGGCTTCGGGTCGGCCAGCGACGCCTACGAGCGGGGGCGGCCCTCGTATCCCCCCGAGGTGGTCTCGTGCCTGGCCGGCGGGCTGGCCGTCGCTTCCGGCTCGATCGTGGTCGAGGTGGCGGCGGGCACGGGCAAGCTCACCCGGCTGCTGACGCCCACCGGCGCCCGGGTGGTCGCCGTCGAGCCGGTGGCGGCCATGCGCGAGGTGCTCGTCGAGCAGGTGCCGGGCGTGCCGGTGCTGGCCGGGGTCGCCGAGGCCCTGCCCCTGGCCGGGGCCTCGGTCGAGGCCGTGGTGGTGGCCCAGGCCTTCCACTGGTTCGAGGTGGGCCCGGCGCTGGCGGAGGCGGCCCGGGTGCTGCGCTCGGGCGGGGGCCTGGCCATGGTCTGGAACGACCGGGACGTCTCGGTGCCGTGGGTGGCCGAGCTGTCGGCGCTCATCGAGTGGGACGACCGGCCGGTGGCCAGCTACCACGACGGCGACTGGGCCGGGGCGGTGGCCGACGTGGCGGCGTTCGGCCCGCTCGTCCACCGGCGCTTCCGTCTCGACCAGGAGCTCGACGTGGCCACCCTGGTCGATCGCGTGCTGTCCACCAGCTACATCGCCGCCCGGCCCCGGGCCGAGCAGGCGGCGCTGGCTGACCAGGTCCGGCGCCTGGTGGCGGGCATGCCGGAGCGCTTCGCCCTGCCCTACCGCACCGACCTGTACTGGTGCCAGCGTCGCTGAGCACCCTCCAGGGGACGCTGCTGGCCTGGGGTGAGGAGGTCCGCCGGGATCTGCCCTGGCGGCGCACCCGCGACCCGTGGCCGGTGCTGGTCAGCGAGCTCATGCTCCAGCAGACCCAGGTGGCCCGGGTGGCGCCCCGCTACCGGGTCTTCCTGGAGCGCTTCTCCACACCCGCGGCCTGTGCCGCCTCGCCGGTGGGCGAGGTCGTCCGGGCCTGGTCCGGGCTGGGCTACAACCGCCGGGCCGTGCACCTCCACGCCGTCGCGACGGCTGCGGTCGAGCGCTTCGGCGGCGACCTGCCGGCCACGCTGGCCGAGCTGCGCACGTTGCCGGGGGTGGGTCCCTACACCGCCCGGGCCGTCCTGGCCTTCGCCCACGAGGCGGAGGTGGGCGTGCTCGACACCAACGCCGCCCGGGTCCTGGCCCGGGCGGTGGCCGGGCGCCGGCTGGCTGGCGCCGAGGCCCAGGCCCTGGCCGACGCGGTGGTCCCCGCCGGCGAGGGTTGGGCCTGGAACCAGGCTGTGCTCGACCTGGGCGCCACCGTCTGCACTCGCCGCTCGCCCCGGTGCGACCGCTGCCCCCTACCGGGGGTGGACGCCTGCGCGTGGGCCCGGGCCGGTCATGCCGGCGCCGATCCGGCGGAGGGCTCGGCCGGGGTGGGCCGGCGTCAGTCGAGCTTCGCCGGATCCGAGCGCCAGGGCCGGGGCCGCCTGGTCGACGCCCTGCGGGCCGGCCCGGTGGACGCAGCGTCGCTCCCAGGGGCCTGCGGCTGGCCCGGTGAGGCGGCCCGAGCCCGGCAGGTGGCCGCCGCGCTGGTGACCGACGGCCTGGCCGTCCAGGACGAGGCCGGCAGCCTGCGCCTGCCCTGACACCCCTCCCCGGTCCCCCTCCCCCGTCCCCCTCCCCGAAAGGGAGGCGGCCCCGCCGTTCACCCGGTCACCAGGGCGCGCACCGTGTCCCGGCTCGAGCCACCGTCGTGGACCAGCTCGCCGTCACGCAGGCCCAGGCAGCGGCCGGCTTCGTCGGCCAGGTCGAGCTGGTGGGTGGAGACCAGGGCGCAGGCACCCCCGGCCACGGCTTCGATCAGCAGCTCGACGAGGGTGGCCTGGCTCGGCGCATCGAGTCCGACGAAGGGCTCGTCGACCAGCAGGAGGTCGAAGGGTCGGATCAGGGCCAGGGCCAGGGAGACCTTCTGGCGCATCCCCCGGCTGAAGCGCGACGGCAGGTCGTCGGCCCGGTCCTCCAAATCGAGGCGGGCCAGCAGCTCCTCAGCCCCGCCTTGCCAGTCGTCCACCCCGTGGAGGCGGGCCACGTACTCCAGGTGCTCGCGCACGCTCAGGTCGTCGTAGAGGACCGGGGTGTCGGGGAGGTACGACGTGGCCGCCCGGGCGCCGAGGGAACCGGCCGCCTGGCCCGCCACCGTGACCGTGCCCTCGGTGGGTTCCAGCAGCCCGGCGCACAGCCCGATCAAGGTCGACTTGCCGGCCCCGTTGGGGCCGACCAGCACCACCAGCTCGCCGGCTCCGAGAGCGAGGTCGACGGGGTGCAGGCCGAAGCCGTCGCCGTAGTCCTTGGCCAACCCGGAGCTGGCCAGGACCGCGGGTGGACTCACAGCTGCACCGGGGCCCGGCGCGACACCCACAGCAGGGCGATGCCCACGAGCAAGACGGGCAGCACGACGGCCGTGGCGGCCACGGAGGCGGCGGGCATGCCCTGGTCGGCGGCGGCCCGGGCGGCCAGCACGGGCAGCAGGGCCACCACGACCAGGGCCACCGGCCAGCCGTTGCGCACCACCAGGGCGGTCCCGGCCGCCTCGGGCACGATGTCGACCGACGGTTTGCTCTGCACCATCCCCTGGGAGGTGCTGGCCGCTGCCGCGGTGGTGGCGGCCGCGGCCACGGGGACGACGAGGGTGACGGCCAGGGGCACCACCAGGGCGGGCGACCCCAGGACCGTCGCCGTCGCCGTCGCCACCAGACCGACGACGACCATGACCGTGACCGACGCCGGCAGGTGGCGCAGGAGCTGGCCCCCGGGATGGACGGGAAGGCCCGCCCAGCGATCGGGGTGGTCGATCTCCTGGGCCAGGGGCTCGACGGCGTCAAGGGCGGCCACGTAGAGGGCGACGCCGGCCACGACCACCAGGCTGGAGGTCCCCGACCACACCCCGACGAGGGCGGCACCGGCCACTGCGCCGAGGACCGTCATGCGCACCAGGCGAACGGCGGGGAAGCGGGTGATGCCCGACCAGTCGCGCCGCCAGGTGGGCAGGCGGCTCCGGCGGGCGGCGGGGAGGCGGACCCACGGCCGGCCCCGGGGTCGCTCCTGAGCCAGGCGGCGCTGCAGGAGCACCACCGTGCGCAGGTCCTGGAGGGTGACGGCGAAGCGCAGCTCGGACACCAGGCCGGCCCGGCGCCGGGCCGCCTCCAGCGACGTCCCGCCCACGCCGGCCAGGCCCACCCACCCGACGGCCACGGCCAGGCCCGCACCCACGAGGCCGGCAGGCTCGAAGCCCAGGCTGCCCAGGGCCAGGCGAGCGAGCTGGGTGGTGGGCGCCACCGACGTGCCGGCCGCCAGGTCGACGCCGGCGGCGGCGACCACGGCCAGGGCCACCAGGTTGGCCGCTCCCGGAGTGGCCCGGCGGCCCGAGGCGACCAGGGCGGCGCCCACCACCGCCACCGCCACCAGGGC
>JADDRA010000118.1 GCA_016781105.1 Actinomycetota bacterium | reverse complement strand
CAGGAGGCGGGCCCGCTCCCGGCGGGACAAGCTGGTGGCGATGCGGCCGTCGAGGCGCAAGGTCCCCGCGCCTCGACCAGGCCGCACACGACCCGCAGCAGCGTCGTCTTGCCCGCGCCATTGGGGCCCACCAGCGAGAGCCACCCGCCCCGGGCCACATCGAGGTCGACCCCGTCGAGCACGCGGGCGCCCCCCGAGGACGACGTGCAGTCTCGGCACGACAGCGCCATCGCTGCACCGCTCACGCCAGGCGTCTCGACGTGCGCAGCACCAGCACGAAGAAGGGGGCGCCGAAGAAGGCGGTGACGACCCCGATGGGGATCTCGGCCGGCGAGGCCAGGGTGCGGGCCAGCAGGTCGGCCAGCACGAGGAACGCGCCCCCGAAGAGGACCGACAGCGGGAGCAGCACACTGTGGCTGGCTCCGGCCAGGAGGCGGATGGTATGGGGCACGATGATGCCGACGAAGCCGATGAGGCCCGACACCGACACCGCCGCGGCGGTGCCGAGCGAGGCGGCCACGACCACCAGGAGGCGGCTGCGCCGGGGATGAGGCCGAGGGTGGCGGCCTCGTTGTCGCCAACGGCCAGCACGTCGAGGGTGCGGCGCTGCGATAGCAGCACCAGGCCAGCGACCACCAGGTAGGGCAGCGTGCTCGTCACCTCCCGCCACCCCACAGTCGAGATCCCGCCCAGGATGAAGGAGTACACCTGGCGGATCGTGTCCTGGTGGCGCTGCTGCAGGTAGGTCTGCCCGGCGGTGAGGAACTGGTCAGGCCACGCCGGCCAGGATCAGCGAGGCGGTCGACAGCCTGGCGCCGCCGGCAGCACCGAGCACGTAGGTGACGGCCACGGCCAGCAGGGCGCCCACGAAGGCGGCGACGGGGGCCGACAGGGGATGTCGGTGGTGTCGGTGGCGGCGGTGGCGACCACCGCGATGGTCACCCCGAGCCCGGCGCCGGAGGCGGCGCCCAGCAGGTAGGGGTCGGCCAGGGGGTTGCGGAACACCCGCTGGTAGCTGGCCCCGGCCAGGGCCAGGGTGGCGCCCACCAGCAGGCCGAGGACCACGCGCGGCAGGCGGATGTCGACGAGGATGGCTCGCTCCTGGTCGCTCAGCCCGCTGGCCAGGCCCAACAGCTCGCGCCCCACGGCGTCCACGCCGAGGCGGACGGGGCCGATCACCAGGCCCAGGGCCACGGCCACGACCACGACCACTGCGACCACGCCCGCGCCCAGCCAGCGGGCGGCTAGGCGCGCCCTCGACACCGAGGGGTCGCCCCCGCCGCCGGCCGTTCGGGCAGTCGTGGGGCGGCTGCGTCGGTGCCGGGCGGCCGGGGTGGCGAGGACGGTGGATCGGCGAGTCGGGCCATGGCGGTCCCCGAGGTCGCGATGGGCAGGCCGGGCCTCTAGGCCACCGGAACCGTGGCGGTGGCCTCGACCGCGGTGCGCACGAAGTCGACGACGCGGGGGCCCCAACGAGAGGCGATGTCGTCGTCGAGCTCGACCACCCGGCCCTCCCGCACGGCGTGAGGGCGTCGAAGCCGGGCCGCTGGGCCAGCGTCTCGGCGGTCTGGCCGCAGCACTTGGTGTCCGCCAGGAAGATGAAGTCGGGGTCGGCCTCGACCAGCAGCTCGGGGGAGAGCTGGGGGTAGCCACCGAGGTCACCGTTGGGGTCGGCGGCGTCGGCCACGCTCTTCAACCCGGCGAGGGAGTAGATCTCGCCGATGAAGGTCTGCGAGGTCACCGAGTAGAGGGTGTCGTCGAGCTCGTGGTAGTAGGTCAGCGGCTCAGGCCGCTCGGGCACCTCCGCCACCAGCGCCTCGATCTCGCTGCGCATGCCCGCCACCACCTCGGCGGCCTCGTCGACGTGACCGGTGACGATGCCGAGCTCGCCGATCTGGTCGTAGGTGTCGTCGAGGGCCACGGCCGCCTCCTTCACGATCGTGTCGATCCCGAGGGTGTCCAGGCGGTTCACCAAGCCGTCCCGGTCGCCGGAGAGGACCACCAGGTGGGGCTGGTAGGTGGAGATGGCCTCGACGTTGGGGTTGAAGCCCGAGATCAGTGGTGGACCTCAGGGGGGAAGTTCGACTGCTCGTCGACGGCCACCACCTGCTCGCCGGCGCCGATGGCGAAGAGCATCTCGGTGGCGGTGGCCGACAGCGAGACGATCCGCTGGGGGACCTCCTCCTCGGCGGCGGGGGGCGCAGCCGTGGGGTCGGTGGCCACGTCGGTGGTGTCGTCACCGCACGCCCCGGCGAGGGCGAGGGCGGCGAGCAGGGCGGCGGTCAGGGTAGGGCGTCGCATGGGTCCTCCTTGTCGAGGGGTGGGACGCTCGACGACAGGCGGACCTGACGTACGAACCGGGCCCTTCCTCGAGGCTGGTTCGTCACGCCGGCGAGCAGGCGACCTGGCTCGCCCCCGAAGGGGATGACAGTTGCGGGACAGCGCCGGACTCGCACCGGACTTCGCTCCCCGCCGGCAGACGCGCCGACGCTACGACCGCGGCCGCGAGTGGGTCAACCTCGGTATCGGCCTCAGCGTCGCAGCGCGGTGGCCACCAGCCGGCGCACCAGCGTGCGGGGCGCCAGCCACGAGGCGGTGGCCGCGGCCCGGTTCACCAGCCCGGGGACCACCACCACCCGGCCCCGCTCGAGGCCGGCCAGGGAGGCGTCGACCACCTCCTCGGCCGACTGCCAGGCCACCCCTGGGAGCCAGCCCACGTCGAAGGCGTTGACCTCGTGGAACTCGGTGCGGGTCAGTCCCGGGCACAGGGCCTGCAGGCGCACCCCCGAGCACCGGGCCTCCTCGGACACGGCCTCGGTGAAGTTGGTCACGAACGCCTTGGTCGCGGCGTAGACGGCGGTGCCGGGCACGGCCTGGAAGCCGGCGAGCGAGGACACGTTCACGATGGCCCCCCTCCCTCGGGCGCCCATGGCCACCAGCGCGGCGTGCGTGAGGCGAACCAGGGCCACGACGTTGAGCTCGACCATGGCCAGCTCCCGTTCCAGGGCTGCGTCGGCGAAGGTCCCCGTCGTGCCGAAGCCGGCGTTGTTGACCAGCAGGTCGACGGGCCGCTCGGTCGAGGCCAAGCGGTGCTCCACCGCGGCCAACCCGTCCTCGCGACGCAGGTCGGCCGGGAGCACCTCGACGTCGGTCCCGCCCACCCGCAACTCGCCGGCAAGGTCGTGGAGGCGCTCCGCCCGGCGGGCCACCACGACGAGGTCGTGATCGTCGGCCAGGCGCCGGGCGAAGGTCTCGCCGATGCCACCGGATGCGCCGGTCACCAGCGCTCGTGACCTCATCTCCTCACGCTCTCACGCCCTCACCGGGAGGGCGCGGGGGCGGACCCGCAGGCTCACCGGCGTCGTGCCCAGGACCTCGCCGTCGGCCTCCACCGGGGTGCTAGCTGCGCCCTGCACGTGCACCACCGGGGTCTGGGCCTCTCGCACCCGGGGGTGGGGAAGGTGGGTGCCCCGGAACACCTTGGGCATGGCCAGGACGTAGTCGAGCTTGGACCCGAACTGCACCTGCACGGCGAAGCTCCCGCCGGTGGGGTCGGCCCCCGGCGCGATGCGCATGCCCCCGCCGAAGTACTGCCCCAGGGCGACGACCAGGTTGGTCAACGGCCCCTCGTAGAGGTCAGCACCAAGCTCGATGCGGACGGTGCCCGGCCGGTGCCGGGGAAGGGCGAGGGCGAAGGCGGCCACGTAGCGCAGCGCGCCGAGCGACCGGGGGAGGGGCGCGGCCCGGGTGGCCACCTCGGCGCCGATGCCGACCTCGACGACGTTGACGAACAGGCGGCTCGCCTCGCCGCCCTCTCCCTGGTAGCGGATCTCGCCCACGTCGAGGTTCCGGATCGAGGCCGAGGCCAGGTGGGCGACGGCACCGTCGACGTCGCGGGGAACGCCCAGGGTGCGGGCGTAGTCGGAGCCCGAGCCGACGGGGATCAGGCCCAGGGCGGGGACCGCTGCGGTTCGGCCGTCGGCCCCGCCGGCACCAGCAGCGTCGCCGTCACCGCCGGCGCCGAGCAGGCCGTTCACGATCTCGTTGACGGTGCCGTCGCCGCCCACGGCCACCACCAGGTCCTGGCCCTCGTCCCGAGCCTGGCGGGCCAGCTCAGTGGCATGACCAGGACCCTTCGTGAGATGGCCCTCGACGCGCAGGCCGGCGCCCTGCAGGCGGGCGAGCAGGTCACTCCAGCAACGACCGACCTTTCCCCGGCCGGCACTGGGATTGCCGATCACCACGGTGTCACCGCCGGTCTCGGCCATAGGCAGGAGCGTACGACCTGCTCGCCCGTAGGGTCCCCTTTGGAGGCGCGTGATCGGTTGTGGGATCGACGGGCATGAGTGCCGTTGCTCGGTGAGCGAAGAGCAGTGGCTGCCCATCCGCGGCCAGGATCCTCGCCGAGTGCGGCCTGGGCATGGGCACGCTCACCGCCGTCGTTGTGCTGTGATCCCCGCTCCCGGGCGCGCGGTTGGTGGTCGAGGGGTGGGGTAGTGCTGTGGCCAGCAGACGCCGGCCAGCCCAACCATCGAGCACCCGACGAGGACGACGATGACCGAGAGCCAGGACCCCCGACAGCAGGAGCCCCAGCCACCTCTGCCTGAGCAAGAGCAGTCGCCTCCGGGCATCGAGGCCGAGATGCAGCCCCGACCCGACTACGGCGAGGAGAGCTATCGGGGGCATGGCCGCCTGGAGGGGAAGGTGGCGGTCATCACCGGCGGTGACAGCGGGATTGGTCGGGCTGTAGCCCTGGCTTTCGCCCGTGAGGGTGCCGACGTCCTGATCGCCTACCTGAACGAAGAGCCCGATGCCGCGGAGACGGCGCGGGTGGTGGAGGCCTCGGGCCGGCGCTGCGTGGCGGTGGCCGGCGACATCAGTGACGAGGGGCACTGCGAGTCGATCGTGCGGCGGGCTATCGACGAGCTGGGTCGGCTCGACGTCCTGGTCAACAACGCCGCGTACCAGATGATGTACCCGAGCATCCAGGAGATCTCCACCGAGGAGTGGGACAAGACGTTGCGCACAAACCTCTCCGCCATGTTCTGGCTCTGCAAGGCGGCTCTCCCTCACCTGCCGTCGGGAGGGGCGATCATCAACTCGGCCTCGGTCGAGGCCTACCAGCCCAAGCCCCCGTTGCTCGCCTATGCCACCACCAAAGGTGCCATCGTCACCTTCACCAAGGCGCTGTCGCAGGAGGCGATCGAACAGGGCGTCCGGGTCAACGCCGTGGCCCCCGGACCGGTGTGGACTCCGCTCATCGCCATGTCGTACCCCCGGGAGCAGATGCCCGAGTTCGGCAAGAGCGTGCCCATGCAGCGTCCCGCCCAGCCGGCGGAGCTCGCTCCCGCCTACGTCTTCCTCGCTTCGTCCGAGTCGAGCTACGTCAACGGTGAGGTGCTCGGCGTCACGGGGGGCAAGCTGCTGCCCTGAGCGGGGCCCACGACGTTCGCCTCACGCCCCGTCCGGCAAACCGGAGCTTCGCGTTTGAGCGGGGTGTGAGTGGCTGAGGG
>JADDRA010000121.1 GCA_016781105.1 Actinomycetota bacterium | reverse complement strand
GCTGGAGCTGGCGCGAGGGAACCAGCGCGCTGTGGTCACCGAGGTCGGTGGCGGGCTGCGGAGCTACACCGTGAGCGAGCAACCGATCCTCGACGGCTTCGCCCCCGACGAGATGGCTCGGGGCGGACGGGGCCAGGTGCTGGCCCCCTGGCCCAACCGCCTGGCCGGCGGGCGCTACCGCTTCGGCGAGGAGGAGCACCAGGTCCCCCTGGACGAGCCCGGGCGGGGCAACGCCAACCACGGGCTGGTGCGCTGGTCGGCCTGGACGACGCTCGAGCACGAGGCAGACCGGGTGGTGGTGGCCCACCGCCAGCACGCCCGACCCGGCTACCCCTTCGTCCTGGACCTGGCCGTGGAGTACCGCCTGGCCGACGACGGGCTGCGGGTCAGCGCCACGGCCACCAACCGCGGCACCGGGCCGCTCCCCTTCGGGCTCGGCTTCCACCCCTACCTCACGGTGGGCACCGGCACCGTCGACGAGGCCATCCTGCACCTCCCGGCCGCCACCCGCCTCGAGACCGACGAGCGGGCCATCCCGACAGGAACGCGACCGGCCGTGGCGGGTACGCCCTTCGACTTCCGCCGGCCCCGACTCGTGGGGGACCTGCGCCTCGACACCGTCTTCGGGGACCTCGACGAGGATCACGACGGCCGCCATCGCGTGGTCCTGGCCTCACCTGACGCCTCGTCGTCCGTCACCGTGTGGATGGACCGCTCCTTCGCCTACGTGATGGTGTTCACCGGCGACACCCTGGCCCCCGCCCGCCGTCGCCGCGGCCTCGCCGTCGAGCCCATGACGTGTGCCCCCGACGCCTTCAACAACCACCTCGGCCTGGGCGTGCTGGCCCCGGGCGCGACGGCGCACTCCACATGGGGCATCCAGCCCGGATCGCTCAGCCGCTGACCAGGCGGTAGCCCCTGCGGGGCACCGTCTGCAGGCCGGCCCCGGCGGCTCCGAGGCGCCGGCGCAGGCGGGCGACGGCGACCTCGACCGCATGGGCGTCGGCCCCCTCGGACCCCTCGGAGCCCCAGACCAGGCGCAACAGCTCGGCCTTGGCCACGACCGTTCCCGGGCACCGGGCCAAGGCCGCCAGCAGGCCCTGCTCCCGGGGGGCCAGCCACACCTCCTCCCCGTCGATCACGGCCAGGTCACCCCGCAGGGCCACGTCGACCCCGGCGAGCTCGAGGTGGATCACCCGCCCGGCCAGGCCGTCGACCACGGACTCGACGAGGGCACCCACCTTCGTCCGCTCGGGCTGGACGACCCCTGCGGTTCCCAGCGCCGCCGCCGCCCGGGCGCACGAGGAGTTGTAGCAGGCGACGAGCACCTCGCCGTCGCCCAGGGCCCGGGACAGCTCCTCGCCCGCTCCGGCCCCGTCGGCCAGCCCCACCAGGTTGCGCACCTCGGCGGGCTCGCTGAAGGCCAGCGCGTGCACCCGCCGCCCCACCACCGCCTCGACCAGGCCCAGGGCCGGGGCCGGGTCGGCGGGAGGCCCGGAGCGGGGGACGCTCACCTCGACCAGCCGGGCCCTAGACGCACCCAGGGCCTCGACCAGGCCCGACCCCCGCCCGCCCTCGTCGGTCTGGACCCACACCGGGCGGCCGTCGAGGTCCCCCACCGCCTCGACCAGGCGTCCGAGAGCGGAGCCGGGCTCGTCGGGCAACACGCCGTCCACCGCTGCGCCGAGGGCGGCGGCCGCCCCCTGGTCGGCTGCGAGCACGAACACCCGCGACCGGCCCAGCGCGGCGACCAGGGCCTGGTGGTGACCGAGGTGCTCGGCGCGGCTCAGCCAAGCCTCCACGCCGAGGGACGAGGTGAGCACGAGCACCGACGGCGGATCGGCGATCGCCTCCTCGGTGCACGCGTCGAGCGCCTCGCTCCGGCCCAGGGGCGCCGAGGCCACCGCGGCCCCCCAGAGCGTCTCGGCCCCGGCCGCCTCGAAGGCCTCGGCCAGTTCGTGGCGGCCCCGGTCGGCGGTGATGCCCACCCGGTAACCGGCCAGGGGCGCTCGGGAGCGAGGGGTGCCGGGAGTCGCGGGGGGCACGGGCCGCAGTGTGGCCAGGCGGCGTTTCCACGACGTTGCCGGAGCCTGTCTTGCGCGTCAGCGAGGCGGGCGTCGCGCTCGCGGCCGCCGGGCGGTCGTCGGCGGCCCCGGTCGCCAGGCTCCCCGCCCCGACCCGCCGAGCCACCACCTCGGCCAGCCCCTACCATGCCCCCCGTGCCTCGTCCCGTGCTGCTCTGGCGCCGGGTGCTGCTCACGCTCGGCGTGCTCCTGGCCGCCGCCCTGGTGAGCCAGTCCGGCGGCCTCCTCCACCTCGACCTCGGCGCCACCGCCCCGCCACCTCCTCCGGCCGGCGAGCAGGTGGTGGCGCTCGAGGCCCCCGGCTTCACCCTCGAGGAGCTGCGCCCGGGCCAGCCGGCTCCTCCGCCCCCGGCCCTGCCGACCCCGGTGGACCCGCCCGAGGACCCCTACGCCCCCGAACCCGAGATCGTCCTCGGCACCATCGAGATCCCCCGGCTGGGCCTCGCCCTCCCGCTCCATCAGGGGATCTCGCTGACCTCCATCGACCGGGGTCCCAGCCACTGGCCGGGGACGGCCCTGCCCGGCGACCCCGGCAACGTCGTCATCGCCGGCCACCGGGTGACGAACACCGCCCCGTTCCGCCACATCGACCAGCTCGAGCCCGGCGACCCGGTCGTCTTCACCGTCGGCCAGCGGCGCTCGACCTACCGGGTGGTGGGCCACGAGGTGGTGACCCCCGACGCCATGCGCATCGTGGAGCAGACCCCCCAGCCCACCGCCACCCTCTTCGCCTGCCACCCCCCGGGCTCGGCCCAGTACCGCTACGTGGTCACCCTGGCGCTCGACGACGTGGACGAGCCGGGCGCGGCACCGAGGTCCGCCGTCGCCTGAGCCGGGCGGAACGTCGAGCGGGCCGTCGCCTGAGCCGGGCGGAGTGTCGAGCGGGCCGGCGCCGGGCCACACCGGGGCCGGCGCCGACCGGTGGCCCTGGCGCCGCCTGGTCCTGGCCCTCGGAGGCGGTCTCGGCCTCAGCGCCGGCCTGCCGCCCTTCGGCTGGTGGCCCCTGGCCCTGGCCGGGGCGGGGGTGCTGGCCCGGCTGCTGGCCGGGGCCGGGCCGGGCCGGCGACTCGTGCTCGGTCTCGTGGCCGGGGCCGGCTTCCTCGGCCCCGGCCTGGCCTGGTTGACCGAGTTCCACCTGGTGGGCTTCGCCCTGGCCGTGGTGCTCGAGGTCACCCTCTTCGCGCTGGCCGTGGCCGTCACCCCTCCCGGCCGGGGGCAGGCGCTCGGCCTGCCCGCCGCCCTGGTCCTGGTCGAGGCCGGGCGCGGCGTCTGGCCCTTCGGGGGGGTGCCCATCGCCACCCTGGCCCAGACCCAGATCGGGGGCCCGCTGGCCGAGGCTGCCCGCCTGGGGGGTTCCCTGCTGGTGGCCGCCCTGGTGGGGCTCACCGGGGTGGCGCTGGCGTCCCTCGCCGAGCGGCGCTGGCGCCCGGGTGCGGCGCTGCTGGCCGTGGTCGCCCTCGTCGTCGGCGCCGGGGCCCTCGCTCCGAGGGGTCGAGCGGTGGGTCGCCTCGACGTGGCCGTGGTCCAACTCGGTGGTCAGCGGGGCCTGCGGGCGATCGAAGGGTCGTCGGGGCCGGGACTTCCCGGGCTGGTGGCCACCAGCGCCTCGCTGCCGGGCCAGGCCGAGCTGGTGCTGTGGCCCGAGGACGGGGTGCGGGTCGACGGCGACGTGGCCGCCTCACCCCGGTCCGAGGAGGTGGGCGGCCTCGCCCGCCGTCTCGGGGTCACCATCGTCTCGGGGGTGAGCGAGAGCCGCGGCGAGGTGCGCCACAACCTGGCCGCGGCCTGGGGACCCGACGGCGAGCTGCTGGGGCGCTACCGCAAGCAGCAGGTCGTCCCCTTCGGCGAGAGGATCCCCTTTCGCAACCTGGTCGAGCGAGTGGCCGACACCTCGGCCGTGCCTCGGGACGTGGTCCCCGGGCGGGGACCCGGGCTGCTGGCGACGCCGGCGGGCGACCTCGGCGTGGTCATCTCCTTCGAGGTGTTCTTCCCCCGCCGGGTCCGGGCTGCCCTGCACGAGGGGGCCGAGCTGGTGCTGGTTCCCACCAACGCCTCGTCCTACCCGACCACCCAGATACCGGCGCTGGAGCTGGGGGCGGCCCGGCTGCGGGCCATCGAGTCGGGCCGGGCCGTCGTCCAGGCCGCCCCCACCGGCTTCAGCGCCGTCGTCACCCCCGACGGGACCGTCCGGCGCCAGAGCGACCTGGGTGAGCCGGCCGTGCTCAGGGCCGAGATCGAGCGCCGCCACGGCGACACCCTCTCCACCCGCCTGGGCGATGGTCCCGTGGTGGCAGCCGCCGTCGTGGCCCTGGCCGGGGGCTGGATCCTCAGCCGGCGGCGTCGACCTCGACCAGCACGGTGACGGGCCCGTCGTTGTCGAGCTCGACGTGCATGTGGGCGCCGAAGCGCCCGGTGGCCGTGGCGGCCCCCAGCTCGGCCAGGCGCTCGACCACGGCCGCGACCAAGGGCTCGGCCTGCTCCCGGGGGGCCGCCGCCGACCACGAAGGACGGCGGCCCCTGCTGGTGTCGCCGTAGAGGGTGAACTGGCTGACCACGAGCACCCCGGCCCCGCCCCCGTCAGCCAGGGAGAGGTCCATCCGGCCACCGCCGGCAGGGGCGAGGATGCGCAGCCGCCACAGCTTGTCGGCCAGGGCCGAGGCCACCGCCAGGTCGTCGCCGGCGCGCACGCCCACCAGCACGCACAGGCCCCTGCCGATCTCGCCCACCACCTCGTCGTCGACCCGGACGCGAGCCCACGACACCCGCTGCACCAGCGCCCGCACGCCGGGCGAGGCTACGAGGGTGCCCGGCCCGAGTTGACCGTGGAGGACGGAGAGGGACAGCGTGGGCCGCTCATGTCCACCGACGACGGCGTCCTGCGCGTCGCCCTGCTCACCTACCGGGGCAACCCTCGCTGCGGTGGCCAGGGGGTCTACGTCCGCCACCTGAGCCGGGCCCTGGTCGACCTCGGCCACCACGTCGAGGTGCTGAGCGGCCCGCCCTACCCCGAGCTCGACGAGCGGGTCCGCCTGCAGCGGGTCCCCGGGCTCGACCTGTACCGCCAGCCCGACCCCTTCCGCCGTCCCCACCTGGCCGAGCTCACCCACTGGACCCACGTCGCCGAGCTGGGACTGACCTGGACGGCCGGGTTCCCCGAGCCGCTCGTGTTCAGCCTGCGAGCCCATCGAGCCCTGGCCCGGCGCGGCCACGACGTCGACGTCGTCCACGACAACCAGTGCCTGGGGACCGGCCTGCTCGGCATCCAGGCCAGCCCACCCCGAGGGCTCGGCCTCCCCCTGCTGGCCACCATCCACCATCCGGTCACCGTCGACCGGCGGGTGGAGCTGGCCCACGCCGGGGACTGGAGGCGGCGTCTGGCCCTGCGCCGCTTCTACGGCTTCACCCGGATGCAGACCCGGGTGGCCCGGCGCCTGGCGCGCATCCTCACCGTGTCGCACTCGTCCCTCGACGACATCGTCACCGAGCACGGGGTGCGACGAGAGCGGCTGCGGGTGGTGCCCGTCGGCGTCGACGCCAGGCGGTGGCGCCCCCTCGCCTCCCGACCCCGCGTCAGCGGACGGCTCATGACCACGGCCTCCGCCGACGTGTCCATGAAGGGCCTGGCCCACCTGCTCGAGGCCCTGGCCAAGGTGCACACCGAGCGCCCCGACGCCGAGCTGGTGGTGGTGGGCGCCCCCCGGCCCGGCAGCCCCCTGCTGGCCGTGCTCGAGCGCCTGGCCCTCGGCGCTGCTGTGCGCTTCGTCAGCGGGGTGAGCGACGAGGAGCTGGTCGAGCTCTACGCCGAGGCCGAGGTGGCGGTGGTGCCCTCGCTCTACGAGGGCTTCTCCCTGCCGGCGGTGGAGGCCATGGCCTGCGGCGTCCCCCTGGTGGCGACCACCGGCGGCGCCCTGCCCGAGGTCGTGGGCCACGACGGCCGGGCGGCGGTGCTGGTCCCCCCGGGCGACGCCGGTGCCCTGGCCGGGGCCATCCTCGCCCTGCTGGGCGATCCCGCGCGACGGGCCTCCCTCGGGGCTGCCGGCCGGGCCCGGGCACTGGCCCGCTACAGCTGGCGGGCCACGGCCGAGGCCACCGCCGCCCAGTACCGGGAGGTCATCGCCCTGGCCCGGGCGCAGGCCGGGACCAGCGCCCGGTGCTGACCGTCCGCTTCGAGCGCCTCGGGCTCCGGCCGGGGATGCGCCTGCTCGACCTGGGCTGCGGCGGGGGACGCCACGCCTTCGAGGCCGCCCGCCGGGGGGCCAGGACCGTGGCCCTCGACGCCGACCTGGCCGAGGTCGAGGGCGTGGCCGCCATGATGGCGGCCCTAGCCGAGGAGGCGCCGACACAGGGGACCGTGGTCGGCGGTGACGCCCTGCGCCTGCCCTTCAGCGACGCCGCCTTCGATCGGGTCGTCGCCGCCGAGGTGCTCGAGCACCTGCCCGACGACGGGGCGGCGATGGCCGAGCTGGCCCGGGTGCTGCGCCCGGGCGGGACCCTGGCCGTCACCGTTCCGGCCTGGCTCCCCGAGCGGCTGTGCTGGGCCCTGACCGAGGACTACCACGCCCCGGCGGTGGCCGGCGGCCACGTGCGCATCTACACCGCCCGAGGGCTGCGCCACCTCCTGGCCCGGGCCGGGCTGCGGGTCCTGGCCAGCCACCGGGCCCATGCCCTGCACAGCCCCTACTGGTGGTTGCGCTGCGCGGTGGGACCGGGCGACGACCGCCACCCCCTCGTGCGGGCGTACCACCGGGTCCTGGTGTGGGACATCACCCGGCGCCCCTGGCCCACCCGCCTGGCCGAAGGCCTGCTCGATCCCGTGCTGGGCAAGAGCCTGGTCGTCTACGCGGCCAAACCCGGGTGAGCCCGTCCGTGCCGGCGGTGCCCGCGGTGCCGGCCGTGCCCGGCGTCCTGACCGCAGCCGAGACCGTGGCCACGGCCGGGACCATCGCCTCGGTGCAACTCGCCTCGGGCCTCATCCCCTGGTTCCCCGGAGGCCACGCCGACCCCTGGAACCACGTGGAGGCGGCCATGGCCCTGGCCGTGGCCGGGCGCCGAGCCGAGGCCGAGGCCGCCTACGACTGGCTGGCCCGCACCCAGCGCGGCGACGGCGCCTGGCACCACTACTACGTGGGCGACCGGGTCGAGGCGGACGAGCTCGACGCCAACGTCTGCGCCTACGTGGCCACCGGCGTGTGGCACCACTTCCTCCTCACCGGCGACACCGGCTTCCTGGGCTCGCTCTGGCCGGTGGTCGAGGCCGCCGTGGAGTTCGTGCTCGGGCTGCAGACCCGCAGGGGCGAGATCCTCTGGGCCCGCCACGCCGACGGCACGCCGTGGCCCTACGCCCTGCTCACCGGCTCGTCGTCGATCTGCCACAGCCTCGGTTGCGCCCTGGCCGTGGCCGCTCGGCTGGGCCACCGGCGCCCCCGGTGGCAGCGGGCCCGGGCCCGCTTGGCCCGCACCGTGGCCGGCGTGCCGGGAGCGTTCGCCCCCAAGGACCGCTGGGCGATGGACTGGTACTACCCGGTGCTGGCCGGGGTGGTAGGCGCCGACGCCGGCCGGCGGCGCCTGGCCGAGGGGTGGGACCGGTTCGTGATCGAGGGTGCCGGCACCCGCTGCGTCCACGACCGGCCCTGGGTGACGGCGGCCGAGACCTCCGAGTGCGCCCTGGCCCACCTGGCCGTGGGCGAGGCCACCAGAGCTCGTCGCCTGCTCTCCTGGGCCCAGGCCCTGCGGGCCGGCGACGGCTCCTACTACACCGGCGTGGTCCTGCCCGAACGGACGCACTACCCGGGAGGGGAAGGGTCACAGAGCCCCGGAGGGGAGCGCTCGACCTACAGCGCCGCCGCCGTGCTCCTGGCCGCCGACGCCCTGTCGGGAACGACGCCCGCGTCGGGGCTGTTCGTGGGCGCGGGGCGGCGCAGCACCCGCAGCGAGCCGGTGGCCGACGTCTCGACGAAGCCGTCCTCCAGGGCCCGGCGGTAGACCTCGTAGGGCGGGCGGCCTCCGTCGGCCGGGTCGGCGAACACGTCGTGCAGCGCGAGCAGCCCGCCCGGGGCGACGTGGGGTGCCCACCCTTCGTAGTCGGCGTGGGCCGGCAGCGGACCGTGGCCGCCGTCGACGAACACCAGGGCGCAGGGCGTGCGCCAGTGCGCGGCCACCGCCGCCGACTCCCCCACCACCGCCACCACCGTCGCCTCCAGCCCGGCACCGTGCACGGTGCGGCGGAAGGCGGGCAGGGTGTCGATCAGCCCGGTGGCCGGGTCGACCAGCGAGGGGTCGTGGTGCTCCCAGCCGGGCTGTTGCTCCTCCGAGCCCCGGTGGTGGTCGACGGCGAAGACGATCCGGCCGTGCTCGGCAGCGGCGGCCCCCAGGTACAGGGTCGACTTGCCGCACCAACTCCCGATCTCCACCAGCGGCGCCGCGGGCACGGCCCGGGCGGCGAGCACGGCGGCCTGGTAGAGGGCGAGACCCTCGCCGGCGGGCATGAACCCCGCCGCCGCTTCGGCCCGGGCCCGCAGCTCGGGATCCACCTCAGGTTGTGGCCAGCTCCTCGTCGGCCACGCCGAACAGCAGGGCGTCGAGGAACAGGTACTTGGCCACCCACAGGACGCCAAAGGCGCTGAGGTTGGCGATGCTGAGCACCACGGTGCTGTCGTTCCACCGGGCGGCCAGGTGGACCAGCAGGGTGGAGAAGGCCAGACCCAGCAGGGCGAAGCCCCAGAAGGGGACCACCTCGCGCCACACGTCGTTGCGACCCCGCTTGCCCCACACCCACATCCGGTTCAAGGCGTAGGAGGGGATCGAGCCGATCGAGACCGCCGCCAGGTTCGACGGCACCGGCGACCAGTGGAGCAGCCCGCTGCAGATCACCAGCACGAGCTGGGAGGCGGCCACGGCCACCACCGACACCAGCGAGTAGCGCACGGGCTTGCGGTCGAACTGGGCGCGGGCGAACGAGCCCAAGGACCTGAGCATCGAGCCAGGCTAGCGGTCGTCCCGCCGGCCCCACCTGGTCCGGTCCTGCACCGCGCGGCGAGCCCCGCCATGCGACCATGGCCCGATGTCGAGACGGCTGCGGTTCCTCGCGGTGGGCGTCGCCCTGGTGGCGGGGGCGTGCGGTGGGGGCGATCCTCCCGGCGAGACGAGCGCCCAGCCGGCGGCCACCGTCACGGCCCCGAGCACGACCGTCCCGCCGGCACCGCCGCCGCCGAGCGCGCCGGCCACCGCCACGGGGGAGGAGCTGCGCGGCGTGGCGGTCCGCCTGACCGAGGTGGCGACCCTCGATGCGCCCGTGGCCATGGCCCAGCGACCCGGGCACGACCCCTTCTTCGTGGCGGAGCGGGCCGGCCGGGTGCGAGTGGTCGAGGACGGCGGCCTGCGGCCCGAGCCGCTGCTCGAGGTGGAGACCACCACCGAGAGCGAACGGGGCCTACTCGGCCTGGCCTTCAGCCCCGACGGGAGCCACCTCTACGTCAGCTACACCAACCTCGAGGGCGACAGCCGCCTGGAGGAGTACGCCATGGGCGAGGGTGCGACCGAGATCGACCTGGCCTCCCGGCGGACCCTGGTCCGGGTCGACCAGCCCTTCTCCAACCACAACGGCGGGCACGTCGCCTTCGGACCCGACGGCCTCCTCTACTACGGCCTGGGGGACGGTGGTGGCTCGGGCGACCCCGAGGGCAACGCCCAGGACACCTCCACGCTGCTCGGCGCCGTGCTGCGCATCGATCCCCGGGCCCAGGGAGAGGCGCCCTACGCCATCCCGGCCGACAACCCCTTCGCCGGAGGCGGAGGACGGGGCGAGATCTACCTGTACGGGGTGCGCAACCCCTGGCGCTTCTCCTTCGACCGGGCCACCGGCGACCTGTGGCTGGCCGACGTGGGCCAGAACGCCATCGAGGAGGTGAACCGCCTGACCCCCGAGGCCGCCGCGGGCGCCAACCTGGGCTGGCCCGCACTGGAGGGCTCCCGGCCCTACGGCGGGGATCCCCCGCCCGGCGCGGTGCCACCGATCTACGAGTACACCCACGACGAGGGCTTCTCGGTCACCGGCGGCTACGTCTACCGGGGCGAGGCCATCCCCGCCCTGGGGGGTGCCTACGTCTTCGCCGACCTGGGGACGGCCCGGCTCTGGGCTCTCGCCGTCGACCCCGGCGGGGCGGGAGCCGAACGGGTCGATCTCGGCGTGGGAGTCGACGAGGGCACGCTCGTGTCGTTCTTCGAGGACGCCGGGGGCGAGCTCTACGTCATCTCCATCGCCGGCACCATCTCCCGCCTCGACCCGGCGTAGGGGACGCGCCGGTAGGGTCCGCCCATGCCCGCCGCCACGCTCGACGGCCGCCGGGTGCACTGGCTCGACCAGGGTGAGGGGCAACCCGCGCTGGTGCTGTTGCACGCCTTCCCGCTCCACGCCGGCATGTGGGCGCCCCAGATCGAGGCCCTGTCCACCCACACCCGGGTGGTGGCGCCCGACCTGCTGGGCTTCGGCGCCTCGGCCGTCCCCGACGATCCCGACAGCTACTCGGTGGACGGCTGGGCCGACCAGGTGGCCGGCCTGATCGAGCACCTGGGGCTCGGCCCGGTGGTGCTCGGCGGCCTCTCGATGGGGGGCTACGTGGCCTTCGCGTTCGTGCGCCGCCACCGCTCCCGCCTGGCCGGGCTGGTGCTGGCCGACACCCGTCCCGGTCCCGACACCCCGGAGGTGGCCGAGCGCCGCCGCAACCACGCCCGCCAGGTCCTCGACGGCGACCTGGCGAGCCTGCGCGAGACCCTGCTCGAGGGCCTCCTCAGCGAGCACACCCGCCACCACCGGCCCGAGGTGGTCGACGCCACCCGGGCCCTGACCGACCAGCCGCCGGCCGGTGTCGTGGGCGCCCTGTCGGCCATGCTGCGCCGGTCCGACTCCACGCCCGACCTGGCCATCATCGACGTCCCCACCCTGGTCGTGGTGGGCGAGGAGGACGGGCCGTCCCCTCCAGCGGTGGCCCGGGCCATGCAGGGCGAGGTGCCCGGGGCCACGCTCGCCGTGCTCGCTGGCGCCGGGCACCTCTCCAGCCTGGAGGCACCAGAGGCCTTCAACGCCGCCCTAGAGCAGCACCTGGGCCGATGCCGGGCCGAGGGCGGGCGCCGTTAGGCTGCCCCCCCGTGCCCCGACGACTGCTCCTGGTCGCCCTGGCCGCCGCCCTGGTCGCGGGTGTGGCCTTCGAGACCAGCACCGGCGACGCCGACCTCGCCGCCGGCCGCCGGCCTGCCCGGGCCGAGCGGGCCGAGCGGGCCGAGCGCCTGAGCCGGGTGCCCGGCCGCCGGCCGCCGGCTCCCCCCTCCCTCCTGCGTGACGCAGCCGAAGGTCCGGCCCGGATGCCGGTCGGTGAGGAGTCCTCCGCCCCCGCTCCCCCGGTGATCCCGCCCCCGCCGGTGGAGGCGCCGGCAGCGCCCTCCCCGGCCTCGCTGGTCGACCCGGGTGTGGTCCCGGTGGCGGCCGACGACCCCGCCGGCCTGGCCGAGCAGATCCGCACCGCCGAGCAGGCCATCCGGGCCCCCGACCCCTCGCCCGAGGAGCTGGCCTATTACGGCCACCTCCAGCAGGTGGCCTACCGGGCGCTGACCGACCGCCCCGAGTGGGACGAGGCCGTTGCCGGCGCCCTTCCCGAGGATCTGCGCCCGGTCATGGCCGCCAACGTGGCCGCCGGCCGTGAGCTGGCCCGGCCCCATGCCCGCCCCCAGACCAAGCTCCCGGCGTGGCGCATCGTCGAACCGGCACCTGCTGGCGAGCTGCGGGCGTACTACGAGGAGGGGGAGGAGGTCTACGGGGTGCCCTGGGAGTACCTGGCCGCCGTCAACCTCACCGAGACCCGCATGGGTCGGATCCGAGGGCTCAGCTCGGCCGGGGCCCAGGGGCCGATGCAGTTCATCCCCAGCACGTGGGCGACCTACGGCTCGGGCGACATCAACGACCCCCACGACGCCATCCTCGCCGCCGCCCGCTACCTCGCCGCCAACGGCGGGGGCAGCGGCAACCTGGCCAACGCTTTGTACCGCTACAACCCGGTGTCGTGGTACGTCAAGGCGGTCACCGCCTACGCCGAGCAGATGGTGGCCGACGAGCGCGCCTACCTCGGCTACCACGCCTGGCAGGTGTACTACGCCACCTCACTCGGCGACGTCCTGCTCCCGGTGGGCTACGAGGCGACCGAGCGCCGGGACGTCACCCCCGCCGACATCGCCCGCTGACGGGCGTCTCCCGGCCCGGGCGTGCGCAGGCGGGACCGCCGGGCCCGCTGCACCAGCCCGAGGTAGCCGGCCACCACCAGGACCCCGATCAGGGTGCGCAGCAGCGGTGTGAAGCGCTCGGGGTAGACCACCCCCTCGATGTAGTGATCGACGAAGCCCCCGGCGTAGCCCTGCTCCCCGGCCTGCCGGCGCAGGCCCTGCTCGAGGGGCGTGAGCGGGCAGTCCAGGCCGACGGTGATGCTCACCAGCCCCCAGGCCAGCGCCGGCACGTGGAGCCAGACCAGCCCGGGCCGGCGCCAGGCCAGCAGGCTCCCGGTGGCCAGGAACACCAGGAAGGCGAGGTGGAGCACCACCACCGCGTCGGCCGCCACCCGGAAGCCCATGGGGCGCGCAGGCTAGCGGCCCGCGCCCGGCCCGACGCCTCGGGAGGACGACTCAGGGCTCGAACACCCAGCGGGTGGCCCGAGTGGCGAACTCCTCCTCTCGCTCGATGACGGCGAAGGCCCGCTCGGGCGCGAGCTCGACGAGCAGGTTCCCGCGGAGGAAGTCGGCGCTCAGCTCCGGCGAGATCTTCCGGTACTTGGCCAGGTAGCGCTCGATCCAGCGCTCGGCGCGCCGGGCGTCGTCGACTGGGGCAGCCCGACCCTCCACCGACAGGCACTCGACGGTGTCGTCGATCGTGACCACGGCACGAGGGTTGGCGGCGAGGTTGCGGGCCTTGCGCGCCCGCCTAGCGCAGAACAGGGCGAAGCGGGCCTCGTCGTCGTCCCACACCCCCCACACCGGCAGCGCGTGCGGCCGGCCGTCGGCCGAGACGGTCACGAACCAGAAGCTGCGGGTGGCCGCCAGCCGCTCAGCCGCCCACGACCACGGCAGCGGTGCCCATGACGAGGTGCCGACCCCGTAGTCGGGCATGTGCGGCCGCTCGGCGCGGGGGTGGGCCACGGCTCAGCCGCTCAGCTCGAGCCGGTAGACGTTGGTCTCCCGGCGCTCGAAGCCGAGGCGGCGGTAGAGGCGGTTGGCCGCCTCCCGGGAGGGGCGGGAGGTGAGGTCGACGCTGCGGGCGCCGGCGGCGGCGGCCGACTCCAGGGCGGCGCGCACGAGGGCCTCGCCCACCCCCGCCCCCCGGGCCGACTCGTCGACCACCACGTCCTCGATCCAGGCCCGCAGACCGGTCGGGATGCGAAAGCCGACCAGGGTGAGGCTGCCCACGATCTCGCCGGCGGAGGTGCGGGCCACCAGCAGCGTCGTCGCCGGCGAGGCCACCATCTCGGCCAACTCGGCCTGGCCGGGAGGCGGGGCCGACCGGGAGAGCTGGGGGACCAGGCGTGCGAAGGCGGCGACGACCTCGGAGGTGGCGGCGCCCACCTCCTCGATCGCGGTCACGGGTCGGGGACGGGCTGGGGCGGCGGCGGGCCGACGTAGCGGGCGCTGGGGCGGATGATCCGGTTGTCCTCGGCCTGCTCGAGGATGTTGGCGCACCACCCGATGACCCGGCCGACGGCGAAGGTGGGGGTGAACATCTCGGGGGGGATGCCACAGCGCTCCATCACGACCCCGGCGTAGAACTCGACGTTGGCGTGCAGCTCACGCCCGGGCTTGAGCTCGGCCAGCACGTCGACGATCGTGCGCTCGACGGTCGCCGCGAGCTCGGCCCGCTCCCCCCCCAGGCGCTGCGCCAGCTCCCGCAGCAGGGTGGAACGGGGGTCCTCGGTCTTGTAGACCCGGTGGCCGAAGCCCATGATGCGGCCCCCCCGGGCCACCTCGCCCCGGATCCACTCCTCGGCCCGGGCCGGCTCGCCGATGTCCTCGAGCATGTCGAGGGCACGGCTGGGGGCGCCGCCGTGCAGCGGTCCCGACAGGGCGGCCACGGCCCCCACGACGGCGGCGCCCAGGTCGGCGCCGGTGGAGGTGATGACCCGGGCGGTGAAGGTCGAGACGTTGAAGCCGTGGTCGACGGTGGAGATGAGGTACTGCTCGACGGCCCGGGCGTGCTCGGCCTGCG
Organism: Actinomycetota bacterium; assembly: GCA_016781105.1. Classification (GTDB taxonomy): domain Bacteria; phylum Actinomycetota; class Acidimicrobiia; order Acidimicrobiales; family CADCSY01; genus JADDRA01. The sequence continues at coordinate 4,254 of JADDRA010000121.1, read as the reverse complement.
GTCGGCGCCCGGTCAGCATCCACAGGTAGTTGGCCGCGTGCGCCAGCTCGGGGTCGGGCTCGACCGGCTCCTCGCCCCGGTGCAGGCGGAACAGCGCCGCGGTCAGGGTGGGGATCAGGGCACACAGGTGCACGGCGTCGGCCCGCAGCTCTTCGGCGCCGATGTCGAGGCAGGGCCGGAAGCCCAGGCCGGCCGCGGTGAGCGACACGGCCGAGCGCAGGGCGTCGAGGGGCGAGAAGCGGGTGCCGGCGCGAATGATGTCGGCGAGCAGCGGTCGCACGGCCTCGGGCAGGACCCGCAGGGGCCGCACCTCGTCGAGGAAGCCAGCCCGGGCCTGCGCCTCGGGAAGGGCCCCGTCGAAGAGCAGCATCCACACGTCCTCGAGCGTCCGCTTGTCGGCCAGCTCCCGGGCCGAGTACTGGCGGTAGTGGTAGAAGCCCTCCTGGCCCCGCACGTCGCCGATCACCGTGTCGGCCACGATCACCCCGGCCAGCCCCTTGGGTGCCTCCACCTCCCCGGGGTGGAGCATGGGCTGGACCTGGGCCACCTTCATCAGGTCCTGCATCGACACCACCCCCACCAGCCGGCCGTCGTCGACCACGGGGATGTGGCGGTACCCCCGCTCGGCCAGGCTGGCGAAGGCGTCGCCGGTCTCGCACCCGGGCTCGACCGTGTCGGGCTCGGGAGTCATCCAGTCCGACACCGGGGCGCTGCCGGCGGCGACCCCGGCGGCGGCGAAGCCGACCATGTCGCGCTCGGTGAGGATGCCGAGGGGACGCTCGCCCTCGACCACCACCACGCAGCTCACCCGCTCCTTCTCCATGCGCACGGCGACGTCGGCCATGGTCTCCTCGGGCCCCGCGGTGACCGCCGGGGTGCTCATCAGGTCGGCGACGGCGCGCCGGCGCGAGGCAACGTGCTGGTTCACCGGGCTCCTCGTGGTCGTCGTCCTGGCGGGCGGAGCTTACGAGGCGGGCCAGGGCGACCGCACCAGCACCAGGATCATCAGGTAGTGGCAGGCGCTGGCGGCGACCACCAGGCAGTGCCACACCTCGTGGTAGCCGAAGACGGCGGGCACCGGGTCGGGCGAGCGCCGGGTCAGCACCACCGCCCCGAGCGTGTAGAGGACGCCACCGGCGGCGAGCAGGCCGAGCACGAGGGGGCGGCCGAGGAGCTGGGGCACGAGCACGAGCACGGCCCAACCGAGCACGAGGTACAGCGAGTTGCCCAGGCGCATGGCCTCGAGGCGGAACAGCTTGAGCGCCACCCCCACCAGCGCCCCGGCCCACACGACCGACAGCGAGACGCTGCGCCAGGCGCCGTCGAGGGCGACCAGGCAGACGGGGGTGTAGGAGCCGGCGATGAGCACGAAGATCATGGCGTGGTCGAGGCGGCGCATCCACATGCGCGAGCGCACGGACCGGGCCAGGCGGTGGTAGCCGGCGCTGGTGGCGAACAGCGCGGTCAGGCTGAGGGCGTAGACGACGGCGCCGGTGCGGGCGGTGGAGCCCTCGGCCGCGAGCGTGACGGCGATGCCGGCGGGGATGCTCGCGAAGAAGGCCACCTGGTGGAGGCGACCCCGCAGGCGCGGCCGCTCCGCCGTGAGGATCTCGAGCATGGTGGCGGGCAGGGTCGACTCCGGGGACCGGGGCACCTCGACCGAGGCTACCGCCCATCCGGCGACGGGTCGTGGTCGAGTCCGCTCGTCACTACCCTCGATCCATGAGCCACCTCCGCTGGACCGGGGTCGAGCGGCCCCGACTCGACCGCCCGGTGGTGATCGCCGCCTTCGAGGGCTGGAACGACGCCGGCGACGCCGCCAGCCTCGCCGCCCGCTGGCTCGCCGAGCGCTGGGCGCCCGAGCCGCTGGCCGACATCGACCCCGAGGAGTTCTTCGACTTCACCACCACCCGACCCCGGGTCCGGCGCAGCGACGAGGGCGAACGCAGCATCGACTGGCCGTCCAACACCTTCACCTGGGGCCGGGGGGCGGGCACCGACGTGGTGGTCCTGGTCGGCACCGAGCCCCAGCTCCGGTGGCGCACCTTCTGCCAACAGGTCCTCGAGCTGGCCCGGGCCGTCGACGCCCGCCTGGTGCTCACCCTCGGCGCCCTGCTCGCCGAGGTGCCCCACTCCCGTCCCACCTCGGTGGTGGGCACCGCGGCCGACCCCGAGATCGTGGCCCGCCTGGCCCTGGCCCCATCGACCTACGAGGGGCCGACGGGCATCGTGGGCGTGCTCGGCCACGCCTGTGCCCGGGCCGGGCTGGCCACCGCCTCGCTGTGGGCCGCCGTCCCGGCCTACGTGCCCGGGGCCCCCTCGCCCAAGGCGGGCCTGGCCCTGGTGGAGCACACCGCCGAGCTCATCGGGGTGGCCGCCCTCACCACCGACCTGGAGATCGCCGCCGCCGCCTACGAGCGCCAGGTGAGCGAGGTGGTGGCCGACGACGAGGAGATGACCGGCTACCTCGAGACCCTCGAGCAGCGCTTCGACCGGGAGGAGGGAGTGCCCGCCGCCTCGCTGGCCGAGGAGGTCGAGCGCTTCCTGCGCAACCGGCCTCCGGACCAGCAGGCCTGAGGCAGGCGGTCAGGAGCCCGGCCAGGGCCGACGGCCAAGGTCATCGGACGGATTAGGGTCGCCGCCGTGCCCGAGCTGGTGGCCGCCTGCCTGTGGCGCATCCGCCCCGAGCTGGTGCTCGCCCTCGACGAGCGCTTCGGGGAGCCGGTCGACGCCTACGTGAACGGGTCCCAGGTGTGGCTGCGCGATGACGGACCGGGCGGTCTCGTCCTGGAGTGGCGCCTGCACCCCGTCGCGGGGTTCCGCCGGCCCGACGGGGTCTCGACCCACGACCTCTTCCCCTCGGTGGCCCTGGCTCTGGCCGGCGCCGCCGAGGCGCCCGCGCCGCCGGAGGCCCTGTGGGACGGCCTGGAGGCGTTCAGCGCCTACGACGAGGAGGTGGAACCTGCACCCCTGGCGGTGGCGGCAGGCCGGGCCCTCGGCGTCCCGCCCGACGCGGCCGGGCTGGTCGACCACCAGGGCATCGGCCAGCGCTGGGAGGCCACCGGAGGCCGCGTGTCCGTGGTCGCCGACCTGCTCGACCAGCTAGCCACCTGAGGGCGGGCGGGGGGCGTCGAAGACGACCTCGACGGGCTCGCCCCGGATGGCCGCGAAGGCCGGCGGCACCCAGCGGGAGGCACCGGCCAGAGGTGCGGGCAGGGCGTCCTCGGCGAACCAGCCCACGTCGGCGCACTCGAGCGGATGGGCGGCCAGCTCACCTCCGACCATGCGGCAGTGGAAGACCAGCGAGTACAGGGGGATGCGGGAGAAGCGCAGCCGCAGCCCGTCGAGCACGGCGATCAGGCGCTCGGGCACGCAGTGGATGCCCGTCTCCTCCGCCACCTCCTTGACCGCGACCTCGGCCGGGGAGTACCCCACGTCGGCCCACCCGGTCGGGTAGAGCCAGACCCCTGAGTCGGCCCGCTGGACCAGGAGGATCTCACCGGCGTCGTTGCCCACCACGGCCCCGACGGCCGCCTTGGGGGTGACGTAGCCGGCCACCCCCTCGCCCACGCTGGCCATCCACTCCTGCACCACCTCGGCGCTGGCCGGGACCGGGCTGGTGGCCGCCACCCGCATCTCGGCGGCCACCTTCAGGACCTCCTCGAAGCGTTCCCGCTCGTAGAGGCTGGTGGTGAAGCCGAGACCGGTCCGGGCGATCCCCGCCAGCGCCTCGCTCCAGCGCAGCAGATCGTGCGCACGTCCGCTCTCGGGCTCCACCGGGGCGAGGGTAGGCGCGCCGTCGGCTCGACCGGCAGGCTCGGCACTCACCTGCCCGGTCCCGCGAGCCACCCGCGGGGATCGAGGACGGGCCTCCAGCTACGCCCTGGGGCCCCGCCGAGGACGGCCGGGCGGCACATCGCCCGCAGCGCTGATGTCCCCGGCCGAGCCGGGGCGGTTCGAGGGCGAACGGACCGGAGCAGGCCTTGCGGACCCGACCTCGGCCAGGAGATCGGCCAGTTCGTCGAGGCTCACCTCACCGGGCGCTCGCCCCGCCTCTGGCGTCGCCTGCCCCTGCGGCACCTTCTCCGGGTGGCTCGTCCCCCCCTGGGGGGTCTCGGCCTCCGCGGGGCTCGACGCACCGGCCTGCACCGGCTCGGTGCCAGCCTGCCCCTGGGGGCGTCCCTCGGGGGACCTCGCCGGCTCAGGCGACACGATCGACCCGTTCAGGCCGGAGGCCCCGGACGGAGGCAGGTC
>JADDRA010000043.1 GCA_016781105.1 Actinomycetota bacterium | reverse complement strand
TGTAGCCGAAGAACATCCCGGCCAGGAACACGATGGTGCGGACAAACCCGAGAATGACACTCATGGTGGACGGCTGGCCGCTTCGGGGGTGAAGGCCCGGGTCCAGGCCGCGGCCCCGGCCAGGGCGGCGTCGTCGCCGAGCGAGGCGTTGACCACGTCGATGGGCTCGGGGAGGCCGGCCGGTCCCCACTCGGCCAGCAGCGCCCGCATGGGGCCGAGCACGGGCTCGCCGACCAGGCCCACCCCTCCTCCCACGACGATGACCTCGGGGGTGAACAGCTGGGCCAGGTTGACCGCGGCCGCGGCGGCCACGCACATCACCGCACTCCAGATCTCCTCCGCCAGGCCCTCGCCGGCCCGCCAGCGCCGCTCCACCTCCCGGGCGTCGGCCGGGAGCCCGGACTCGGCGGCCAAGGTGGCGAGCGCCGTCCCCGAGCCCAGCTGCTCCACCGTCGCCCGTCCCCGGGCGAGGCCCCGCCAGTCGATGATGCTGTGGCCGACCTCGGCCAGCGAGCGGCGCCCGTGCACCAGCAGCCCGCCCGTCACCACCCCCGCCCCGATCCCGGTGGAGACGGTGAGGTAGGCGACGTCCCGGTGCCGGCGGCCGGCGCCGAACCAGGCCTCGCCCACCGCGGCCAGATCGGCGTCGTTGGCCAGGGCGACGTCGAGCCCGATCGCACGGCTGAGGCGGTCCTCGGTCAGCTCCTCGGCCCACCCCGGGGCCAGGTTGGGCGCGTGCTCCAGGACCCCGGACCGGTAGTCGACCCGCCCGGGCACCCCTACCACCGCCGAGCGGGGTGACCGGCCGGCCACCACCTCGGCCACCAGCTCGACCAGGGGCCGGGCCGTGGTCGTGCGGGGCGTGGGCCGCTCACAGCGGGAGGAGACGGCGCCGTCCTCCGCAACCAGGGCGGCCCGCATCGACGAACCGCCGAGGTCGACGGCCAGGACCCCGCTCACCGAGCGCCGAGGGTCACCGGAGCCGGCGCACCCGTCGCTACCGAGGCCCGGTCGGCGCGGGGTCGTGCCAGCCCCCGAGCGGCGCGGCCAGGGCGGCCGACTCGGGCGGTCCCCACGACCCCGGCTCGTAGGGGTGCACGGGCCCGGGCTCGTCGAGCACCGGCTGCACCACCCGCCAGGCCTCCATGACCCCGTCGACCCGGGCGAAGCGCCGGGCGTCGCCCTCCAGGGCGTCCTCCAGGAGGCGCTCGTAGGCGTCCTGGCGGGGCCCGAACACCCGCTCGAAGGAGACGTCGAGGTCGACCTCACGGGTCTCCAGCGCGTCGCCGGGCGCCTTGGCCGACAACCGCAGCGTGACGCCCTCGTCGCCCCCGAGGCGGAACACCATGCGGTCGGGCTCGGGCTGGGTGTTCGGGGAGGGGGCGAAGAGCAACCGGGGCGGGGCGTGGAAGCGGACCACGCACTCGTTGACGTCGGCGGCCAGGCGCTTGCCCGAGCGCACCAGGAAGGGGACCCCGGCCCAGCGCCAGGAGTCGATCTCCGCCCGCAGGGCCACGTAGGTCTCCACCTCCGAGGCCGGGTCGACGCCGTGCTCGTCCCGGTAGCCCACGTACTGGCCCCGGACCACGTGGTCGGCGTCGAGGGGGCACATGGCCCGCAGCACCTTTACCTTCTCGTCCCGCAGGGCGTCGGCGTCAGCCGCCACCGGGGGCTCCATGGCCAGCAGGGTGACGACCTGCAGGAGGTGGTTCTGCACGACGTCGCGCAGCGCCCCCACCTCCTCGTAGAACGACCCCCTCCCCTCGATGCCGAAGGACTCGGCCAGGGTGACCTGCACGCTGTGCACGTAGCGGCGGTTCCACACCGGCTCGAGCAGGGCGTTGGCGAAGCGGAACACGAGGAGGTTCTCGACCGACTCCTTGCCCAGGAAGTGGTCGATGCGGTACACCCGCTCCTCGGGGAAGGCGGAGGCCACGCAGGCCGCGAGCCGGCGCGCCGACTCCAGGTCGCGCCCGAAGGGCTTCTCCACCACCAGGCGGGCCCGTTGGTTGAGGCCGACGCGGGCCAGGCCCGAGATCACGTCGTCGAACAGCTCGGGCGGGATGGCCAGGTACACAAGTGGGCGGTCGCGGCCCACCAGCCGCTCGGCCAGGGCGTCGTACACGGCGTCGTCGCGGTAGTCGCCCTGGAGATAGGACAGCCGCTCGGCCAGGGTCGCGAAGGCCGCCTCGTCGACCCCACCTCCCCAGCGCTCGACCGCGTCCCGGGAGTAGCTGCGCAGCCGCTCGTCGTCCCACTCCGAGGCGGCCACGCCGAGGACGGGGAGGTCCTCGAGCAGGCCCCGCCCGGCCAGGCGGTGCACGGCGGGGAAGAGCTTCTTGCGGGCCAGGTCGCCGCTGGCCCCGAACAGGACCAGGGCGTCGGCCGGGTCGAGGTGCACTACTCCTCGCGAACCTGAGCCTCGCCCCCGGCCTCCGAGGGCCGCTGCTCCACCGACTCGGTGGTGTGGCCGCCGAACTGCTTGCGCAGGGCGGCCACCACCTTCATGGCCGGCGAGTCGAGCTGGCGGGAGGAGAAGCGGGCGAAGAGGGCGGCGGAGATGACGGGCAGGGGCACGGACAGGCGCACGGCCTCGTTCACGGTCCAGCGACCCTCTCCCGAGTCGTGGGCCCGCCCGCCGATGGACTCGAGGCCGGGGTCGGCCTCGAGGGCCAGGACCAGCAGGTCGAGCAGCCACGAGCGCACCACGCTGCCCAGGCGCCAGGCCCGCACGGCCGCCTCGGCGTCGATGTCGAGGTCGGCGGCGGCCAGGAGCTCGTAGCCCTCGGCGTAGGCGTGCATCAGGCCGTACTCGATGCCGTTGTGGACCATCTTGGTGAAGTGGCCGGCGCCGACCGGGCCCACGTGGGCGAACCCACCCTCCTCGGGCGCCAGCGCGTCGAACACGGGCTGGACGAGGCCGACGTGCTCGTCGCTGCCTCCCACCATCAAGCAGTAGCCCTCCTCCCGGCCCCACACACCCCCGCTCACGCCGGCGTCGACGAACCCGATCCCCTTGGCCGCCAGGTCCTGGCCGTGGCGGATCGAGTCGTGGTAGTTCGAGTTGCCCCCGTCGACGACCACGTCGCCCTCGCCCAGGAGGTCGGCCAGGGTGGCGATGGTGTCCTCGGTGGGGTCCCCAGAGGGGACCATGGACCACACGACCCGGGGCGCCTCCCCCAGGGCGGCCACCAGCTCGGCGATGCTCGCCACCTCGGAGGTCTCGGGGTTGCGGTCGTAGCCGATCACCTCGTGGCCGGCCCGCTCCAGGCGGGTCGACATGTTGGCTCCCATCTTGCCCAGGCCGATGAGGCCGAGCTTCACGAAGCCACCTCCAGGAGCTCGTCGATGCGGACCCGCCCGGCCCGCAGACCGCGTTGGCGGAGCGCCAGGAGGTCACCGGCGGCCTGGGCGTGCTTGAGGGCGGAGAAGCCGAAGGGCCGGCCCGGGATGGCCACGTCGGTGGCGTCGTCGCCCACCACCTGGACGAAGACGCCGCTGGGCGGACCTCCCTTGTGGAGCTGGCCGGTGGAATGCAGGAACCGGGGCCCGACGCCGAGGGTGGTGGCGACCCGGAGGTGGTCGCGCAGCTTCATCCGGCTCGACTGCAGGCCGGCGAGCAGGGCCTCGTCGCCGGGGTCGACGAAGGCCTGGAGCGCGAGGTAGTCGCCCGGGCCGACCTGGTCGACCAGGGTGGCCACGGGCACGGTCTCGATCGTGGGCAGGCCCCGGGCCAGCACCGCGTCGGTCGCCTCCTTGGCCGAGGCGACATCGGGCTGGTCGAAGGGGTTGATGCCGAGGACGGCCCCGGCCAGGGCCACCGCCTGCTCCCAGACCACCACCAGCCCGGCCAGGTCGAGGCGGTCGCGGTACGCCAGCTCCACCACCGGGTGCCCGGCCTCGACCAGGTGGTCGAGGCCGGGCCGGTACCCGACCGCGACGAAGCAACGGTCGTCGCCGTAGGACTCGGGCCGGCCCAGATGCTCGCCGGCGACGGGCACGATGCCGGTGCCCTGCTTGCCGGTCGACTCGGCCACGAGCTGCTCCAGCCACAGACCGAACATGCCGATCTCACGGGGTAGGACGAGCGTGAGCTTGTCCCGCCCGGCCCGGGCCGCCGCCCCGATGGTGGCCCCGAGCACCAGGGCCGGGTGCTCCTCGCCGGGGAGCTCGGGGGCGGTGGTGGCCGCCGCCAGGGGGGGGATGCGGGCCATGAGCTCGCCCAGGTCGATGCCCAGCAGGGCGGCGGGCACCAGCCCGAAGTACGACAGGGCCGAGTAGCGCCCGCCGATGTCGGGGCGGTTCTCGTAGACGCGCCGGAACCCCCGCTCGTGGCCCAGCGCGGTCAGCTCCGTGCCGGGATCGGAGATGGCCAGGAAGCGCCGAGCGTCGCCCCCGGTGAGGGCCCAGAAGTGGGCGAGCTGGCTGGTGGTCTCGATGGTCGTGCCCGACTTGGACGCGGCCACGAACAGGCAGGCGTCGAGGTCGAGGCGGCCGTCGACCCGGGCCACCGCGGCCGGGTCGGTGGTGTCGAGCACGGTCAGGTCGAGGCGCCCGGGCATCGGGGTGAAGCTGCGCCCCAGCACCTCGGGGAACAGGCTGGAGCCGCCCATGCCCAGCAGCACCACGTGGCGCAGGCCGTCGGCGGCGACCTCGGCGGCCAGGGCCTCGAGCTCCCCCACCCGGTCGGCCATCTCCCCCACCACGGCCAGCCACCCCAGGCGATCGGCCACCTCGGTCGGGTCCTCGCTCCAGAGGGTGTGGTCGCCCACCCACATGCGGTGGAGGGCGTCGCGGGCCACCAGGTCGTCGGTGGCTGCGGCCACGGCGTCGGCGATCGGTCCCAGCCGGGCGCGGCCGATCACGTCGGTGGTCGTCGTCACTGCCGGGACCCTACCGGGCGGGCGCGGCCGGCATTCCCCGGTCGCTCGGGCGTTGCCGGCTCAGCCGGGGGCGCCCTCGTGGGTGGCGACCTCACGAGCGGCGGCGGCGGCGGCATCGGCGGTGCGCTCGAGGTCGTCCCGATCATGAGCCAGGCTGGGGAAGATCGCCTCGTAGGGGCCCGGGGCCAGGGCCACGCCCCGATCGAGCAGGGCCCGGAAGAAGCGCCGGTACTGCCCGTTGGCGGTGGCGACCTGGGCCTCGTCGTAATCCTGCACGGGCGTGGACGAGAAGAACAGCCCCAGCAGGGGGCCGGCCCGGGGCACCTGCACGGCCAGGCCGGCGTCGCCGATCACCTCGGCCAGGGCCGAGGCCAGCTCGCAGGCCCGGCCCTCGAGCATGGCGTAGGCGCCGGCGTCGAGCTCAGCCAGCACGGCCAGGCCGGCGGCGGTGGCGAGTGGGTTCCCCGACAGCGTCCCGGCCTGGTACACCGGACCGAGGGGGGCCAGGTGGGCCATGAGGTCGCGCCGGCCGCCAAAGGCGCCGAGGGGCAGGCCCCCGCCGATGACCTTGCCGAAGCACCACAGGTCGGGCCGCACCCCGAACCGGCCGCTCGCCCCGCCGGGGCCGAGGCGGAACCCGGTGATCACCTCGTCGAACACCAGCAGGGACCCGGCCCGGTCACACGCCTGGCGCAGCCCGGCCAGGAACCCCTCGGGGGGGGTGACCAGCCCCATGTTGGCCGCCACCGGCTCGACCAGGACGGCGGCGACGTCGTCGCCCACCTCGGGCACCTGCCCATAGCGGGCCACCACCGTGTCGGCCACGGCCCCGGGGGTGACCCCGGCCGAGTCGGCCAGGCCGGCGTCGGCCACGCCGCTGCCCCCGGCCGCCAGCAGCGCGTCGCTGTGGCCGTGGTAACAGCCGGCGAACTTGACGATGCGGGTCCGGCCGGTGGCGCCCCGGGCCAGGCGCACCGCCGACATCGCCGCCTCGGTGCCGCTCGAGACCAGGCGCACCATCTCCAGGCCCTCCACCCGCCGGCACAGCTCCTCGGCCAGGAGGACCTCGCCCTCCGTGGGAGCGCCGTAGCTGGTTCCCCGCCCCGCCGCCGCCCGCACCGCCTCGACCACCCGGGGGTGGGCGTGGCCGAGGATCGACGCCCCGTAGCTCTGGACGTAGTCGAGGTAGCGCCGCCCCTCGACGTCCCACACCGAGGCGCCCTCGGCCCGGACCACGAAGTACGGCGTCCCCCCGACGGCCCCGAAGGCCCGCACGGGCGAGCTCACCCCACCGGGCATGACGCCGGTGGCCCGCTGGTAGAGGGACGTGTTGGTGGCCTCCGGCGCACCCGGGGTCACAGCAGCTCGGCCACCTCTCGGGCGAAGTAGGTGAGCACGATGTCGGCCCCGGCCCGCTTGAGCGCCCCGAGCTGCTCGAGGGCCACCGCCGTCCCGTCGACCCACCCCCGCTCGGCGGCGGCCTTGACCATGGCGTACTCGCCCGACACGTGGTAGGCGGCCACGGGCACGTCGACGGCGGCCCGCACCGCGGCGATGACGTCCAGGGCGACCAGGGCCGGCTTGACCATCACCACGTCGGCGCCCTCGGCCACGTCGAGGGCCACCTCAGCGAGCGCCTCGCGGGCGTTGCGGAGATCCTGCTGATAGGCCCGGCGGTCGCCCCCGCCGGCGATCCGCACGTCGACGGCGTCGCGGAAGGGGCCGTAGAGGGCGGAGGCGTACTTGGCTGCGTAGGCCAGGATGGCCACCTCGTGGTGACCGCCGTGGTCGAGGGCGGCGCGGATGGCGCCCACCTGGCCGTCCATCATCCCGCTGGGAGCGACCACGGCGGCGCCGGCCTCGGCCTGGGCCAGAGCCACCCGGGCGTAGCGTTCCAGGGTGGCGTCGTTGTCGACGCTGCCGTTCGGCCCGAGCACGCCGCAGTGGCCGTGGTCGGTGTACTCGTCCAGGCAGAGGTCGGCCATGAGCACGATGTCATCGCCCACCTCGGCCCGCAGGTCGGCCAGGGCCAGTTGCACGATGCCCTCGGGGTCCCAGGCCCCGGCGCCCTCGGGGTCCTTGGCTGCCGGGATGCCGAAGAGCAGAACGCCGGGGACCCCGAGGTCGGCCAGGCCGGCCACCTCCTTGCGCAGCGACTCCCGGGTGTGCTGGACCACGCCCGGCAGGGAGGCGACGGGGCGGGGCTCGTCGAGGTGCTCGGCCACGAACAGCGGGGCCACCAGGTCGTCGACCGACAGCCGCGTCTCGGCCACCAGCCGCCGCAACGCCGGCGTGCGCCGCAGCCGCCGCAGCCGCCGGGCGGGGAAGCTCACGGGCGCCAGCCTACGAGCACGCGACGGGGAGGGCCGGGAGCCGCAGAGACAGCCACCTTGGCGAGCATCGGGCAGTCTCGGTGACAGGACTCGGATATTCCGAGGTTGTGTCACCGAGAGCTGGCAGGCGCGCTGGCCGAGGGGCGCGGGCCGAGCACCTCGGCCAGGGCGGCGACCAGGCCGTCAAGGGTGTGGACCGGCGCCTCGACGTCGACGGTGATCCCGTGGCGGCGGGCGGTCGCCGAGGTGACCGGTCCGATGCAGGCCACCACCGGGGGCAGCGCGCCTCGTCCGGCCACCTCCAGGAAGCCGGTGACGGTCGAGGAGGAGGTGAAGGTGATGGCGTCGGCCCCGGCCGCCGCCGCCACCAGCGAGGCGGGAGGCGACGCCGTGCGGGTGCGGTAGGCCTCGACCACGTCGACCTGCCAACCCCGCGCCCGCAGCCCCTCGGGCAGGACCTCGCGAGCGACCGCGGCCCGGGGCACCAGGACCCGCCCGCCCCGGGCAGGGGCGGGAGGGAGGTCCTCGAGCAGCGCCTCGGCGACGAAGCGCGCCGGGACCAGGTCGGCGACCACCCGGTGCTCGGCCAGGGCGGCCGCCGTGCCCGGCCCGATGGCCGCCACCTTGGCTGAGCCGAACGCCCGGGCGTCGCGCAACAGAGGGAGGAAGCGCTCGACGGCGTTGGCCGAGGTGAACGCCACCCAGTCGTAGGTGGCCACCCCCGCGGCCGCGGCGGCCAGGCCGGCACCGCCGTCCTCGGGGTCGCCGATCTCGATGACGGGCAGCTCGACGACCCCGGCGCCCAGGTGGACCAGGCGGCCGGTCAGGGCCGATGCGGTCGCCGGTGGCCGGGTCACCACCACGGTCCGGCCGAACAGCGCCCGGCGCTCGTACCAGGCCAGGTCGAGGCCGGCCACGGCCCCGACCACGATCACGGCCGGGGAGGCGATGGCGGCCGCCCCCAGGCCGGCCAGTGTGGTCCGCACGGTCTCCTGCTCGGGCCTGGTCCCCCAGCGCACGGCCGCCACCGGAGTGGCCGGGTCGAGCCCGCCGTCCATGAGCTGCTCGGCGATGAAGCCCCGGGTGGCCACCCCCATCAGGACCACGATGGTGCCCCCCAGGCGGGCCACCGCGGGCCAGTCGGTGCGGCCGCCTCCCAGGCTGTCCTCGTGCCCGGTCACCACGGTGACGGTGGTGTTGAGGCCCCGGGCGGTGAGGGGCACCCCGGCATAGGCGGGCACGGCCACGGCCGAGGTGATCCCGGGGACGACCTCGAAGGCCACACCCGCCGCCTGCAGGGCGGCCGCCTCCTCGCCACCCCGGGCGAAGACGAAGGGGTCACCTCCCTTGAGGCGCACCACCTCCTGGCCGGCGCCGCCCCGGGCCACCAGCAGCACGTTGATCTCGTCCTGGGGGGTGCTGGGCCCTCGCGGGGTCTTGCCCACGCTGATGCGCTCGGCCCCCGCCGGAGCCAGGTCGAGCAGGGACGCCACCGACAGCCGGTCGTGGACCACCACCTCGGCCCGGGCCAGCACCTCGGCCCCCCGCCGGGTGAGGAGGCCGGGATCCCCCGGCCCAGCCCCCACGAGGTAGACGGTCACGGGGCGGTCATCCGCGCGCCACCGGATGGGCCACCATGCTCAGCGCCCGTCCAGGTCCGCCATCAGCGCCCGGCCACCCCCGGTCTCCAGCAGCCGTCGACCGAGGCCGGCGCCGACCTGGCCCGGATCGGCGCCCGGTTCGGCCGTCACCTCGTCGCGCAGCACCACGCGGCCGTCGAGGCTGGCCAGCATCGCGCGCAGGCACAGCCGGCCGCCTCCGTCCTCGCTGGCGTGGGCCCCGACGGGGAGCTCGCATCCTCCGCCCAGGGCGGCCAGGAACGCCCGCTCGGCCTCGACCGTCCGCCGGGAAGGCGGGTGCTCCACGGTGGCGACCAGGCGCCGCGCGGCCTCGTCGTCCTCCCGGCACTCCACCGCCAGCGCGCCCTGGCCGACCTGGGGCACCATCGTCGACGGCGCCAGCACCTCGCTCACCTCGGCCCGGCGACCGAGGCGGGCCAGGGCGGCGGCGGCCAGCACGATCGCCCCGTGGTCGGCGGCACGAGCCAGGCGGGTGTCGATGTTGCCTCGCAGGCCGGTGAAGGTCAGGTCGGGCCGCAGGTCGGCCAGCTGGGCCCGGCGCCGGCTCGAGCCGGTTGCCACCCGGGCACCGGGCGCCAGGTCGGCGAGGCGCGCGCCCACCAGCGCATCCCGGGCGTCGCCCCGCGCGGGGACGGCGCCGATGACCAGCCCGGGGGTGGCCAGCGCCGGGGCCGACGGGAGGTCCTTGGCCGAGTGGACGGCGAGATCGGCCCGCCCGGCCAGCACCGCCGCCTGCACCTCCTTGACGAAGACCCCCTGGCCCCCCAGCTCCCAGATCGGCCGCTCCTGGGCTCGATCGCCGAGGGTCTCGACCGCCACCAGGGCCGTCTCCAACCCGGGGACGGCCTCGCGCAGGAGGCCGGCCACGTGCTCGGCCTGCCAGCGGGCCAGCGGACTTCCCCGGGTGGCGATGCGCACCACCGGCACGGCCGGCAGCACCTCCCGGTCCGGGCCTAGTCGGCGGTGGGGAGGTCGAACAGGTCGCGCAGGGCCTCCGACAGGCGCTCGCCCCGGGGAGAGCCGGCCGAGCCCTTGAGACGGACGGTGGGCTCGTGCAGCAGCTTGGCCACCACGCCCCGCACGGCCGCCTCCACCGCGGCCCGCTGGGCGGGCTCGAGGTCTCGCCCCACCCGGGCCACCTCGGCGGCGCAGCGCTCGTCGACCCGACGGCGCAGGGCGGTGACCAGGGGCGCGACCTGCCGGGCGGTGATGGCCTCCCGGTAGCGGCACACCTCGTCGTCGATGAGGTCTCGGGCCCGGGTCACCTCCCGGCGCCGCTCGGCCAGGCCCCGCTCGGCGAAGGCCCGCAGGTCGTCCATGTCGAGCAGCGTGACGCCCTCCAGGTCGGCCGCCCCGGGGTCGACGTCGCGAGGCACGGCCACGTCGACGATGAGCAGGGGACGACCGGCTCGGGCCGCGACCACGCCCTCGAGGTCACCGTGGTCGACCAGGACCGACGAGGCGCCGGTGGAGGTCAGCAGGAGGTCGACCTCGGCCAGGGCTCCCGGGACGTGGGCGAGCCCGAGCGCCCGCCCCCCGACCCGGTTGGCCAGCGCCTCGGCCCGCTCCCAGGTCCGGTTGGCCACCAGGACCTCGCTCACCCCGGCCTGGGCCAGGGACGAGACCATGCGCTCACCGGTGTCGCCCGCCCCGAGGACCAGGGCGCGGCGACCGGCCAGGGAACCGAGGCGCTCGGCGGCCAGGGCGACGGCGGCCTGGGAGACCGAGGTGATGTGGCGGGAGATGGCAGTCTCGGTGCGCACCCGCTTGCCCACTTCCAGGGCGTGGCGGAACAGCATGTCGAGCACCGGACCGGTCGCCCCCTCGGCCGCGGCCAGCTCCCAGGCCGCCTTGACCTGGCCCAGGATCTCGGTCTCGCCCACCACGGCGGAGTCCACCCCGGCGGCCACGGTGAACAGGTGGGCCACGGCGCCGGCGTCGTGGAAGGTGTAGAGGTGGTCGGCGAAGTCCTCGGGGGCCAGCGCGCCCAGCTCGGCCAGGAAGTCCCTGACATCGCCCACCGCCCCGTGGAAGCGCTCGGCGTGAGCGTAGATCTCGGTGCGGTTGCAGGTGGAGAGCACCACCACCTCGGACAGGTCGTCGCGGCCCATCAGGTCGTCCAGCGCCTTGGCCATCCGGGCCCGGGGCACCGTCATGCGCTCGAGCACCTCGAGGGGCACGCTGCGGTGGTTGAGCCCGACCACGATCACCGACACTGGGCCCGAGCCTCCCTTCGCTCCCGTGCTGGTCCGGTTGCCCTTCCCCGCCCCAGGCTCCCCGACCGGGCGGGCCTGTGCCAACTCGCCACCCCGAGCCCGGGGCTCACGGAGAGGCCTTGCTGCTGGTGCTGCTGCCACCGCCGGCGGCGGCGGCGGCGACGGGCAGGGGCGGGGCCACGGCGCCGGGGACCCCGGACGGAGCCGACGCGGGCGCCTCCTCCACCTCGGCCGGCGCGGCGGCGACCGGCGCCACCAGGGCGCTGCGGCGCTGCTGGTAGAAGCTGAGGATCTGCAGCTCGACGGCGAGGTCGACCTTGCGCAGGGAGACGTCGGGCGGCACGGTCACCACCGCCGGGGCGAAGTTGAGGATGGAGCGCACCCCGGCCGCCACCAGGCGGTCGGCGACGTCCTGGGCGACGGGCGCCGGCGTGGCCACGACGCCGATGGACGCCCCCAGCGCGGCCACGATCTCGTCCAGCTCGTCGATGCTGCGGATCACCAGCTCACCCACGCGCTCGCCCACCTTGCCCGGATCGGCGTCGACCAGGGCGCCCACGGGGAACCCCCGCTCGGCAAAGCCGGCGTAGTTGGCCAGGGCGTGGCCCAGGTTGCCCACCCCGACGATCACGACGGGCCAGTCCTGAGTCAGGCCCAGCTCCCGGCTCATCTGGAAGAGCAGGAACTCCACGTCGTAGCCCACACCCCGGGTGCCGTAGGAGCCGAGGTAGGAGAGGTCCTTGCGCACCTTGGCCGCGTTGACCCCGGCCAGCTCGGCCAGGCGCTCCGAGGAGATGGTCACCGTGTCGCTCCCGGCCAGCTCCAACAGGCTGCGCAGGTAGACCGGGAGCCGGGCCACCGTCGCCTCGGGGATGCGGCGGCGGGGTCGGCGAGCCGTCACCCCGGCGATCCTACCGTCGTCCCCGGGGCCCTTCACGAGGTCACGAGCGCGCAGCGGGCGCCTCGGGCTCCCCCGCCAGGGCGCCGAGCAGGCGGGCCCGGGCCTGCTCGGTGCGTCCCTCGCCCACCAGGGCGACCACCTCGTCGTCGAGGGCGGCCTCCCAGCGCGCCGCCCAGGTGTCGAGGTCGACCCGCTCCCGCTGGGGACGGGCGGCCACGCGCACCTCGCCCACCAGCTCCACCACCTCGGCGTACTCGGGGCCCAGCTGGCCGTACAGGGCCTTGCGCAACTTCTTGGCCAGCGCCGGCGCCTTGCCACCGGTGGAGATGGCGAGGGTGAGGTCGCCCTGGCGCACGATCGAGGGGACGGCGAAGTGGCAGTGGGCCACGTCGTCCACGCTGTTCACCAGCACCTTGGAGCGGTCCCCCTCCTCGTACACCGCGGCGTTGACGGCAGGGTCGTCGGTGGCGGCGACCGCCAGGAAGGCCCCGGCCAGGTCGCCGCTGGCGTACGGCCGCCGCACCAGCTCGACCTGCCCGGCCCGGGCCAGCTCCTCGATCCCGGCGCTGACCTCGCCGCCGATCACCACGACGCCCGCACCGGCCTCGAGGAGCCCCCGAGCCTTGTGCTCGGCCACCGTGCCGCCCCCCACGATCACGCAGCGCCGGCCGGCCACCTCCAGCGAGACCGGGTAGCGGAAGCCCGCCACCTACCGACGCCCCCGAGGCTGAGCAACCTGGCCGCGAACCTGCCGTTCGGCGGCGGCTACAGGTGCAGCCCGCACTCGGTCTTCCCGCTGCCCTGCCAGCGGCCGGACCGGGCTCCCGAGCCCTCCTCGGTGGGCAGGGTGCAGGGCGCGCACCCGATGGAGCGGTACCCTCGCTCGAGCAGGGGGTTGACGGGCACGTCGTGCTCGTCGATGTAGCGGGCGACGTCGTCGTCGTCCCAGGTTGCCAGCGGGTTGATCTTGACCAGGCCCCGCACGTCGTGGGACACCACCGGCGCCCCGGCCCGGCTGGGCGACTCGGCCCGGCGCAACCCGCTCATCCACGCCGCCTTGCCGGCCAGGGCCCGATCGAGCTGGCCCACCTTCACCGCCGAGCAGCAGTTCTCCGGATCGATCCGCCACAGCTCCTGGTCGTGGGGGGGCACCGTCATGACCTTCAGGTTCAACCCGTAGTGGCGGCGCACCCGCTCCAGGGTCTGCAGGGTCTCGGGGAAGTGGTAGCCGGTGTCGATGAACAGGACCTCGATCGAGGGCTCGACCCGCCAGGCCAGGTCGATCAGCACCGCGTCGGTCATCGACGAGGCCAGGCTGAGGGCGGGGTGGAACTGCTCGACCGCCCAGGCCACGATCTCGGTGGCCGTCGCCGCCTCGAACGCGGCGTCGAGCTCGGCCAGGGCGGCGGCGCTGAACGCGACCGGCGCGACCGGGGGCGAGGCGGACCGGCGGAGGTTGACCACGGTGTCGGTCACGAGCCCATGCACTCCCCGGCCCCGACCTCGCTGACGTAGGGGCCGGTCTCGTCGAAGTCGACGAAGAAGCTGGGGTCCTCCTCGGGGGTGGGGAAGACGTCGAGGTCGGCCAGGGTGTCGCCCACGGCCTTGGCGCCGCCGCTGCGCTCCAGCCACCGGGCGAAGCTCTCCCCCACGTCGCGCTCGGCGGCGAAGCGGCCCACCACCCGCACCGTGGCCGCACCGGCCGCCTTGGCCGGGAGCCGCCGGGCCTTGCGCCCGAACTCCACCTCGGTCTGGCCCAGGTAGCCGCCCAGCAGCATCTGGTAGCCGGGCGCCGAGCGCCCGTGGGCCCGCCGCTCGACGCCCACGAAGCCGATGTCGGCCACGTGGTGCTGGCCGCAGGAGTTGGTGCAGCCCGAGATGTTGATGCGGACCCCGCCCAGGTCGGCCAGCCCGGCCTCCTCGAGCGCCCGGCCGATGTCGTCGGCCAGGCCCCGGGACTGGGTGACCGCCAGGTTGCAGGTGTCGGCGCCGGGGCAGCTCACCACGTCCCGGGCCAGCTCGGCCCCGGGCTCGGCCATGCCGAGGGTCTCCAGGCGGGCGTGGAGGGTGGGCAGCTGCTCCTCGGTGAGCTCCCGGAACACCAGGTTCTGGCGGTTGGTCACCCGCACGTCGGCCCTCAGCTCCCGCTGGATGGACGCCAGGGCCCGGAACTGCTCGGCGGTGATGTCGCCCAGGCGGGCGTAGGCCATGGCCGAGACGGTGCCCTTGGCCGTGCCCCGCACCACGTTGGCGTCGTCCCAGCGGCCGTAGCGGTCGCGCCGGCGCAGCTCGACGGGGGTGCCCCAGCCCAGCGGGGTGGGGCTCTGGGCGCCCGAAACCCCCGCGGGCTCGTCACCGTGGGTGAGCACCGACTCGGGGATGCCGCCGGGCCACGACGAGGAGGCGTGCAGGAGCCGGCGCTCCTTGAGAATGCGCTCCCGGAGCTCGTCGATGCCCATGGTGTCGACCAGCCACTTCATCCGGGCCCGCAGCTTGTTGTCGCGGTTGCCGTAATGGTCGAAGGTGCGCAGCACCGCCTCGATCGTGGGCAGGAGGTCCTCCCGGGCGGTGAAGTCCTCCAGGGCCTGGGCCGGGTGGGGGTTGGCCCCCAGGCCGCCGGCGATGAAGACCCGAAAGCCGGGTTCGACGGTGCCGTCGGGCCGGGGGCGGCTCACGGCCACCACGCCGACGTCGTTGAACATGGCCTGGCCGCAGTCGGTGGCGCAGCCCGAGAAGTTGATCTTGAACTTGCGGGGCATGCGCTGGGCGTAGGGGTGGCGCAGGAAGTGACGGTAGGTGGCCTCGGCCCACGGGCTGATGTCGAGCACCTCGTAGGGGCAGGCCCCGGCCAGGTGGCAGCCGACCACGTTGCGCACGGTGTCGCCGCACGCCTCCCTGGTGGTGAGGCCCACGCTGGCCAGCTCCCGCAACAGGGCGGGCACCCGCTCCAGGGCGACGAAGTGGAACTGGATGTTCTGGCGGGTGGTGATGTGTCCCCACCCCCGGGAGTACTCCTCGGCGACCTGCGCCATCATCTCGAGCTGCTCGGGGCGCAGCGAGCCGTAGGGCACCTTGACCCGCACCATCTGGTTGTGGCCGCCCTGGCGCTGGCCGTAGATGCCGTTGTTGAGGCGGAAGATCCGGAAGCGGTCCTCGTCGAGGTCGCCGGCCAGGTACGACGCCAGCATCCGCTCGAACTTCTCGATGTCGGCCTGGGCCGCCGGGTCGACGGTCGAGGCCACGGGGGGCTCGGTGCAACGCATCCCCCTCACCCTACCAATAGTTGACCTACCTACTCAGCTTTGCCGGGATTTCCCCGGGCGGCGAGGAGCTGGCCGACCTGGCGGACCATGGCCGGGAGCCGGGGCGGCTCGGGCCAGCGCGGCTCGGCGATGCCGACCTCCCTGGCCGCCGCCGCACACACCGGCCCGATGCAGGCGCACAGCACCGGGCCGTTCAGGGCGGCCAGCAGCGGCTCGCGGCGCCCGACGTCCTCGGCGATGCGCACCAGGTGGCGTACGGCCGGCTGGCTGGTGAAGGTCACGGCATCGAGGTGGCCGTCGATGGCGGCGTCGATCAGGGTTCGGGCCGGGCGCACGTCCTCGGGGAGGCGCCAGCGGTAGACCGGGACCTCCACCAGCGGGCGCGCCAGGGCTCGCAGCGCCTCGGTCGAGGGGTGGGCGGAGGGTTCGAAGAGCTGCAGGGCCACGCGCGGCCGGTGCCGGGCCGCGGACGCGTCGGCCCGCAGGTGGTCTACGACCTCGTCCATCGTCTCCCCGGAGGCTCGCCAGGCGACGTCGAGGCCCGCTCGACGGGCGGCCGACGCCGCCTTGGCCCCCCGGGCGACGACGGTGCCGGCACCCAGGGCGGCCGTCAGCCCGTCGAGGAGGCCCCAGCCGGCGGCGGCCTCCAGCCACAGGCGCAGGCCCATGCCGGTGGTCACCACCAGGTAGTCGGGCGGCTCCTCGACCAGCGCGGCGGTGGCTGCCCGCAGCGGCTCCTCGGCCGACAGGTCGACGGTGACCATGGTCGGCCCGTGGAGCACCTCGGCGCCGCGCCGGCGGAACAGCTCGGCCTGCTCGCTGCTCCGGCGATCGGCGGTGACGCCGATGCAGGTGCCCGACAGGGGTTGGTCAGCGGCGCCCACCCACCCACGCTACCCATGCCCCTCCGCCCCCTGAGGGTCCACCTCGTAGGATGTGACGGCCGCGCCGCCCCCACGGGCCTGTCCCCCAGCCCCGAGCCAAGGAGCCCCCGTGACCGACGCCTCCACCCCCAGCGCACCCTCGGGTCTCGACATCGACCCGGTGGCCATCGCCTTCCTCGAGCAACCCCCCGAGGGAGTGGCGCCCTGGGACGGCGGGCCGGTGGCGGCCGGGTGCGCCTTCTGGCGCCAGGCCCGGTCGGGCCGGACCTTCTACACCGAGCCCGCCGACCACCGCCACTGCCCGGTGGGGAGCCACGTGCACGGGATCGAGGCGCACGAGGAGCAGGCGGGAGAGCTCGGAGAGGCGGTGGAGCTCATGGTGGGCGCCGGCTACGTCGACCCGGCCGAGGTCCCCTCGATCCCGACCGTGGCCGGTCCCGTGCGCTACATCGCCTACGCCCCGGCGGCCTCGGCACCCTTCGAGCCCGACGTGGTCGTGGTGGCCGCAACCCCGGGCCAGGCCATGCTCCTCCACGAGGCCGCCCTGCGGGCGGGGGTCTCACCCATGTCCGCGCCCACGGCCGGGCGCCCGGGCTGCGCCGTCCTGCCCCTGGCCCTGCAGTCGGGCCAGAGCGCCATCAGCCTGGGCTGCGCCGGCAACCGCATCTCCACCGGCCTGCGCGACGAGGAGCTCTACAGCGCGGTCCCGGGCCGGGCCTGGCCGGCCGTGGTCGGCGCCCTGGCCGAGATCCGCTCGGCCAACGCGTCGATGGAGGCCTACTACCGGGACCGTCTCGCCCGGGTGGAGGGCAGCGCCGCCGGCGCGAGCTGAGCGAGCCTCAGTCGCAACCGCCGCCGGGCGACGGGCGGTCGGGGATGGAGGGGTCGACGACCTCGATGTGGACGTGGGGCCAGGCCGGCTCCACCGCCCCGACCTTGTCGACCTGGGACTCGAAGGGCAGCTGAGTGGCCCGGCCGGCGACGACCGTCTCGCCCGCCACCACGCGGTCACCGGGCCTCACCCGCACCCCGTCGATGTGGAGCAGCTTGACCTCCCACCCCGGGTGCTGGTCGGGCTCGACCACGGCGTAGTCGTCGGAGTACTCGCAGTACAGGACGTAGGTGCCGGCCCGGAGGACCCGGCCGCTCACCGGCGAGCGGATCTCGGCGCTGGGGTCGACCACGACGTCGGCCGCCGTACGCCCCTCGGTGGCACGGCTCCGGCTCTCGAGGGTGACCGGGGACACGGCCGTCGCCAGCACGTCGAGCTGGCGGGCGCCGTCGTGGTTCGACTGGTGGAAGCCCACCCGCTCGACCCGGTCGGACGGGTGGAAGAGGGTGACGCCACCTACGGCGGCGAAGGGGGTCCAGGGCTGCTCGGTGACCGACCGCGACGGCGGTGGTGCGGGCACGGAGACCGGCGCCGCCGTGGTGACCGGCGCCGCCGTGGTGACCGGCGCCGCCCTGGTGACCGGTGAGGTCGCCAGGGTGGGAGGCGGAGGGACCGTCGGAGGTGCCGGGGCCACGGTGGTGGGGGGCGCCACCACCTTCACGGCCGGACGCGGCGGCGCCAGCTCGACAGCACCGGGCGGGCCGGCGCCATCGGGCCCCCCCACCGCCGAGGCAGGCCCAGCCCCGTCCACGCCCGAGCGGGGGCCGACCGCGGCCACGCGTCTCATCGCCCCGTCACCGGCCGCCGCCGCGCATCCCGGCGTGAGGAGGGCGACGAGCACCACCAGGGCCGTGGTCGTGCCTCGACGGGTCACGCGGGCACGGTAGCGCCGGTGGTGGCGGTGCCGGGCGCGATCCCTGGTTCTCAGCGGTTCTCAGGAAGGCTGGTACCCTGACCCGCATGCCGGACGAGCTCCACACCACCGTTGCCGAGCGGCTCCGGGGGGTGGGCCAGCGCTACACCAGCCAGCGCCGGGCCCTCGTCGAGCTCCTGGCCGAGACGAGGCACCCGCTGTCCATCCCCGACGTGCTCGTGCTCGACGGCGAGTTGGCCCAGAGCTCGGTCTACCGCAACCTGGCGGTCCTGACCCAGGCCGGCGCCGTGCATCGGGTGGTCACGACCGACGACTTCGCCCGCTACGAGCTGGCCGAGGACCTGACCCACCACCACCACCACCTCATCTGCTCCGCCTGTGGCGGTGTGGAGGACTACACCGCCTCTCCCCAGCTCGAGCGCACCGTGGCCCGGGCCATCACCGAGGTGTCCACAGCCACCGGCTTCACCCCCGAGCACCACCGGCTCGACCTCATCGGCATCTGCGCGGCCTGCGCCTAGCCCCCGGGTCGGACCGCACCCGCCCGGCTGGGGCGCCGGCTCAGCCCCGATCGGTGGCGGCGACGGCCCAGGCCATCTCGTCGGCCGGGTCCTCCACGGCGAGGTGCAGGGACCAGCCTCCCGACCAGGTGGCCGGCTCCCACCGCAGCCAGCGCAGCTCGGCGGCGGCCTCCCCCAACCGCTCCGCCGGGACCGGCCAGTCGGAGAGGAGACCGGCCAGGGCGGCCAGCGCCCACCAGGCCCCGA
>JADDRA010000011.1:4381-5557 GCA_016781105.1 Actinomycetota bacterium | reverse complement strand
AGGTTGGGCCCGGCCTGGGCCAGGAAGTCCTCCCCGTAGGCCCGAGCGCTCTGCTCGCTGCCGTCGGCCAGCTGGGCGGCCCGGGCCGCCTCCTGCGCCGCGGCGGTGGCCAGGTGGCTGGCGTGGTAGTACACGACGAGCTGGGCCACGGTCGAGACCAGGAACAGCACGGCGGGGATGACGAGGACCACCGCCAGGGTGGCGACCCCCGACTCGTCGTCGCGGGCCCCAGGCCATCGCCGGCACCCTGGCTGCGCGAGGCAACCGAGGCGCGCAGCTGCCACCGGTGACCGCGACATCGAGGTCCTCCTAAGGACCGGTGGGGATGTTGGCCACGGAGTCGTTCACCTTGCTGGTGATGAGGGCCACGGTGGCGATGGCCAGCACGGCCAGGCCCCCGATCCACAAGACCGCCTCCAGGGTGGTGATGCCCCGCTCGTCGTCGTGCATGGCGTCCATCCGGGCGCGTACCACGAGCCAGCAGTGGCGCAGGATGTTGATCTCGGTCATGGCGTTGCTTCCTTTGGTTGGTGGGAGGGACCGGCGCTCATGCGCCGACGAAGACGCTGGTGACAGCGCCGTAGAGGATGAAGCCGCAGAAGCCGAGGCCCAGCAGCACCAGCGGTGCTGCCATGCGCACGGTGGCCGACGAGGCGCTGGCCTCGACGTCGGCCAGCTGGTGGTCGCGGATGGAGGCAGCCTTGGCGGTGAGGGACTGGCGCACCGAGGCCCCCTCCCGCTCGGCCAGCGAGACGGCGGCGGCCAGCTCCTCGAGCTCGGTGATCCGAAGCTCGGCGCCCAGCTGGCCCAGCACCACCCAGGGGGGGTCTCGGCGCACCCGGCCCCGGGCCAGGGCACCTCGGATCTGCAGGTAGGCCCACCCGTCGCCGGCCTCGGAGGCCTGGCGGACGGCCGAGCTCACGCCGGCGCCGCCGGCCAGCACCACGATGACCAGGTCGAGGAAGAAGGCCAGCGCCTGGCGGAAACCGGTCCGGCGCGCCACCGCCTCTCTGCGGGCCAGGGAGTCGGGCACCACGAAGCCCACCATGGCCGCGCCCGCGGCCAGCCAGGCGATGGTGAGCAGCGACAACGAGACCCCCACCAGGCTGGCCAGGAGCCCGGCGCCGGCGACCACCCCGACACCGATGGTGGCGCCCGCAGCCCGCAGCGCCATGT
>JADDRA010000011.1:3438-4116 GCA_016781105.1 Actinomycetota bacterium | reverse complement strand
GGAGCCTCCTCGGCCAGCACGAAGCCCTCCAGGCGCTGGGGGCGGGCCAGGCGGGCCAGCAGGGCAAAGCCGGCCAGGAAGCACGAGCCGATCACGGCCAGGACCACCTGGCCCTCGGCGCTGTCGTAGGCGTCCAGCAGACCGCGATCGGAGAGGGTCAGCCCGACCAGGGAGACGACCGTCACCAGGACCACGCCCTTGACCTGGGTGCGCACGCTGGCCCGGTCCTTGTCGATGCGCATGCGCAGGGCGGCCTGCTCGTTGGTGCGCGCCGCCAGCATCCCGAGCAGCTCGCCGAGGCGGCCCACCTGCTCGGTGGTGGCCACCACCAGCGAGGCCACCACCAGGTCGGCCATGGGGTCGTCGACGTCGGCGGCGAAGGCCCGCAGGGCCGGGACCAGGCGGCCCCGGCGCATGCCCACGGCCAGTCGAGCCACCTCCGGGCGGATGGGCGCTGGGGCGAAGGGAGCGGTGGCCTCGATCGTCTCCAGCAGCCCGTTGCCGCCGCTGAGCATGTCCCGGAGCTGGCCGGCCCAGGTGGCGATGGCCTCCACCCGGACGATCTCGGCAGCCCGAGCACCCTTGCCACCGAACACCGACGGCAGGCTCAGCGCGATCCCGCCTGCCAGCAGGGCACCGACGGGCCAGCCCGTAGCCAGAAGGGCCAACAGCGCCACG
>JADDRA010000011.1:258-3357 GCA_016781105.1 Actinomycetota bacterium | reverse complement strand
CGACAAGGGACCCGCCGCAGCCCGAGCACGATGAGGAACAGCCCGCAGCCGACGACGGCGCCGGCGACCAGGGACAGCAGCGGGTTCATCCCCGTCGACCCATCGAAGCGCCCCCCCAGGGGCCGCTGTCGAAGCCGGCATTCTCCAGCCGGCGCAGGGTCTCGGCCGAGAACTCCCCACAGGGCCCGGAGCGACCGTCAGACCCCCGCCGCCACACCTCGTTGGACACGATGGCGCCCTCCGACACCCCCTCCACCTCACGAATGGACGAGATGTAGCGCTCCACCTTCCCGGGCCCAGGGCGGGCCTCGAGGTGGATGACGAAGTCGACGGCGGCGGCGATGAGCTGGTTGGCCTGCTCGAGGGGGAGACGCTCGGCCGAGCGGGCGCAGTACAGCGCCAGCTTGGCGAAGGCAGCCTTGGTGGACGGCGCGTGGATCGTGGTCATCGAGCCCTCGTTGCCACACGTCATGGCCGTCAGCAGCGGCATGATCTCGCCGCCGCCCCGGGCCTCGCCGACCAGGAAGCGCTCGCCCTCGGCTCGCAGCAACCACTCCCCCAGCTCGCCCATGGAGATGGTGCCCGCCCCCTCCACGTTGGCACCGCGAGGGCACACGCTGATGACGTCGGGGTGCAGCTCGGGGAAGCGCTCCAGGCCGAGCTCGGGCGTGTCCTCGAGCACCACCTTGCGCTGCTCGGGCGGGATGGTGTTGGCCGCCACCCGAATGAGGGTGGTCTTGCCCGCGCCCATGCCCCCGGTGATGACCAGGTTGAACTTGGCGATCACCATCGCCCGCAGGAGCTCGACTTCGATCGACGAGAGCATCCCGGTGGCCGCCAGGTCCTCCAGGGTGACCAGGTCGAGGAAGTTGTGGCGGCGGATGACGAACATGGCGTCGCCGCTGACCACCATGAGGGCGAAGACGCGGTCCCCGTTGGGCAGGGCGCAGTCCAGCTTGGGCGAGCCGGCGTCGAAGCGGCGCTCGATGCCGTCGTGGCGGTAGGCCTCCTCGGCCAGACCCCGGATCAGCTCGACGAGCCCGGCGTTGTCCGTGGCCAGCGCTGGCCCCCGCACCTTGGTGCCGTCCACGTAGGTGATCCACGTCGTGTGGTGGTTGTTGGCTCGGATGCTCACCACGCGAGGGTCCTGGAAGTACGGCTGGAGCTTGGAGCTGGGAGTCAGCAGGTCGTCGGTCACCGTGCGGGCCAGCTGCTCCTCCTCCTCGGTCGAGGGGACGGGCCGGCCGCTGTGGAGACACTCGCGGACGTAGGCGCCGACGGCGGCGTTCACCAGGCTGGTCGTCAGCATCTCGGCGTCCAGGTCGCCGAGGCGCACGCCGGAGCGGGCCTCGGCCGACTCGATCTGGCCCACCAGCTGCTCGGCCACCTGCCGGCGCAGCGCCTGCTGGGCGCTGGCCAGCTCCGCCCCGGTCACCAGGTCACCGCCTGGGTCTCCCAAACCGGAGCAGGTTGCGCCTCGGTAGTGGAGCCCAGCCGTGCGAACACCGCCTCGGCGACAGGGGTGGCGGAGCGCACCAGGAGGCTGCGGGACATCCCGGCCAACCGGCCCGGGACGGCCCACAGGCGAGCGGCAGCGTCGGCGTCGTCGGCCACCGGCCCCAGGACCTCGACGCCCAGCGCCTCGGCCACCTCGACGCTTCGATAGGTGGCCTCGTGGCGGGCGCCGCCGCGGTCGACCATGACCACCACCACCGCCGATCCCTCGCCGACCAGCTGCTCCACCCACGGGGCCAGGTGCACCATGGCCCGGGCGGTAGAGCGACTGACCAGCACCACCAGGTCGGCACCGCGCACGAGCGGTAACGCCGGCGAGGTCGGCGACAACAGCCCGCAGTCCGCCACGGCGTCCAAGGCGGGGAGGGCCCGCAGATGAGGCACCACCCGCTCACCCAGGAGCTCGAGCGCGCCCGACGCCTGGCGAGCGGCCGCCGGCGCCACCAGAACCTCCAGGCCCTCACCCACCTGCTGCAGATGAGCGAGCAGCTCGTCGGAGCCGAGCTCCCGGCGGCCCGCGGTGGCGAAGCTGACCAAGCCGGGCGCAGGGCTCACCCCAGGGCGTAAGAGCCAGTCGCCGCCGGCGGGGTCGCAGTCCGCCAACACGCAGCGCCGCTCGGTCGGCCGTAGCTGCACGAGCAGCTCGGCCAGTGTCGAGACACCGGGCGACGACTTGGCCGCGGCCACCGCGATCAGGCTCATGACGGCAGCACCACGAGGCTGACTCGACCGGCGTTGCCGGCGGCGGCCACCGCTGTGGCGTCCTGCTCGGGGACGGTGAGCGACACCACCGAAGTCCCCGAGCTGGCCGAGGCCGGGCCCACGTCGGACACCACGGCTTCTGTCGACAACACCGCAGCGTTGACCTCCTCGCCGCCGACGACCCCGCCGCTGTCCACCACCCTGACCCGGCTGCCCTTGCGCAGACCGAGCGGGGACTGACCGGGCTGGAGGGCGACACCCACCTGAGCCTGGCCGGGCTGCAGCCCCGAGGACGCCCCAAGCTGCGACGGGGACAAGATGGCCCCAGGGACCAGGCCCACCGCCGCGGTCTGGCCCACCACCGAGGAAGCTTCCGCTGAGGGCACCACGGCCGTCCCCTCGGCTACCGAGATGCTCACCACGCCCAGGTCCTCGGCGGTGATGACCTGTCCGGGAGCCACCACACGGGTGGCCACCAACACCGACTGGCGACTGTCGATCCCGGCGTAGAGGCCCAGGAACACCAGCGCACCGACGACCACCGCGGCCACCCCCACCAGCGCCAGCGGGGCCGAGCGCCTGCCGACGGCGGCGCCGGCAAGAGTGCTGATCGTGCGGTGGGTGCCGTTAGTGGTCGGCCGACTGTCCCGGAGCTGCTGCGTTGATGCCATGTTGTGCTCCCAGTAGTGGAGTGACGTTGAGGGACTGGAGCTCGGCCACCTGCACGTCGATGCTCGACGAGCGGCTGACCGTGCCTAGAGTGCCGCCCCCGGGGGCGCCGGTGACCGCCCAGCTCGTCTCCCATTCGACGGTGGCCGTCACGGTGAAGGCCTGGTCGGGCTGGCCCGCCGAGGAGGCCCGGTAGGTGAAGTGACAGTCGGA
>JADDRA010000011.1:0-247 GCA_016781105.1 Actinomycetota bacterium | reverse complement strand
CGTCGGGAAGGTCCGGGCGGTAGGGCAGGCCGGGGCCGTTGCACACGACCGTGTCGCCCTGGCCCATGTCCCACACCACGCGCTTGGGCGTGGCGGTCACCGTCGAGGTGACGCCGCCGGCGGTAGCCGACGCCGTTTCGGGCTGCCACTGCTCGGCGGGCAGCCAGAGATACGTCGCCAGGTTGACGAGTTGAGGGATGTCCGGAGACGGCGCCATGGTGATCTGCGGCTCGGGAAGCGGTGTGCG
>JADDRA010000052.1 GCA_016781105.1 Actinomycetota bacterium | reverse complement strand
ACCGGACGGCGGCAGCGCTGTGGGGACTCGACGGGTTCCGGCCCGGGATTGTCGAGGTCACCACGCCGCGGTGGCTGCGTCGCCAGCGACGCGGGGTGCGGGTCCACGAGAGCACCGACCTGGGTGACGTGGATCGGACCGAGCGCGACGCCATCCCGATCACGACCATCGAGCGGACCTTGATCGACCTGGGCGCGGTCGTGCACCGCCACAAGGTGGAGCAAGCGTTCGACGACGCCCTGCAGCGGCGGTTGACCACGCCCGAGCAGGTACGGGACCGCGTCATCCAGGTCGCGCGGCGAGGCCGGCGAGGCGTCGGCGTGCTGCGGCCGCTGCTGGAGCGACGCTTGGGCACGTCGGGCCTCCGTCCCAGCGAGTTCGGGCGTCGTGTCGCCCGTCTGCTGGAAGCGGCCGGGCTCATGCCCCCAGAGCTCGAGCACGTGGTGTCCGACGCCGCCGGAGCCTTCGTCGCCCAGGTCGACCTCGCCTACGTGCCGGCGCGCCTGGCCATCGAGTGCGACGGCGACCACTGGCACAGCGGCCGCCAGCGTCGCCAGGCCGACCTCGACCGCCAGAACCGGCTCGTCCTGGCCGGGTGGACGATCCTGCGCTTCACCTGGGAGGACCTCGTCCAGCGACCACACGTCATCGTCGAGCGGGTGACCGCAGCCCTCGCCGCCGCTGCCGAGGGGCCGAGGGGCCGAGGGGCGGAGAGGGGGAGGGCGGGTAGCCTCGGCGGCCGTGTCCCGGACGCTGGTGATCTGCAAGCCCGACGCGGTCGAGCGGGGGCTGGCCGGGGAGATCGTGCGCCGGCTCGAGCGCAAGGGCCTGCGCCTGGTGGCCGCCGAGCTGCGAACCATCGACGAGCAGACGGCCGGGCGCCACTACGCCGAGCACGAGGGCAAGCCCTTCTTCGCCGAGCTGGTCGCCTTCATCACCCGGGGTCCGGCCCTGGTGGCGGTGGTGGAGGGGCTGGGCCAGGACACCTGGCGCATCGTGCGGACGCTCATGGGTCCGACCGACCCGGCCCAGGCGCCACCGGGGACCATCCGGGGCGATCTCGGCCTCCTGCTGAGCGAGAACCTGATCCACGGCTCGGACTCGGCCGAGTCGGCCGAGCGGGAGATCGCCCTCTTCTTCCCCCCGGTCAGCTGATCCCCCGCCGGCTTGTGGGCCGACGGGCGGGAGATCTAGCCTGGCCGCACTCCCGTCCCGGTTCGGAGGACCGCTCGCATGTCCGACAACCTCCTCGCCAACGTCATTGGCCGCGACATGGCGGTCGACCTGGGGACGGCCAACACCCTCATCTACGTCCGCGGCCGGGGCATCGTCCTCAACGAGCCGTCGGTCGTCGCCATCAACATCAAGGACGGTCGCCCGGTGGCGGTCGGCACCGAGGCCAAGCGCATGCTCGGCCGCACCCCCAGCCACATCCAGGCCATCCGGCCCCTGAAGGACGGCGTCATCGCCGACTTCGAGATCTGCGAGAAGATGCTGCGGTACTTCATCCACAAGGTGCACCAGCGCCGCTGGGTGAAGCCCCGGATGGTCATCTGCGTCCCCTCGGGCATCACCGGGGTCGAGCAGCGGGCGGTGCAGGAGGCGGCCGAGTTCGCCGGCGCCCGCAAGCCGGCCTACATCATCGAAGAGCCCATGGCGGCGGCCATCGGCGCCGGGCTGCCGGTCCAGGAGCCCACCGGCAACATGATCGTCGACATCGGGGGCGGCACCACCGAGGTGGCGGTCATCTCCCTAGGCGGCATCGTGGCCAGCCAGTCGGTGCGGGTGGGGGGCGACGAGCTCGATGACGCCATCCTGCAGTTCATCAAGAAGGAGTACAGCGTGGCCCTGGGCGAGCGCACCGCCGAGGAGGTGAAGATCACCCTGGGATCGGCCTGGGGCCTCGAGGAGGAGCTCACCGCCGAGATCCGGGGCCGGGACCTGGTCACCGGGCTGCCCAAGACCATCCTCACCTCCACCGACGAGATCCGCGAGGCCCTGGCCGAGCCGGTGTCGTCGGTGGTCGACGCCGTCAAGGTGACGCTCGACAAGACGCCGCCCGAGCTGGCCGCCGACATCATGGAGCAGGGCATCGTCCTCACCGGCGGTGGCGCCCTGCTGCTCGGCCTCACCGAGCGCCTCCAGGCCGAGACGGGCATGCCCATCAGCGTGGCCGACAACCCCCTGCAGTCCGTGGCCATCGGCTCGGGCCAGTCCCTGGAGGAGTTCGACGCGCTCAAGGGCGTGCTCTTTTCGTCCAGCCAGCACTGACGCCCGCTCGCAGTGGCACTCTCCCGGCGCAGCGGTCGTTCCCGGCTGACCCTGATCTTCCTGATCCTCACCTCGATCACTGTCATCACGCTGGACTTCCGGGGTGACGGCGCCGGTCTGATCGGCTCCCTGCGCGACGGCGCCGCCGACGCCCTGTCCCCGGTGCGCTCGGCGGCGGCCTCGGTGCTGGAGCCGGTGGGCGACGCCCTCGCCGGCGTCACCGCCTACGGCGAGCTGGAGGAGGAGAACGCCGCCCTGCGGGCTCGCGTCGCCGAGCTGGAGGGGTCGGAGCTGCGGGACGAGTCGGCCGAGGAGGAGCTGGACGAGGCACGCCGCCTGCTCGAGCTCGAGCTCGCCCCCGACGTCCCCCGGATCAACGCCCGGGTCGTCTCCACCCCGATCTCCAACTTCGAGCAGACCATCGAGCTCGACCGGGGCGCTGGCGACGGCGTCGGCGTCGACATGCCCGTGGTGACCGGCGCCGGCCTGGTCGGCCGGGTGGTGGGCGTGTCGGGCAGTCGCTCGACCGTGCTGCTGGTCACCGACCCGGCCTCGGCCGTCGGCGTACGCCTGGCCCGCTCGGGCGAGCTGGCGGTGGCTTCGGGCGAGGGGCCGGAGGTGCCGCTGTCGCTCGACTTCGTCGACACCGAGGCCGATGTCGACCTCCTGGAGCTGGTGGTCACCGACGGGCTCGACGCCAGCATGTTCCCTCCCGACATCCCCGTCGGCCGGGTGTCCCTGGCCGAAGCCGCCCCCGGCCAGCTCCAGCGCCGGGTCGAGGTCCGCCCGGTGGCCGAGCTGGCCCAGCTCCGGCTGGTGTCGGTGCTCCAGTGGCGCCCGGGATGAGGGGCGGCGCCGACGTGATCGGGGCGAGCCGGTGACGACGGCCACGCGCCTGCCTCCGCTGCTGCTCGGCGCCGTGGTCCTGCACACCGCCGTGTTCCCCCAGCTCCGGCTCTTCGGCGTGGCCGCCGACGTCCTGTTGCTGCTGGCGGTCGCGGCCGGGTTGACCGGCGGCCCCGACCGCGGTGCGGCGGTCGGCTTCGGCACCGGCCTGCTGGCCGACTGCTTCCTGCAGACGCCCTTCGGGTTGTCGGCCCTGGCCTACAGCCTGGTGGCCTACTCGGTCGGAGCCTTCGCCGAGACGATCCTGCACGCCGGGCGCTGGATCCCGGTGCTCACCACCCTGGTGGCCAGCGCCGGTGGGGTGCTGACCTTCGCCGTGCTCGGGCTGGTGCTGGGCCAAGAGCAGCTGGTGTCATTGCGCCTGGCCACCGTGGCCGCCATGGTGGGGATCCTGAACGCGGCCCTGAGCCCCCTCGCCCTACGGGCCATGCGCTGGGCCGTCGACTCGCGCCCCGTCCCCGGACCGGTCCTGCGGTGACCGCCGACACGCCTCGCCTGCGCCTGGGCATCGTGGCCGTGGTGGCCGTGTCGCTCTTCGCCGCCCTGTTCGCCCGCCTGTGGTTCCTCCAGGTGCTCACCGCCGGAGAGCACGAGCTGGCGGCCGAGCGCAACCAGCGCCGGGTGGTCCCCCTGCCCGCCCCCCGGGGGCGCATCCTCGACCGTGACGGGGAGATCCTGGTGGGCAACCGGGCCTCCAACGTGGTCACGGTCAACCGGGCGGAGCTCAACACCCTCGACGACGACGAGCAGGACGTCGTGTTCCGTCGCCTGGGCGCCATCGTCGACCGGCCTCCCTCGATGCTGGAGGCCACGCTGAACGACACCACGCTCGGCCCCTTCACCCCGGTGCCCGTGATCGAGGACGTGGACGAGGAGGTGCTCATCGAGGTGCGCGAGCGCCAAGCCGAGCTTCCCGGCGTCGAGGCCCGCCAGCTGGCCGTGCGGGCCTATCCCCACGGGAGCCTGGCCGCCCACGTGCTCGGCTACGTGGGGGCCATCAACTCCGAGGAGCTGGAGGCGGCCGGAGGTCCCGACGCGCCGGGCGGGTACCGCCGCGCCTCGCGCATCGGCAAGGACGGGATCGAGCGGGCCTTCGAGGACGACCTGCGAGGGGTCGACGGCGAGGTCGTCCTCGAGGTCGACGCCCACAACGTGCCCCTCCGGGAGCTCAGCCGGCGCGAGCCGATCCAGGGCGACGACGTGGTGCTGTCGATCGACCTGGAGGCCCAGCAGGCGGCCGAGCAGGCGCTGGCCGAGGGGATGTCCCAGTCCCAGCGCAGCGTCGACCCCGACACGGGCCAGCCCGTCATCTTCGGCGGCTCGACGGTGGTCCTCGACATCAAGGAGGGGACGGTGGCGGCCATGGCCTCGTGGCCGACGTTCGACCCGGCCGAGTTCGTGTACGAGATCACCCCCGAGCAGTTCGCCGCGCTCACCGACCCGGCGAAGGGCACCCCCTTCGTCAACCGGGCCGTGCTGGGCCAGTACGCCCCCGGCTCCACCTGGAAGCTCGTCACCGCCCTGGCCGGGCTCGAGGCCGGGCTGATCGATCCCGAGGTGAAGATCTACGACCCGGGGGTCTACACCATCCCCGACTGCTCCAGCCGGTGCGGGCGCCAGAACGCCGGGCGCGCGTCCTACGAGGACGTCGATCTGCGCAAGGCGCTCACCGTCTCCAGCGACACCTACTTCTACGACATCGGTGCCCGCTTCTGGCAGCAGCGGGCGCGCCTGGGCGACAGGGCCATGCAGGACATGGCCGCCCGGCTCGGCTTCGGAGAGCGGACCGGCGTGGGTCTGCCGGTGGAGGCCTCGGGGCGCCTGGCCAGCCCCGCGGTCCGGGCCGCCCAGTACGAGGCCAACCCCGAGGCCTTCCTCAGCGGCGACTGGTTCATCGGGGACAACGTCAACGTCGCCATCGGCCAGGGTGACCTCGCTGTGACCCCCATCCAGCTGGCCAACGCCTACGCCACCTTCGCCACCGGCGGGACGCGCTACGAGCCCAACCTGGCCCTGCGGGTCCAGAAGCAGGACGGGACCCTGGTGCGCGAGATCGAGCCCCGGGTGGCGACCCGGGTCGAGCTGCCGGCGGCCGCGGGAGCTCCCATCCTCGACGGCCTCATCGGGGCCACCCAGTCGGAGGACCCGAGGGGGACGGCCTTCAACGCCTTTGCCGGCTTCCCCCACGAGCAGTTCCCGGTGGCGGGCAAGACGGGCACGGCCCAGACCGGCGGCGACCGGCGCGACGACGCCCTCTTCGCCGCCTTCGCTCCGGCCCGTGACCCCCGCTACGCGGTCAGCGTGGTCATGGAGCGGGCCGGCTTCGGGTCCACCTGGGCCGCCCCGGTGGCCCGCAGCGTGCTGGGGTCGCTGTCGGGCCTGGAGGTGCCCGAGCGGGTGGCACCGGTGGCCGGAGGCAGCCGGGCCTGATGCAGACGTCCGCC
Organism: Actinomycetota bacterium; assembly: GCA_016781105.1. Classification (GTDB taxonomy): domain Bacteria; phylum Actinomycetota; class Acidimicrobiia; order Acidimicrobiales; family CADCSY01; genus JADDRA01. The sequence goes on along the minus strand of JADDRA010000052.1, from coordinate 13,048 downwards.
GCTCCCGGCCGCCTCGGTGCCGTCCTGCGCGGGGACCCGGCCGCGCCCTGGCGCCACCTCGACTGGCCGCTGCTGGGCGCCGCCCTGTCGATCGCCGGCCTGAGCTGCCTGATGGTCTTCTCGGCCACCCGCACCAGCATGGCCGAGGCCGGCCTGGACCCCTACACCTACCTGAAGCGCCAAGCGGCGTTCCTCGGCATCGGGCTGGTGGTGGCGGCCGTGGTGGTCTCGCTCGACTACCGCACCTACCGCGACATCGCCCCAGGCGTCTACCTCGGGTGCCTGGCGCTCCTCGTGCTCGTGCTGACCCCGCTCGGCACCGAGGTCAACAGCGCGCAGTCGTGGTTCGAGGTCGGATCGTTCCAGCTCCAGCCGGCCGAGCTGACCAAGGTGGCCGTGGTGGTGGTGCTCGCGGCCATCGGGGCGACGAGCCGGAGCACCCTCAACCGGCAGCGCTTCCTGGTCTGCGGTGCCGTCGCCGGCGTGCCTGCCGCCCTGGTCCTGCGCCAGCCCGACATGGGCAGCACCCTCGTGCTGATGGCCATCTTCCTCGGCGTGGTGGTGGTGGCCGGGGCCCGGCCCCGCCACCTGGCCGTCCTGGCCGCGGTGGGCGTGCTCGGCGTGTGGGCCATGTTCCACTTCGACCAGGTCGACGACTACCAGCGCGACCGCCTCACCGACTTCGCCCGCTCCGGGAGCGGGGCCACCACCTCGTCGGGCTTCCAGGCCGAGCAGGCCGAGACCGCCATCGGCGCCGGGGGGCTCTTCGGCGCCGGGCTCTACGAGGGCACGCAGACCAAGCTCGGCTTCGTGCCCGAGCAACAGACCGACTTCATCTTCACGGTCGTGGGCGAGGAGCTGGGCTTCGCCGGCTCGGCCACGCTGCTGGTGCTCTACGGGGTGATCGTCTGGCGGATCTGGCGCACGGCCCGGCTGTCCCGGGACACCTTCGGCACGCTGGTGTGCGCCGGCGTGCTGGCCATGATCCTGTTCCAGGTCTTCGAGAACATGGGCATGAGCATGGGCATCATGCCCATCACCGGCCTGCCCCTGCCCCTGCTGTCGTACGGGGGATCGTCGATGATCACCACCTGGATCGCCCTCGGCCTGGTGCTCGACGTCCACATGCGCCGGTTCAGCTGAGCGTCGGCCGCTCCTGGTGGCCTGGCTGGCCGCGAGGGGGAGAGGGAGGAAAGGCCCGGCGCTCGATGGAGGTCACCTGGGCCGAGAGCTGGTCGATCATGTCGATCGCCCCGCCCAGCCCCCGGGCCAGCGTCGCCGCCTGCCCCCGGTCGGCCTCGACCATCCGCACCCGCTCGGGCAGGCCCTTGAGCTCTCCCACCTGGGTCGAGAGCCGGTCGAGGCGCTTGCCCATGCTCGCCAGCGCCTTGGCCACCTGCGGGCCCTCGGTCCGCTCCAGGGACTCGAGGCGCTCGCCCAAGCTCGCCAGCGCCTCCTCCCCGGGGGAGCGGCCTTCCGCCGTCTCCAGGGCGTCCAGGCGCTTGGGGACGTCGTCCAGGCTGTTGACCCGGGCGACGATGCGCTCCAGGCTCTGGAGCACGCCGGCCAGGACCCGCTCCATGGCGTTGACCCGCCCCTGCTGGGCGGTTGCGTCTGGCGCCGGCCGGGCCTGCAGGGCCGATAGCTTGGCCTCGAGCGTCGAGAGCTTGGCCTCCAGCGCCTCCGTCCCGCCGCCACCGTCGGGAACCGTGGGCGCCTCGGCCGACTCCAGGGCGGTGACGCGGGCCGCCAGCTCGTCGAGGGGGGCGATCCGCGACGACACCTTGCCGAGCTGGGAGGACACCTGCCCGAGCTGCTGGTCGAGCCGGGCCAGCACTGCGGTCACGTCCTTGCCTGGTGCCGGGCGGGCCTGGGCGGCGGCTTGGGTCCGGGCCCGGTCCTTGTCGAGCTGCTCCACCCGGGCCGACAGCCGGGCCACCGTCTCGGTGAGCCCGGCGGTGCCGTTCCTGGCGGCCGCGCTGGTGAGCTCGTCGATGCGCACCGAGAGGCGGGCGAGATCGCTCGCCAGCCGCTCCACCGCCTTGGTACCGCCCGGATCGGGCACGCCCGGCCGCTGCTCGAGCGCCTTCAGGCGCTCGGGCACCGGGCGCAGCTCCTTGACGTCGGCGCTCAGGCGGTCGAGGCCGGCGGCCAAACCGCTGACCGCCTCTGACAGCGCATCGAGGCGAGCGTCGTCGGCCGGCGGGGTGACCACGGGGACGGGCTGGGCGTGGGCGGCGACGCTGACGGCCGACTCGAGCGTCTGCACCTTGTCGACGAGTTGCCCGATCACGGCCAGGGTGTGGTCGTCGAGGCGCCGAGGGCTGGGGCCGTCGGGGGGCACGGGAGGGACGTGCACCAGCGAGTCGGGCACGACCTCGTCGACGGTCGGGGTGGTGCGTGACCGGCGCACCGGCTCCTCGGTGGGACGGACCCGCACCGTCACCTGCCGAGGTCCCCGGGACCACACGTCGACGCAGCCGGCGAACTTGCCCTTGCAGTCGGTGCCGCACTCGGGGCACGAGCACGCTTCTCGCCCCGCCACCATCGGGTGGTCGCAGGAGGCGTTGACCTGGGGACCGAACTCGTGACACCAACCCACGCCGTGATGCTATCGACTGCGGGAGGCCGCCCCCGACACGCGGGACGGGCAGGCACAGGTGACCAGCGTCAGGTGGTGGCCCCGGCGTAGCGGCGACGGTTGATGGCGCGCCGCAGGTCGTCCTCCAGAGCCATGCCGCCCCGGGCCTTGCGCCGGAACCACCGCATCCCGTCGAGCACCTGCACCGGCGAGCGTTGGAGGCGGTAGGGGTCGCCCCCGTAGCGGTTGGGCCGGGTGCCGGCCACCGCCGCCGAGGCGAAGCGGGATCGCACCGCCTCCTGGGCCGCCGGCGAACCGAGCAGGGCCTTGGGGTAGGCGAAGTGGCGGGGCTTGGCCCCGACGTGGTCCTCGATGAGGCCGATCGAGCGGTCGAGCTCGGTGGCCACCTCGGCCGAGTCGATCCGGTCGAGAAGGACGTGGCGGTGGGTGTGGGAGCCGACGGTGACGAGCCCGCTCGCCGTGGCGTCGCCCAGGGCGGCCCACGACAGGGGGGTGGCGCCGGGGCAGAAGGGTCGGCCGCTCTCCACCGGCTCGGTGGCCAGGTACAGGGTGGCCGCCAGACCGAGGCGTTTGAGCACGGGGACGGCGAGCTCGGCGAAGTCGCCCGTCCCGTCGTCGAAGGTGATGGCGACCCGGGGCGGGCCCGGAGGCGCGGCCGGCGAGGCCAGCGAGGCCACCGCCTCGTCGAGCCCGACCACCGAGCCACTCGCCGCCAGCTCCTCCATCTGATCGACGAAGAGCCCGAGGGGCAGGTCGACGGCCGAGGACGAGGTGGCGCCCACCCGGTGGTACAGCAGCACGACGAGGCCATCGCGGCGGCGGAGAGGATCGGCAGCGGCGGCCGCCACCTTGACCAGGTGGGCCGCGGTCGAGGCGAGGGCGCCTCGGGCATCGACGGGCACCGTCCCAGTCTGGCCCCTCGGGTGAGCGGCTGCGGCCATCGACCGCGGGCTGCCCGGGCGGATGGGTGGGGCTCGTCCGGAACGGGCGCCATGAGTAGGATCGGCTCCCGTGGTCGAACCCGAGACGCTCGCCGGGCGACGGCTGGCCCGACTCCTGCGGTTGGCGGTGCGGTACCGGCCCGTCGTCCAGGCGGGGATGGACGCCCTGGCCTGGGCCGTCGCCCTGCTGTTCGCGTCCATCGTCCGCTACGACTTCGACGTCGCCGAGGTGGAGCTGCGGGGGTGGCTCACCCTGGCTCTGGTGGCCGCCGTCGTGCAGTTCGGGATCGGACTGACCTGCGGTCTCTACACGGGCCGGTTCCGCTTCGGCAGCTTCGACGAGGTGGCGGGACTGGTGGTGGCGACCGCGGGCGTCACGGTCGTGCTCTTCAGCGTCAACCTGTGGCCGGGTGACACGCTCGTGCCTCGCAGCGCAGTAGTTGCTGGGGGTGTCACCGCCGGTTTGTTGATGAGCGGCGTGCGCTATCTGTGGCGACTGAGCTGGGAGCGCCGGCGCCGTCCCCGGGGCGAGGGCTGCGAGCGGGTCCTTGTCTTCGGCGCCGGCGACGGGGGCGCACAAGTGATCAGCGCCATGCTGGCCGACCCCGAGAGCCCCTACCTTCCGGTGGCGCTGCTCGACGACGACCCGGGCATGCGCAACCTGCGCATCAAGGGGGTGCGGGTGGTGGGCACGCGGGCCCGGCTCGCCCCCGCCGCCGCCGAGCACCGGGCCGACACGCTGCTCATCGCCATCCCCACCGCGTCGGCCGAGCTGGTGAGCGAGCTCACCGACGAGGCCATCGCCGCCGGCCTCACCGTCAAGGTCCTGCCCCCGGTCAAGGAGCTCTTCGGGGGCGACGTCAGCGTGGCCGACATCCGGGCCGTCACCGAGGTCGACCTGCTCGGACGTCACGAGATCGCCATCGACCTTCCCAGCATCGCCGGCTACCTCACCGGGCGCCGGGTCCTGGTCACCGGGGCGGGGGGCTCGATCGGCTCGGAGCTGTGTCGCCAGGTGCACCGCCTGGGCCCGGCCGAGCTGATCATGCTCGACCGCGACGAGTCGGCCCTGCACGGCGTGCAGCTCTCCATCGAGGGCCGGGCCCTGCTCGACTCGCCCGACCTGGTGCTGCTCGACATCCGCGACCAGCCCCGCCTGGCCCGGCTGTTCGCCGAGCGCCGGCCCGAGGTGGTGTTCCACGCCGCCGCCCTGAAGCACCAGCCGCTGCTCGAGCTGCATCCGGGGGAGGCGGTCAAGACCAACGTGTGGGGGACGCTCTCGGTCCTCGAGGCCGCGGTGGAGGCAGGGGTCAGCCGCTTCGTCAACATCTCCACCGACAAGGCTGCCGACCCGTGCAGCGTGCTGGGGTACTCCAAGCGCATCGCCGAGCGCCTGACCGCCCACGTGGCCACCGAGGCCGAGGGGACGTACCTGAGCGTGCGCTTCGGCAACGTCCTGGGCAGCCGGGGCTCCATGCTCGGGACGTTCCACGCCCAGATCGAGGCCGGCGGCCCCATCACCGTCACCGACCCCGAGGTGAGCCGCTTCTTCATGACGGTGGAGGAAGCGGTGCAGCTGGTCATCCAGGCAGGCGCCATCGGCCGCGACGGGGAGGCTCTGGTGCTCGACATGGGCCAGCCGGTCGTCATCGCCGACGTGGCCCGGCGCCTGGCCGAGCTGGCCGAGCGCCCGGTCGAGATCGTCTACACGGGCCTGCGCCGGGGCGAAAAGCTCCACGAGGTGCTGCTCGGTGAGGACGAGCCCGACAACCGACCGGTCCACCCCCTGGTGTCGCACGTCCCGGTGCCGGGGCTCACGCCTGATGAGGCTCGTCGCGTCGACCCCTCGGAGCCGAACGCGATGGTGATCGATGCCATCCGCGACCTCTGCACTGCCGTGGTGTCAGGGCGCTACTGAGAGACTGGTCCGGTTCCCGCTCGACGGCGACGCGGGGAGGCCAGGAGCTGGCGGTAGGTCTCGAGGGTGATGTCGATCACCCGCTGCTGGTCGAAGTCCCGGTGTGCCTTCTGGCTTCCCGCCCGCCCCATGCGGGCCCGCAGGTCGGAATCGGCCACCAAGGTGGCCACCGCGTCGGCCAGCGCCGGCGCGTCCCGACGCGGCACCAGCAGGCCGGTGGTGCCGTGGTCGACCACCTGGCGACACCCCCGGATGTCGGTGGCCACCATGGGCAGTCCCATGGCGGCCGCCTCCATTGCCGAGCGGGGGTAGCCCTCGCGGTGCGAGGCCAGGACGTAGAGGTCCATGGCCGCGTAGAGCTCGGCTACGTCGTGACGCAGGCCGAGGAAGGTGATGCCGGCTCGCTCCCGGGACCGGGCCAGATCGACGTCGCTGAGCCCGTCGGCCTTGTCCGGGTCCAACGGCCCGACCACCACGAAGCGGGCCTGGGGCAGGCGCCGGCGCAGGGCGGCGGCGGCCTCGAAGAGCTCGGCGTAGCCCTTCTCCCACACCAGGCGTCCCACCGCCCCGCACACCACGTCCTCCGGCCGGGCGCCGATCTCCGCCCGGAGCCGTCGGACCTGCTCGGCAGGCACCGCGGCCCGGTCGAAGCGAGCCAGGTCGATCCCGTTGCCGAGCAACCGCAGCTTGGCGCGGGCCACGCCGAGGCGGACCAGCACGTCGATGTCCTCGGGGTTCTGCACCAGCTCGGCGGACGAGCACAAAGCGCCAGCCGCTCCAACCCGTACACCAGCGCCCGCTTGGCCCGAGGGTCCTCGGGCAGGGCGTAAAGACCGTGCACGGTGTTGACGATGCCGGGCACGCCGGCTACCGCCCCCGCCAGGCGCCCGTAGATGCCAGGCTTGGGGTTGTGGGTGTGGAGGATGTCGGGGCGCAGCCGACGCAGCAGGGAGCGCAGCTCGACCAGGGCCCGGACATCGCTGGCGGGCGAGCTGGCTCGGGTGGCGTGGGCCAGGGGGACGTGGCGGACGCCCGCCTCCTCGAGCTCGGGGACGAACGGTCCCCTGGCCGACACCCCGATCACCTCGTAGCCGGCCTCGGCGAAGGCCTGCAGCTGGGGTCCGAGCAGCAGCGCCAGGCTCATGTCGGTGGTGGTGAGGTGCACGACGCGGGGGCGAGAGCTCATGGGGCGCCCGGGGCCCGGGGTGGCGGCGCTACCGTCGCCCTCTTCCCCCCAGCGACGTCGGCGCCCTGACATGGGGGCACCGGCAGGGCCAGCGGGAAGCGCCGAGATCGAGGTCCGGCCCGCCACCGGCGGCGACGACCGGGCCGTCCTGGCCCTGCTGGGCACCTCACTGGGCTGGGTCCCCGACGAGCAACACGCCGCCTTCTTCGCCTGGAAGCACCGCCAGAACCCGGCCGGCGCCTCCCCCGCCTGGGTGGCGCTCCACGGTGAGAGGGTCGTCGGCTACCGCACCTTCGTGCGCTGGGAGTTCGCTCAGGCCGGTCGTGCGGTGGCGGCGGTGCGGGCGGTCGACACCGCGACCCATCCCGACTACCGGGGCCGGGGGATCTTCTCCCGCCTGACTCGCCACGCCCTGGCGTCCCTGCACGAGGAGGGGGTGGCCTTCGTGTTCAACACCCCCAACCAGCGCAGCCGCCCGGGGTACCTCAAGATGGGGTGGCAGCCGGTGGCCCGGCTGGCGGTCGGCCTGCGTCCGTGCTCGTTGGCCGCTCCGTGGCGCTGGCTGCGGTCCCGGGTGCCAGCCGAGAAGTGGTCGTCGCCCCCGACGGTGGGCCTGGCCGTGGGCGAGGTGGTAGGCGACCCCGGCGCCGAGAGGCTGCTGGAGTCCCAGCCGCTCGTCCCGGGGTTGGCGACGCACCGCCACAAGGCCTTCCTCGAGTGGCGCTACGGTTTCGGCCCCCTCGGTTACCGGGCGTTGCTGCTTGCTGACGAGCCCGAGGAGGGATTCGCCATCGTCAGGCTGAAGCGCCGGGGAGCCGCCGTGGAAGGGGCGGTGTGCGAGGCGCTCGTGCCCGGGGCCGATCCCCACCGACGCGTCCGGCTGCTCCGCCGGCTGGCCACCCGGGTCGGCGCCGACCACCTGCTCGACCTGGCCCACCCGGCGGCGTGGCGGGCGGGCTTCGTCCCCCTGCCCGGCCAGGGTCCGGCGCTCGTCTACCGGGGGTTGACGGCCGAGGCGGTGCCTCCCCGGGATCAGTGGCACCTCACCCTCGGTGACGTCGAGCTGTTCTGAGGAGCCGGCCTGGCGCACGCCGAGCCCAGCGGGCGCAAGGGGCGCACCGGGAGCCATCAGGGACCGGGCATGCTGGGGCGGGGGCGCTGGCCGTGCGGGCGAGCCGGGCAGCCGGTGTAGATCGTCCACGGAGCGAGGTTCGACGTCACGACCGCGCCCGCGCCCGCCACCGCTCCCTCCCCGAGGTGTACGCCGGGCATGACCACCGCGTTGGCGCCCACGAAGGCGTCCTGGCCGATGACCACCTTGCCGAGCACGACGTGGCGATGCTCGTCGGGCAGGTGGGTCGACATCCGAGCTCCGCCCACGAAGCTGTCAGTTGCGGTCAGGATGCGGGCCCCGGTGGCCAGCACGGCGTAGTCACCCACCTCCATGCCACCGCTACCGATGACGCTGACATGGCAGGCGATGTGCACGTAGCGCCCGACCTCGGTGCCCGCGCCGGCGTTGAGGAAGACGAAGTCGTCGATCGTGGAGTGATCGCCCAGGCTGAGCCGCTCGGGGTGGATGATGCGGGCCGAGGGATAGACGAGGGCGTGCCGACCGAGGCGTGGCCCCTCCTGCGCCATGGACGGGCCTGCTCAGCGGATCTCGTGCACGAGGACGAAGGCTTCGGCGGCTGCGCAGCCGATCGTCGCTCCCCGCAGGGTGGCCAGCGCCCGCAGGGCCTCGATCGGGCGCTCGTGGGGAGGCGCCTCGAGCTGCGACGCGTAGGCGGCCATGGCCTCCAGCTTGGCCCCGAGGTGCGCAGAGATGTCGACGAAGACGTTGGGGACGAAGGAGGGGGAGACGTACGGCGCGTTCCAGTTCGTCTCCGAGAGGGTCTCGTAGGCGTAGATCGAACGGGGGGTGAAGCCTGTCGAGGGACGCCCCGCCACCAGGGCCGAGAGGAAGACCCGCTGGTGGTCGAGGTGGAGGTCGCCGGTGAAGGGGATGAAGACCACGTCGGGGCGCACCTCGATGAAGAGCTCCACCAAGGCTGCGTTCACGTCACCGTGAGGCAGCTCCCCCAGGCCGGCGGCGGGGAAGAGCAGGAAGCGGCTGTCCTCGACGCCGAGCACCCGGTGGGCGGCGGCCGCTTCCCGGCGCCCGACGGTGAGCACCTCGGGCTCGAAGCGGGGAGGGCCGGCGGTGGTGGCCACCACGACGCACGTGTGGTCTCCCCGGGCTCGGAGCTTGAGGATGGTGCCCCCCACCCCGAGCACCTCGTCGTCGGGGTGAGGGGCGATGACCAGGACCCGCTCGCTCACGCCGGTCGTCGGACGGCCACGGCCGCCCGCTCCTCGCTGGCGTAGGCCTCGGCTCGGGCGAGTGCGCTGGGCTGAGGCCGTTCCCCCCGGAGGATCACGGCGAGAGTGAGGAGCACGACCCGCAGGTCGAGGTGGAGGCTGCGGTGGTCGACGTACCACACGTCGAGCACGATGCGCTCGTCCCAGCTGAGGGTGGTGCCGCCGTTGACCTGGCCCCACCCGGTCATGCCGGGGCGCACGGCGAGCCGCCGCCGTTGGAAGGCGTCGTAGGCCGCAGCCTGCTCGGGCAGGGCCGGGCGGGGGCCGATCAGGCTCATCGTCCCGCCCACGACGTTCCAGAGCTGGGGGAGCTCATCGAGCTTGCAGCGGCGGATCACTCGGCCCACCCGGGTGACCAGGGGATGGTCGCCCCCGACCTGGCCGATGGTCGCCGCCGGCTGGTCGTGCACGCGCATGCTGCGGAACTTCACCACCCGAAAGCTGGTCCCGGCTCGTCCGGCCCGGGGCTGGCGGTAGAGCACCGGCGGGCCGTCGTCGATGAGGATGGCCAGGGCGGTGAGCGCCTGCACCGGGAGCGACACCGCCAACAGCGCGCCGCCCAGGACCACGTCGACGCCTCGCCTGACCGCGTCCGCGGGCAGGGTCGCAGGGGTGGGCACTTCCGACGACGGTAGCAAGCTCGGCCTTCCCGTCGAAGAGGTTCTCGCCCCCCACGTTCAGCGTGGACGGTAGACGTCGGAGCGCCCATCGATCCGAAGCACGTGGATCGACCACGTCTCATCGTTGATCTCGTAGACGACTCGGTAGGGGCCACGTCGAGCACACCACAGGCCTCTCAGCTCTCGATGGAGCGGATGACCGACACGGCGAGGCTGCTCGACCAAGGGCCCGAACACAACGCCGAGTGGGCCGTCGACGACCAGACCAGGGTGTGGCAGCGCTGGCTGCTCGGGTGGTTCGACCCCGCCGCCATGCAGTGCTACCACCACCGCCACTGGCGCAAGGAGTTCGGTGACCTGCGCTTCCCGCCCCTGTACCCCATGGCCCATCACTTCGGCCACGCCTTGGCCCAGTCGCCGTTCGACCAGGCGGTCTGCCTCACCATCGACGGCTCGGGCGACCAGCACACCGCGGTGGTGTGGCGCAAGGACGGCGACGCCCTGGAGGCGCTGCGGGAGGTCTTCATCCCGCATTCCCTGGGCTGGTTCTACGCCGCCATCACCGAGTACCTCGGCTTCGAGGCCTACGACGGCGAGTACAAGGTGATGGGCCTGGCCGCCTACGGGCGCCCCGACCCCGAGCTGCAGGCCAAGGTCGGGCGCGTCGTGGGGGTGGCCGCCGACGGCATCGAGTTCCGGGTCGAGCCCCGCTACCTCCACCACGGCGCCCACACCTGGTCGGGGCGCTTCACCGACGAGCTGGTCGAGCTGCTCGGCCGGCCACCACGACGGCCCGACGACGAGCTGATCCGCTGGCACGAGGATCTCGCCTACGCCGCCCAGGACGCCCTCGAGGTGGCGGTGTCCCGGTTGGTCCTGTGGGGCGTGCGCACCACGGGCATCCACGAGGTCTGCATCGGGGGCGGGGTCGGCCTCAACGTCAAGATGAACAGCCGGCTCTTCGAGCACCCCGAGGTCGACGACCTCTTCGCCCAACCGCTCTGCAGCGACTCCGGCGCGGCGATCGGCGCCGCCTTGGCGGCTTGCTTGGAGCAGACGGGTGCCCGCCCCGAGCCCCTCCGCACCTGGCCCTGGGTCCGGCCGGGGCCGACGACGACATCGAGCGCCTGCTGGCGCTGGCCCAGCTCGACTACGAGCGGCCCGACGACGTCTGCGAGACTGTCGCCGCCGAGCTTGCCACCGGCCGCATCGTCGGCTGGGTCCAAGGCCGGATGGAGGCTGGCCCGAGGGCGCTCGGACAGCGAAGCATCCTCGCCGATCCTCGGAGCACCGACAACCGCGACAAGGTCAACGCCATCATCAAGTTCCGTGAGTACTGGCGGCCGTTCTGCCCGTCGATGACGTCTGAAGCGGCATCCGACTACTTCGACGCCTTCACCGACGCACCCTTCATGATCATGGCGTTTCCGGCCAACGAGCGACTCTGCAAGGAGGCCCCAGCGGCGGTGCACGTCGACGGAACTGCCCGGGTGCAGCTCGTGCACGCCGACGTCCTGCCTCGCTACCATCGGTTGTTGACCGCCTTCGAACGGCGCACCGGTGTGCCCGTTCTGCTGAACACTTCGTTCAACGTGAAGGGGGAGCCGATCGTGTGCACGACGCGCGACGCTCTACGCACCTTCTGGTCAACCGGCCTCGAGGTGCTGGCGGTGGGTAACTTCCTCGTTCGGAAGCCGGGCCTGGACCCGGCCTGAAGTCCTCCAGCTCGCCGGCTAGACGCTGGCTTGGAAGCGACGAGCGGCCGGGGTCACCTGGGTCTTGGCTGAAGTGATCTGCCGCGGGGGCCCCTGCGCCCGGTTCCGGCGCACCAAGGGAACGGCGAGCGCCACCAAGAGAAACGGGAAGAGCTGGGTGCGCTGGCGGGCCAAGATCCCGAAGTTGCTCAGGTTCGAGAAAGCGATGGCGAACAGCAGGATGTAGGTGGCGGCGAAGGTGAGATAGGGCGTCCTTCGGCGGGGAAAGTAGTTGCCGAGCCGGCGCCAGTTGCGAGCGAGGAGCACCAGCAGGAAGAGGCCCTCCATCGATGCCACGAAGGCTTGAACGTTGCCCGCTTCGAACGGGAGCGGTCGAAAGATCACGGAAAAGACGCCCCACGGCAGCTGAGCCGGGGAGCGTACGGCGGAGGCGTCGAACTCAGAACCCCCCTTCGAGGTACGCTCTTGAGTGTTGTCGAGAACTTCCTCGAGAGACTTCTCCTCATCGAGATGGAAATAGTCCTCCACTGCGCCGAGAGCGAAGGCGAACACCGCGACGAGCGCGACGATGCCCGCCATCTTCGACAAGGGTCGCGCGTATGAGGTGGCCTTCGTGCCCGAGAGGAGATACGAGACCATCAGACTGGCCACGGCAACCAACGTCACATGGGGTCGTACCATGGCGGTGCCGAGGGTGCCCAGAGCGATCCAAACGAGACCGAGGCGACGGTGCGTCACCAGGCGGGCCACTCCATAGGCGAACGCACCGAGAGCGAGCGTCATCCAGGCTTCCTTGCCGATACTCGATGGCCAGAAGAGCATGGAGGGGAGGAAGAACAGGAGGAGGACGTACCTTCGCCGGTCGCCAGTCGGACAGGCCAACCGAAACGCTCGATAGAACAGGTAGAGACCCCAGAAGCCGAGCCAGGAGAAGACGAGAAAGCCGCCGAGCTTGGTGCTGCCTATGACCGTGTAGACGATTCCCGTCACCAGCTCGATGAACGCGGTACCGACGATTTGCTGCCCGAGGTCGACGGAGAAGTCACCCTGGCGGAAGAACTCAGCGAAGCCAGCGCCGACCTGATCGTACTGCAGGGCGTCTCCCTCGCCGTAGACGTTGAGCAGGACGCCGTAGCGAAGCAGGGTGCCGAGCAGCTTGGCGACGAGGGCCACCAAGATGATCGGCCGAACTCGACGATCTTCTTCACCGCGGTTGAGCCGCAGGAGCATGGGGATGGTGATCAGTGCCAGGACGTGGGCAACGAGCACTCCGCCAGCTACGTCGTAGGGCATCAGGAGCAGGAACGCCATCAGGGCCACGTACCCGGCCGAGCCGATCGCGAGGGGCAACAGCCGAACGCGCGATAGCGCCGACCGGCTCCTGCTCGGTCGCGTTCCGTTCGACCTCATCGTGAGCTGCGCTCTCTGCAGGTCCCTCAGCTCCTCGCCGGTCCGGCCTCCAACATCAGAGCCTACGTTGATGGGAAGCGGAGTGCGTCCCCGTTGCGAGGGGTTACATCTGCCGCGGCCGTTCACGGCGGGAGCCGGGATCACGTAGATCTCTACAGGTGCTGCCAACTGAGACGGTAGCCCGAGCCTCCCAGTGATGCCGAACCGCACCAGCCGCACGAGCGGGGACGCCGGGCCCTCCGACGTCTGCGAAGGTGAGAGTTCAGCGGCTTCCGTCTCGATCGGGGCGCACCCC
>JADDRA010000029.1 GCA_016781105.1 Actinomycetota bacterium | reverse complement strand
TACCCTGGTGCCGGTGGGGTTCGAGGTGCACACGACGGCCTACGGCCGCCCGGCCGTCGAGCTGCTGGGCGTCCAGGTCGAGAGGGCCAAGGACGGCGACCGGCTGGCGGCGGTCACCGTCCTCGTCCCCTCGAACTACGCCGCCGTCTCCACCCGCCGGGCGCTGGCGGCCCGGCCCGGGGGGATGGCCAACGTCTCGTTCCTGACGCTGCACCGGCTGGCCGAGCGCCTCGGGGCCGCCTCGCTCGCCGGCGCCGGCCGCCGGCCGCTGTCCACGCCGGTGCTGGCCCGGGCGGTGGGGGCGGTGCTGGCCGACGAGCCCGGCGTGTTCGCGCCGGTGGCCGACCACGCCGCCACCGAGCTGGCCCTGGTGGCCGCCACCCGGGAGCTGGCCGGCCTCACCGAGCCGGCGCTCGACGCGGTGGCCGCCTGCAGCCCGAGGGCGGCCGACGTCGTGCGCATCGCCCGCCGGGTCCGCCACCAGTTGGCGCCGTCGTGGCACGACGAGCACGACCTGCTCGGAGCCGCCACCGAGGTGCTGGCGGAAGGGGCGGCGGCGGTCGGGCCCGTCGTCGTCCACCTCCTGCAGGACCTTTCCCCCGCCGGCGCCGGCTTCCTGCGGGCGCTGGCCGAGCAGGGGAGGGTCGTGGTCAACGTGGGGCTCACTGGCGACGCCGGCGCCGACCGGCGGGTCGTCGAGGCCCACGGCCGGCTGGGCATCGCCGTCGAGGCGGCCGGCACCGAGCGGCCCTGCGCCGGCGCGGTGGTCAGCGTCAGCGACCCCGACGAGGAGGTGCGGGCCGCCGTCCGGCTGATGACGGGGTGGATGGGCGACGGCGTGGCCCTCGGCCGGGCCGCCCTGCTCTACGGCACCGCCGACCCGTATGCCCGCCTCCTCCACGAGCAGCTCACCGCCGCCGGCCTGCCCCACAACGGCGCACCGGTGCGCGACATCGGCGACATGCTGCTGGGCCGCACCCTGCAGCGCCTGCTCGCCCTGCCCGACCGCGGCTTCCGCCGCTCCGACGTGCTGGCCGTGGTGGCCGGCGCCCCGGTGCTCGACGGGAAAGGCCGGGCCCCGAGCCGGGCGTGGGAGCGCATCTCCCGAGCCGCCGGCGTGGTCGGGGGCGACGACTGGGGCCACCGCCTCCCGGTGTTCGCCGAGGAGCAGCGCCGGCGGGCCGCGCAAGCCGAGCGGGACGAGGGCGACGCCCTGGCCGAGCACCTGCGGCGCGACGCCGAGCGGGCCGAGCAGCTGGGCGCCTTCGTTCGGGAGCTGGAGGGCGAGCTCGACGCCCTCGGGCAGGCGGGGTCGTGGGCGGCGCTGGTCGAGGCGACGCACGGCCTCGTCCGGCGCTACCTCGGCGACGAGCGCCACCGCCGGCGCTGGCCCGCCGAGGAGCGGGAGGCGGCCGAGCGGGTGGAGCAGGCGCTCGACCGCCTGGGCGGCCTCGACGCCGTGGCCGGCCCGCCTCCCACGGTCGAGGTCTTCCGCCGCACGCTGGAGGGTGAGCTCGAGGTGGCGCTGCGCCGCATCGGCCGCTTCGGCGAGGGGATCCTGGTCGGCCACGTGTCGATGGCCGTCGGCCTCGAGCTCGACCGGGTGGTGGTGCTGGGCCTGGCCGAGGGGGCGTTCCCCGCCCGCCGGCACGAGGACTCGCTGCTGCCCGACCGCGAGCGCCAGGCCGCCGGGGGCCAGCTGCGCCTGCGCACCGAGCAGGTCCACGACGACCACCGCCAGCTGCTCGCCGCCGTGGCCGCCGCCGGCGAGGCGACGCTGTGCTTCCCCCGGGGCGACCTCCGCCGGCAGGGCGACCGCAGCGCCTCCCGGTGGCTGCTGGACGACGCCGCCCGCCTGGCCGGCCGGCCGTCGCTGTTCACCAGGGACCTCGCAGCCCTCGACGCCGGCTGGTTCCGCCACGTCCCCTCCTACGCCTCGGGGCTGGCCCGCTGCCCGTTCCCGGCCACCGCCCAGGACCTCCGCCTGGCCACCATGCTGCGCCAGCCCGACGCGGTGGTGGCCGCCGACCCGGCGCTGCGCCTGGGAATGGAGCTGGCCCGAGCCCGGCGCAGCGACGACTTCACCCGCTTCGACGGCAACCTCGCCGGTCTCCCCCTGCCCGACTTCACCGCCTCGGGCGTGGTCTCCGCCACCCGGCTGCAGGCGTGGGCGGCGTGCCCCCAGGCCTACCTCCAGGAGCACCTGCTGGGGGTGGAGGTGGCCGAGGACCCCGAGCGCAGCTTCGAGATGAACCCCCTCGACCGGGGCAGCCTGGTCCACGAGGTGCTGGAGCGGTTCGTGGCCGGGGCCATGGCCGACGGGCGCCACCCGCCCTGGGACGACGACGACACCCGCCGCCTCCTCGACGTCGCCGGCGACGTCTGCCACGAGTACGAGCAGCGGGGCGCCACCGGCCGGGCCATGTTCTGGCGCCGCGACCGGGCCCGCATCGTGGCCGACCTCGAGCGCTTCGCCGCCCTGGACCGCGGCCGCCCCGTCCGCACCGAGCACGACTTCTACGGCGTCGCCTACCCCCTGCCCGGCGGGAGCTCGGTGTTCTTCCGGGGCGCCGTCGACCGCATCGACCAGGCACCCGACGGGTCGGTCACCGTCGTCGACTACAAGACCGGCAGCACCCGCGACTACAAGGGCCTCTCCCCCGACGACCCCCACCAGGGTGGCAGCCACCTCCAGCTGGCGGTGTACGCCGCCGCTGCCGCCCAGCTGCTCGGAGCCGACGAGGTCACCGCCGGCTACTGGTTCCTCACCACCAAGGGCGGGTTCGAGTGGATCGGCTACCGGGTCACCCCCGAGGTGCGCGCCGAGGTGGGCTCGGCCCTGGCCACGATCGTCGACGGCATCCGGACCGGCGTGTTCCCCGCCCGGCCTCCCGCCGAGCCGGCGTACCTGTGGGTCGACTGCTGGTACTGCGCCCCCGACGGGTTGAGCACGGCCGAGGCCCGCCGGGCCTGGGAGCGCAAGCGGCACGACCCGGCGCTGGCCGGCTACGTGGACCTGTGCGAGCCGGAGGCCCTGGCATGACCACGCCCGACGCCCCCGCCGCGGTGCGCGACCGGCTCGACGAGACGGTGTTCCTCGAAGCCGGCGCCGGCTCGGGCAAGACGACCTGCCTGGTGCAGCGGTTCGTCGCCCTGGTGGACGACGGCGTCCCCGCCGACCGCATCGCCGCCATCACCTTCACCGAGAAGGCGGCCGGCGAGCTGGCCGACCGCATCCGCACCCAGCTCCAGGAGCGCTCGGCGGACTCGCCCCGCTGCCGGGCGGCGCTCGCCGATCTCGACCGGGCCGCCATCTGCACGCTGCACGCCTTCGCCCAGCGCCTGCTCTCCGAGCACCCCATCGAGGCCGGCCTGCCGCCCCGGGTCGGCGTGCTCGACGAGATCGGGTCGCAGCTCGCCTTCGAGGCCCGCTGGGAGGCCTTCGTCGACCGCATCATCGAGGACGACGAGCTCGACCGCCCGCTGCGGCTGCTGCTGGCCGCCGGCGCCCGGCTCGACCACCTCCACGAGGTGGCCACGCAGCTCGGCGCCAACTGGGACCTGGTCGACGAGCGGATGGGCGAGCCCGCCGCCACCGAGGTGCCCCCGCTCGACCTGTCGGCCCTGCTGGCGGCCATCGACGAGGCCGTGGCTCTGGGCGACGGCTGCACCGACCCCGAGGACAAGCTGCTCGCCCGCCTCGACGACCTGGCCGGGTGGGCGGCCGAGCTGCGGGCCGCGGTCGACGACGACGCCCGCCTCGCCGCCCTGGGCCAGGCGCCGAGCTTCAGGCCTCGGGGCTCCAAGAAGAACTGGCCCGACTGCGAGGCGGTCCGGGACCGAGTGCGGGCTCTGGAGGCCGAGCGCGACCGGGTGCGCGACGCCATCCAGGAGGCCTGCCTGCGGCGCATCGCCCACGAGCTGGCCGGCTTCGTCGTCGAGGCCGCCCGGGCCCGCCAGCACGCCGGCGAGCTGGAGTTCCACGACCTGCTGGTGCTGGGCCGGGCGCTGCTGCGCCACCCCGACCACGGTGTGGCCGTGCGGACGGCACTGCGCCAGCGCTACCAGCGACTGCTGCTCGACGAGTTCCAGGACACCGACCCCATCCAGGTCGAGGTGGCGGTGCTGCTGGCCTCCAGCGACCCCGACGCCGCGGCCAAGCCGTGGTGGGAGGTCGAGGTCGACCCCGGCCGGCTCTTCTTCGTCGGCGACCCGAAGCAGTCGATCTACCGGTTCCGCCGGGCCGACATCGGCGTGTTCCTGCGCGCCCGCGACCGCCTGGGCGCCCGGGTGGAGCAGCTGACCACCAACTTCCGCACCGGCGCGCCGCTCCTGGCCTGGGTCAACCACACCTTCGACCAGCTCATCGCCGAGGAACCCGAGTCGCAGCCGGCGTACGTGGGCCTGGACCCGGCGCGCACCGAGCCGCCCTCGGGGCCGGCGGTGGCCTTCGTGGGCCTGGCCGAGCACCCCAAGGGATGGCGGGCCGACGACCTGCGCGAGGCCGAGGCCGCCGACGTGGCCGCCGCCGTGCGCCGGGCGGTGGCCGAGGGCTGGTCGGTCTGGGACGACGACGCCCACGACTGGCGTGACGCCACCTGGAGCGACGTCGCCGTCCTGCTGCCCGCCCGCACGTCGCTGCCCATGCTGGAGCGGGCGCTGGATCGCACCGGCGTCCCCTACCGGGCCGAGACCTCCTCCCTCGTCTACGGCACCGGCGAGGTCCGTGACCTGCTCGTGATCGCCCGGGCGGTGGAGGACCCCACCGACTCGCTGGCGGTGGTCGCCGCCTTGCGCACCGCCGGTTTCGGCTGTGGCGACGACGACCTCTACGTGTGGCGGCAGGTGCACGGCGGCCGATGGGACCACCAGCGCCCGGCGCCCGCCGGCGCTCCCGCCGACCACGTCGTGGCCCGGGGCCTGGCCTGGCTGGGCGAGCTGCACCGGCAGCGGCTGTGGCTGTCGCCCAGCGAGGTGCTGGAGCGCATCGTGCGCGAGCGCCGCCTCCTGGAGGTGGCGTTCGTGCACCACCGGCCCCGCGACCTGTGGCGCCGGCTGCGCTTCGTCGTCGACCAGTGCCGGGCGTGGGAGGAGGCCGGCGGGACCACCCTGCGCGACTACTTGGCTTGGGCCCGGCTCCAGTCGGCGGCCGGGTCGAGGGTGATCGAGACGGTGCTGCCCGAGACCGACGACCAGGCGGTGCGCATCCTCACCGTCCACGGCGCCAAGGGCCTGGAGTTCCCCGTCACCGTGCTGTCGGGCATGACCAGCCAGCTCGCCCGGCGCCCCGCCGGCGTGCAGGTCCTGTTCCCGCCCGGTGGCGGCTGGGCCCTGCGCCTGAAGAAGGACCTGGAGACGTCGGAGTTCCAGGCCCTCATCCCCGTCGAGGAGCAGATGGACCGCCACGAGCGCCTGCGCCTGCTCTACGTGGCCGCCACCCGGGCGCGGGACCACCTGGTCGTGTCCGTGCATCGCAAGCAGGGCGGCGCCGGCTCGACTGCGGCGGGGCTGTTCCACGCCGCGGGGTGGGAGCCCTCCCTCGTCGAGGCCCTCCACCTCGACGGGATGGACGAGCCTGCGCCGGCAGCGCCAGCGCCGGCGCCCG
>JADDRA010000075.1 GCA_016781105.1 Actinomycetota bacterium | reverse complement strand
GGCGGGCCCAGGCCAGGTTGGGGAGGCGGTCGACGGCGACCCGGGTGCGCAGGTAGCACCACCAGGTGAGTACGATGCACGAGCTGTAGAAGGCGACGAAGGCAAGCAGGGCGGCCTGGGGGCCCCCGGTGGCGTTGGTGGACAGCCCGAAGGTCTGAGGGATGAGGAAGCCCCCGTAGGCGCCCACGGCCGAGATGACGCCGAGGGCGGCGGCGCTCTCCCTTCGCCCGGCAGCCAGGGCGGCCTCGTCGGGCTCCCTGCCGTCGGCGGTGGCCAGGGAGCGATGGTGGGCCCGGAAGATGATGGGGACCATGCGGAAGGTCGAGCCGTTGCCCACCCCGGTGGCCACGAAGAGCACGAGGAACATGGCCAGAAAGCCGCTGAAGGCCCAGCCCTGGTCCTTGTGGCCCAGGAACCAGACCACCCCGAGCACGGCGCCGATCATCACCCCGAAGTTGGCAACCGTGACCCGGGCTCCGCCCAGCTTGTCGGCCAGCCACCCGCCGATCGGGCGGGTGAGCGAGCCCACCAGCGGACCGAGGAACGCGTAGCTGACGGCGTTGGGGTCGGCGAACTGGCCCTTGATGAGCAGCGGCAAGCCCGCCGAGTAGCCGATGAAGGAGCCGAAGGTGCCGATGTAGAGCCAGGCCATGGTCCAGGTGTGGCGGCGCCGGGCCACCACCACCTGGTCCCGGAACGACGACCGGGCCGTCGTGAGGTTGTCCATGAAGCGCCAGGCGCACCCGGCGGCAAGCACGATGAGGGGCACGAGCATGAGCCCGACGTTCTGGAGGTGCAGGGAGCCCTCGGGGCCCTGGCCGCTCCCCACCACGGCCAGCGCCCCGGCGGTGACGGCGAAGGGGGCGACGAGCTGGAGGATGGCGACGCCGAGGTTGCCGCCGGCGGCGTTGAGCCCCAGAGCCAGGCCCTTGCGGGCGCTGGGGTAGAAGAACGAGATGTTGGCCATGCTGGAGGCGAAGTTGCCCCCACCCACGCCGGCCGTGGCCGCCCCCGCCAGCAGGGCCCAGTAGGGCGTCGCGGGGTTGGTCACCATGACCGCCAGCAGCACGCTGGGCACGAGCAGGAGCAGGGCGCTGACCACCGTCCAGTTGCGCCCCCCGAAGCGGGGTACGGCGAAGGTGTAGGGGAATCGCATGGTGGCGCCCACCAGGTTCGGCACGGCCACCAGGGTGAACAGCTGGCCGGTCGACAGGTCGAAGCCGGCGTCGTTGAGCCGGGTGGCCACCACACTCCAGGTCAGCCACACCGAGAAGCCCAGGAACTCGGCGAAGATCGACCACACCAGGTTGCGCCGGGCCACCCGCTGGCCCGTGTCCTTCCAGAAGGTGGGGTCCTCGGGCTCCCAATGCTCGATCCACCGGCCCCGCCGCCGGACAGGGTCGGGGGCGGGGTCGGAGCGGGGGCGGGCGTCGGCCATCTCAGCCTCCTGCGCAGGTGGGGGTGGGCGAGGGCACGGCCGTCACCTGGACCGCGTCGCCGGCGACGGTCACCGGCAGGCACCGGACCGGCTCCTCGGTGGGACCGGCCAGGGCGGCGCCCGTGCGCACGTCGAAGGTCCCGCCGTGGCGGGGGCACTCCAGGGCCGAGCCCCGCAGGGTGCCCGAGCCCAGGGACGCCCCTGCGTGGGGGCAGGTGTCGGCCACCGCGCAGAAGGTGCCGTCGACGTTGGCCAGGGCGACGGCGGTCCCCGTCGCCCCGACCGTGGCCACTGCGCCGGCGGCCAGGTCGCCCACCCGGGCCACCGTGACCGGGGTGGCGCCCGCCGCCGCCACCTCGGGCTCCAGGCCGCTGGCCCAGCGCTCGGCCATCACCGACTCCAGGTGGCGGGCGAAGGCATCGTGGCCGATGCGGGCCACCGCGGTTCCCAGCGGTTCGCCCTCGTGGCGCAGGGCCTCCCAGATGCCGACCACCGCCTCGACCGTGGCCGGCACGTCCTCGGTCGCCACCCGGCCCACCACCTCGCCCACCCGACCGGCGGGCAGGTCGGCACCGAGGTAGACGTGGTAGCCGTCGCGGGCCCTTCCCCCCAGGCGCACCTTGGAGCCGGCCAGGCCGATGTCGCCGGCCTGGTGCTGGGCGCAGGAGTTGGGACAGCCCGAGACGTGCACCCGCAGGGAGGAGTTGCGCCCGAGCCCCGGGCTCTCGAGCAGGGCCTTGCCGGCGTCGGGGGCAGTGGTGATGCCGAGGGCGCACACGGCCGAGCCGGTGCAGGCCCGCACCGAGGCGGTGTGGGCCTCGCCGGCCAGGAACAGGCCCCGGGTGGCCAGCGTCTCGCGCACCGTGGTGACCGCCTCGACCGCGATGCTGCGCAGCACCAGGTTCTGGTCCCGGCTGAGGTTCAGGGCGCCGTCGCCGTGGCGGTCGGCCAGGTCACAGCAGAGCTCGAGCTCGGAGCCGTTGGTGTCGCCCAGGGGGATGTCGACGGTCAGCGTGGCCAGACCGGGTGTGCGCTGGGGCCGCACCCCCGCCGACCATCGCCCCGGGGGGACGTGGGCGAGGATGGCCACCCGGTCGGCCTCGCCCAGCACCTCGACGGGGGGCGGCGGGGAGTGGGGACGGGTCCGGGCGGCGGCGAAAGCCTGGTCCCAGGCGGCCCGGAAGGCGGCCTCGCCCAGGCGCTCGACCACGTACTTGAGGCGGCCCTTGCTCGGCTTGTCGAGGTCACCGTGCTCGACGAACACCTCGACGAGGGCCTCGGCCGCGGCCACCACGTCGGCCCGGGCCACGAAGTCGGCCACCGGGACGGCCAGGAACGGGGCCTTGCCCAGGCTCCCGCCCGCCCACAGCTCGTAGCCGGGCTCGCCGTGGCGCAGCACCGACACGAACCCGGCGTCGTTGAGGCGGGCGTCGGCCCGGCAGCGGGGCGAGCCGCCGAAGGCGACGTTGACCCGGCTGGGCAGGATGCAGTTCAGCTCGGCCGAGCGGGCCACGATGGCGTCGCTCACCGCCCGGGCGTCGGGGAGGCAGTCGAAGGGCTCGTCGAGATTGGAGCCGGCATCCTCGGAGCACATGACGTTGCGCAGGGTGTGGCCGCAGCCCGAGCGGGTGGTCATGCCGATCTCGGCCACGGCGTCGAGCAGGGCCGGCACCCGGGCGGCCTCGACCCAGTGGAGCTCGAAGTTCTGGCGGGTGGTCAGGTGAAGCCAGTCGGGGCCGAAGGCGCGGGAGATCCGGGCCAGTCCCCGGGCCTGGGGCGTGGGGAGGGCGCCGCCCGGATTGCGCACCCGGACCATGAACACCCCGGGCTGCTCCTGGGTGCACACCCCCCAGGTCTTGAGGGCGTAGCGGTCCTCGGGGCTGAGCCAGGCGTCGCCCTCGGACGCCAGGCGGGGGAGGTCGACGGGTAGGCCGGCGCGCTTGGCGGCAGGGATGTCGGGAGCGGCCACGGGACGAACCTAGAAGCGCGGTGTTACTGGTGTGGACCCTGGGTGTTTCCATCGCACGACGGGTTGCGCACGGCGTCGTGGACGGCTGAGAGGAGGCGTTCACGACGTCGTGACCTGCCCACAACGGCCGGGTAACCCCGGCTTCCTAGGTTCAGCGAGGTGGACCTCGCCGCGCCGGCGCAGCCGTCGACCGCCCAGCCGGCTGTCCTCACGCCCCTGGACTGGTACCTGGCCGACCAGCGCGACCTGAGCGCGGCCGAGCGCTTCGCCCGCCGCCACGACGGCCACGAGCTGCCCGCCCAGGCCCGCTACTACCGCGATCTCATCCCCCTGGAGCGGCCCGGGCCCGGCCAGCAGTACGCCTTCGAGGTCGACCTCGACGCCTGCACCGGCTGCAAGGCCTGCGTCACCGCCTGCCACGCCCTCAACGGGCTGGACGACGGCGAGTCGTGGCGCCGGGTGAGCTCGGTGCGGCTGGGCACCGCCGAGCCGGTCCCCCAGACGGTGACCACCGCCTGCCACCACTGCGTGGACCCGGCCTGCCTGGCCGGGTGCCCGGTCAACGCCTACGAGAAGGACCCGGTGACCGGGATCGTCGCCCACCTCGACGACCAGTGCATCGGCTGCCGCTACTGCCTGTTGACCTGTCCATACGAGGTGCCCCGCTACAACCCCGAGCGGGGGATCGTGCGCAAGTGCGACCTCTGCGCCGACCGCCTGGGCGCGGGCGAGGCCCCCGCGTGCGTGCAGTCGTGCCCCAACGCCGCCATCCGGATCTCGCTCGTCGACATCCACGACGCCCAGGCGGCTGCCGTCGGCGGCCAGGCCCTGTTCCCCGGTGCGCCGCCGTCGTCGATCACCCTGCCCACCACCACCTACCGGACCCGCCGGGACGCCCGGCCGGCCGCCCCCTCGCGTTCTGGTGGCGGCAGGGGTACCGACTCGGTACCGGTTCCGACACCAGAACGGGCGGGGGACCCACGCCCGGGCCAGGCCCACCCGCCGTTGACGGTCATGCTGGTGCTCACCCAGGCGGCGGTCGGCGCCTCGGTGGTGGGCCTCGGAGCCCGGGCGGTGGTGGGCGGAGCGGTGGCCGAGGCGCTGCGGCCGTTGGCGGCCCTGGTGGCCCTGGCCGTGGGGGTGCTTGCCCTGGGGGCCAGCGTGTTGCACCTGGGCCGGCCTGCCTACGCCTTCCGAGCCGTGCTCGGCATCCGCCGGTCGTGGCTCAGCCGGGAGATCGTGGCCTTCGTGGTCTTTGCCGTCCTGGCCGCCGGCCACGGGTGGGCGGTGCTGGCCGGCGCCGGGGGCGTCGAGCCGGTGCTGGGCGGGCTGGCGGCGGGGGCGGGGGTGGTGGGCGTGGCCTGTTCGGCCCAGGTCTACGCGGTGACCCGGCGGCGGTGGTGGGCGCTGCGCAGCACGGGGCCGAAGTTCGCCCTGACCGCCCTGGCCACGGGCAGCGCCGGCGTGCTGGCGATCTCGGTGGCCGCCACCCTGATCGCGGGCGAGGGTCCCGCCGAGCGGGCCGGGCTGGCGTCGGGCCGGCCGCTCGGGGTCCTCGTGGCCGCCAGCGTCGTGGCCAAGCTGGTCTGGGAGGCCGCCTTCCTGCGCCACCTCCGGACCGGAGCGCCTGGCGAGCTGCGGCGCAGTGCCCAGCTCCTGGTCGGTGCCCTGGCGACCTCCACCCGCTGGCGCGCTGCCCTCGCTGGGGCCGGGACGGTGAGCGCCCTGGTCGTGGCCCTGGTCGCCGGGTCGGCGGGACCGGTGGCCGTCCTGGTGCTCGCCGTGGCCTGCGTCGTGACCGTCCTCGGGGGGGAGTTGGTGGAGCGCTGGCAGTTCTTCACCGCCGCCGCTCCGCCCCGCACGTCGCCCGGGCCGGGATGAGCGGGAGCTCGCGCCGCTCCAACCTCCTGGTGGCCCGGGCCGGGCGCCAGGGCGACGACCTGGCCCGCCGGCCCGGTGGCTTCGGGCTGGGCCAGGTGCCGGCCCGGCTGGCTCCCGAGGCCGTGACCTCCATGGTCTGCGGCTACTGCTCGGTGGGGTGCTCGCTCGACGTCCACCTGCGGGGCGGGCAGGCCGTCAACCTCTCGCCCACCACCGAGTACCCGGTCAACCTGGGCATGGCCTGTCCCAAGGGCTGGGAGGCGCTGGCCCCGCTGGCCGCCCCCGACCGGGCGACCACCCCGCTGCTGCGCGACGCCCGGGGCCAGCTCCAGTCGGTGGGCTGGCCCGAGGCCCTGGACACCTTCGTGGCCCGGGTGCGGGCCGTGCAGGCCGAGCACGGCCCGGCGGCGATGGCGTTCCTGTCGACCGGCCAGATCGCCACCGAGGAGATGGCCCTGCTCGGGGCGCTGGCCAAGTTCGGCATGGGCATGGTCCACGGCGACGGCAACACCCGCCAGTGCATGGCCACGTCGGTGGTGGCCTACAAGCAGGCCTTCGGCTTCGACGCCCCGCCCTACACCTACGCCGACCTGGAGGCGTCCGACGTCATCATCCTGGCCGGCTCCAACCTGTGCATCACCCACCCCATCCTCTGGGAGCGGATCTGCCGCAACCCGCACCACCCCGAGATCGTGGTCATCGACCCCCGGGCCACCGAGACGGCGCTGGCCGCCACCCAGCACCTGGCCCTGGCGCCCAAGTCGGACCTGGTCCTGCTCTACGGCCTGGCCCGGGCCCTCATCGAGCGGGGGGCGGTCGACCGGGCCTTCGTGGAGGCGCACACCTCCGGCTTCGATGCCTTCGCCGCCCACGTGGCCGCCTTCGACCCCGACCGGGTGGCCGAGGTCACGGGACTGACGACCGAGGCCCTCGACCGGCTGGCGACGACCGTGGCCGGGGGCCGGCGGGTGTCGCTGTGGTGGACCATGGGCGTCAACCAAAGCCATGAAGGAGTCCTGGTGGCCCAGGCCATCGTCGACCTGGCCCTGCTCACCGGCAACATCGGGCGCCCGGGCACCGGGGCCAACTCGATCACGGGCCAGTGCAACGCCATGGGCTCGCGCCTGTTCTCCAACACCACCAACCTCTTCGGGGGCCGGGATTTCGCCGACGCCGGCGACCGGGCCGAGGTGGCCGACGTGCTCGGCCTCGACCCCGCCTGCATCCCCAGCCAGCCGAGCATGGCCTTCGACCAGATCGTGGAGGGCATCGCCACCGGCGAGATCCGGGGTCTGTGGGTGGTGGCCACCAACTCGGCCCACTCCTGGATCAACCACTCGGAGCTCCACGACCTGCTCGGCCGCCTCGACCTCCTCGTCGTCCAGGACCTCTACGCCACCACCGAGACGGCCCAGCGGGCCGACCTGGTGCTGCCCGCAGCCGGGTGGGGGGAGAAGGAGGGCACCTTCATCAACTCCGAGCGGCGCATCGGGCTCATCACGCGGGTGGCGCGAGCTCCCGGCCAGGCCCTGGCCGACTTCGCCATCTTCAAGCTGGTGGCCGAGGCCTGGGGGTGCGGGGAGCTGTTCGAGGCGTGGTCGTCACCCGAGGCCGTCTTCGAGATCCTGGGCCGGCTGTCGGCCGGGCGCCCGTGCGACGTCAGTGGCATCGGCGGCTACGCCGACGCCCGGGGCGGGATCCAGTGGCCCTTCCCGGCTGGCGCCACCGGTGGGGTGGGCGAGGAGCGGCGGCTCTTCGCCGACGGCCACTTCTTCCACCCCGACGGCCGGGCCCGGTTCTGCTTCGGCGAGCCCCGGCCGCCCCGGGAGGCCACCAGCCGGCGCTACCCCCTCGTCCTGCTCACCGGCCGGGGCAGCTCGGCCCAGTGGCACACCCAGACCCGCACGGGCAAGTCGGCCGTGCTGCGCACCCTGCACCCCGACGGCCCCTACGTGGAGGTCAACCCCGCCGACGCCTCGGAGCTGGGGCTGGGTGCGGGCCAGGACGTGCTGGTGACCTCGGCCCGGGGCTCGATGCGGGCCCGGGCCGAGGTCACCTCGGCCGTGGCCCCGGGCCAGGTCTTCGTGCCCATGCACGACGCCCAGGTGAACCGCCTCACCCATCCCAGCTTCGATCCCTCCTCCCGCCAGCCGTCCTACAAGCACTGCGCGGTGGCCGTGCGCCCCCTGGAGCGCTGGGAGCACTGAGCGCCGAGGTCAGCGCGGCGAGGTCAGCGCGGCGAGGTCGGCGACACCCCCTGTGGCGCTTTGGGACCAGGGTGAATCGGGCCGGGCGAGGGGCCGCCCGTCGACGACGAGGTCCACCCGCTCGTTGAAGAAGCACACCAGGTCCCGGATCTTGGGGTTCTCCGGGATGGGGTCGGGATAGCTCCACGCAGCGTCGGGGACCAGCGTGTCGCCCACCCGGATCGACCAGTACCGGGCCTGGCCCTTGTAGGGGCAGCTGGTCACCGTCTCGCTCGCCACCAGCAGGTCGGCGCGCACGTCGTCGAAGGGCAGGTAGTAGCGGGTGGGCAGGGAGGTCTCGAGCAGCAGGAGCGGACGGATGCTGTCGGCGACCACCTCACCCGACACCAGCACCTGTACGCGCCGTGAGCTGCGCAGCGTGTCGACCCGCTTGTAGGGGTCCCGGGCGTGGACGAGGACCCGTTCGTCCTCCTCGTACCACTCCAGCTGGCGCCAGGAGAAGGTGACGTGGCCGGCCAGGGTGGCCAAGGGGCCGGTGGGGTCCTCGTGGGACCAGGCGGCCCCCTCGGCTCTGGCCCGCCCGGCCACGACGGACCAGGTGCGCTGGCCGTCGGGGGCGACCACCTCGTCGACGAGCGTGCCTTGCCGCACGTCGTCGTGGGGCAGGTAGTAGATGGGCAGGCCCTTCGGGCCGTAGTTGACCAGGAGGTGGGCCCGGACGCTGTCGGCCACGAGCTCGTCAGCCAAGCGCACCCGGATCCGTCGCGACGTGGGCTCGACGAAGGGCGCGAGAAGCTCCATCTCGCGACCTTAGGTCGCAGATGCCTCCTCCCCCTCCGTTCTGGCCGCGCCAGCGGTGGAAAAGGCAGCCACTCCTGCTGCCAGAAGCGGTCGCTGGCTCGCGGCGGAAGCCGGGAAACCGACCCGGCGGCCCTACCATGCAAGGACGGCGCCACCGACGTGGTGCTGTCCCCTGCCCCGAAAGGCCACCTGATGCCCGCGCGCTCCGACCTGCGCAACGTCGCCATCGTCGCCCACGTCGACCACGGCAAAACGACCCTGGTCGACGCCATGCTCTGGCAATCCGGGGTGTTCCGCGCCAACCAGGAGGTGGCCACCCGCGTGCTCGACTCCACCGACCTGGAGCGGGAGAAGGGCATCACCATCCTGGCCAAGAACACCTCGGTGCGCTATGGCGAGGTGAAGCTCAACATCGTCGACACGCCGGGTCACGCCGACTTCGGCGGCGAGGTGGAGCGGGCCCTGGCCATGGTCGACGGCGTGCTGCTGCTGGTCGACGCGGCCGAGGGTCCCCAGCCCCAGACCCGCTTCGTGGTGCGCAAGGCCCTGGAGTCCCGGCTGCCGGTGATCCTCGTCGTCAACAAGGTCGATCGGCCCGACGCCCGCGTGGCCGAGGTGGTCGACGAGGTCTACGAGCTGTTCCTCGACCTCGACGCCGAGGCCGACCAGATCGAGTTCCCCATCCTCTACTGCAACGGCCGGCGGGGTTGGGCCTCGGCCAGCCCGGACGTCGACGGGGTCGACCTCGCGCCCCTCTTCGACCTCCTCGTCGAGCGGATCCCTGCTCCCGTCTACGAGGAGGACCACCCCCTCCAGGCGCTGGTCACCAACCTCGACCGCTCGCCCTACCTCGGGCGCCTGGCGCTGTGCCGGGTCCGCCAGGGGCGCATCGGCCGGGGAGAGACGGTGGCGTGGTGCCGAGCCGACGGGCGCATGGAGCGGGTGCGCATCAGCGAGCTGCTCGTCACCGAAGGGCTGGAGCGGACCAGCGTCGCCGAGGCGGGCCCGGGCGAGATCATCGCCGTCGCCGGCCTCGACGAGGTCACCATCGGCGAGACCTTGGCCGACAGCGACGACCCCCGTCCCCTGCCGGTGATCAGCGTCGACGAGCCCAGCCTGTCGATGACGATCGGGGTCAACACCTCGCCGCTGGCCGGCCGGGACGGCACCAAGCTGACCGCCCGGATGGTCAAGGACCGCCTCGAGACCGAGCTTGTCGGCAACGTCTCGCTGCGGGTGGGGCCGACCGAGCGGCCCGACACGTGGGAGGTGCTGGGCCGGGGTGAGCTCCAGCTGGCCGTGCTGGTGGAGACCATGCGCCGGGAGGGCTTCGAGCTGACCGTGGGCAAGCCCCAGGTGGTGACCAGGGAGATCGACGGCCGGCTCCACGAGCCGGTCGAGCGCCTGAGCGTCCACGTCCCCGAGGAGCACCTCGGCGCGCTGACCAGGCTCATGGCGCCGCGCAAGGGTCGCCTGGAGCAGATGGTCGACCACGGCAGCGGATGGGTGCGCACCGAGTACCTCGTCCCCGCCCGGGGCCTTCTCGGGTTCCGGACCGAGCTGCTGACCGAGACGAGGGGCACGGCCATCGCCCACCACGTCTTCGAGGGCTACGAGCCCTGGCACGGGCCCCTCCGGACCCGGGCCAGCGGCAGCCTGGTGGCCGACCGCCGGGGCAGCACCACCACGTTCGCCCTGATGAACCTCCAGGAGCGGGGCGAGCTCATCGTGGGGCCGGGCGTGGAGGTCTACGAGGGGATGGTCGTGGGCGAGAGCTCCCGGGGCGACGACATCGACGTCAACCCGGTCAAGGAGAAGAAGCTGACCAACATGCGCTCCTCGACCGCCGACGTGCTCGTGCGGCTGTCGCCGCCCCGGCCCGTCTCCCTGGAGCAGGCCCTGGAGCTGATCGACGAGACCGAGTGCGTGGAGGTCACCCCCGCGGCCGTGCGCCTGCGCAAGGTGGTGCTCGACGGCACCGAGCGGCGGCGCAGCACCAAGCGGGAGCGCCGCGCCTCCTGACCCGCCGCTCCAGGCGGAGGGAAGTGGTGCCGCTAGCGTTGCGCGGGAACTTCGAGGCTCGGTGCGCCGGAGGGGGCGGGATGGACACGACCGACGTGCAGGTGAGCGAGGCCCGTGGCTAAGCGCCGGTCGCCCGACGAGGAGGGCCCGGATCCCTACCAGGTGCTGGGCGTGTCACGACTGGCCACCCTCGAGGAGGTCACCGCCGCCTACCGGGCCCTGGCCCAGACCTACCACCCCGACCGTCACATCGACAGCTCCCCGGCGGTGCAGCGCCAGGCCGAGCAGCGCATGCGCGAGGTCAACCAGGCGTTCCTGACCCTGAAGAAGGGCTCGTGGTTGGCCCCCACGCCCGAGAGCCAGATCCGCTCCTGGGCGACGCCCGATCCCAACGCCGGGATCGAGGCCCGGCGCCGGGCCTCGCTGGCGTCGCGCCAGCACACCGCCCAGGCCCGGGCGGCCCAGGCCAGCCGCACCCAGGCCAAGCGCTCCATCCCCGCCGGTCAGGCCCGGCCCATGCCCCGCGGCAGCGGCGGGCAGAAGATCGGCTTCGGCCTGGCCCAGGCGCTGATCACCAACGAGCTCACCTGCCGGACGTGTCAGAGCGTCCAGCACCTCCCCGCCGGGTGGCAGGATCGCCTGCGCGACACCGACTGGTCGTGCTCGGCGTGCGGGAGGATCATCCTGGCCTGGCGCTGAGGCCCGGCGGGAGGATCAGCGCCGGCGGCTCCCGGGGCCGCTCAGCTGGCGGTGAGGGTGGCGACGGCCCACACGGCGGCGACCAGGCCGATGGCGATCATCACCGCGCTGCGGGCCAACGGGGGGCGGACCAGGTCGGCGTCGTCGCGACGGGAGGGGGGGCGCACCAGGGCGGCCACGCTGCCCACGGCCAGGGCGGCGCCGAGGGCGAGGACGAGCTGGGGGAGCAGGTCGTCGCCGAGCAGGTTCATCGGGTGGGGTTCTGGAAGCAGAACGAGACCAGGGCGAGGGCGTCCTGGTTGTAGTCGTCCGAGGTGATGTCCCCGATGGGGGCCTTGCCGTAGCCCTCCTCGAGGACCGCCCGGGCGTAGCGGCCGTACGTCTGGTTGGTGCGCTGCACCTCCTCCCGCAGCTCGGCCGGCGCCTCCTGGGCGATCTCCTGCTGGAGGGCCTCGATGTTCTCGACCGTCGTCTCGATCTCGAGGTTCGACGTGGCCCGGCGCACGAGGGAGAGGCGGGCGTCGCTGAGCGCCTCCAGCGGGGCGCAGAAAGGCCCCCCCATCGGTTCGCCCGACTCCTCGGGCGCCCGCGACAAGAAGCCGCCCCCTCCACCGCTGCATGCAGCGAACGCCACGAAAAGCACGAGACAGCAGGAAAGGACATGGCGTCGGCCCATTCCCTCCGATGGTAGTGGCCCCGCTCTCCCTGCCGCCACGCGGCCACGCTACGGAGTCGAGCTCGTCGGTCAGATGTCCCTGGCCATGTTGGCGAAGCGGGTGTAGTGGTCGAGGAAGGCCAGGCGCTCCATTCCCGTGGGCCCGGAGCGGTGCTTGGCCACCAGGACCTCGGCCGTGCCCCGGTCGGGTGAATCGGGGTGGTACAGCTCGTCGCGGTACAAGAAGACCACCACGTCGGCGTCCTGCTCCAGGCTGTTCTCCACCACGATGCCGTTGGCCACGAAGTTGTGGGTCTCGAGGACGGTGGCGTCGTAGACCGGCTGCTCACCCCGGGGCTCGATGGCCACCACGGGGTCCCAGCGCACGTCGCCGTCGGTGAGGGGACGGTCGTCCAGGCTGGACGCGCCCCCAGCCAGGCTGGCGGGGAGCGAGGAGCCGGCGCCGGAGCCGGCGCCGGTGCCGACGCCGGCCAGCACGGCGACGCGGCGCGGGCTCGCGCTCGGTGTGCGCCAACCTTGCGTCGATCCCAGCACCAGCGCAGCGAAGCGCCGGCGGGCCTCGTCACCGGCGATGGAGAGGCGAGTCCCGGGCGACGAGCCGGGAGGCCCGGCCCGGCGCAGGACACAGCTGTCGATGTCCAGGCGCACCAAGAGGGTCTGGAGGTCGTCGAGGAGGCGGCTGTCGGCCGAGAGGAGGTCGAAGCAGGACCGGGGCCCGGGGGAGGAGGCGCCGGACGCAGCCCACACCTCGCGCAGGAACACGGCCAGCTCCTTCCCGGGAAGGGCGAAGGCCTCGGCGGGGACGACGGGGCCGTCCCTGCCGCAGTCGGCGCGCCCCACCCGGCGGCACGCCTCGGCGGCCAGCTCGTGGCCGGGCCGCGAGGACGCCGTGGCCGGGGTGGGAAGGCGCCGGGGCACCGCCACCCCCTCACCCATCCGCAGCTCGTCCAGGCGCAGCCAGCCGTCGGCGGTGAGGAACGGGTGGTTGGCGCTGGCCTCGATGCACCGGCCCGATCCCAGCCGGAGCTCGAAGGTGGGCTTGGTGCCGCTCGGGAACACGTGCGTCATGGTCCCCCGGACCACGGCCAGGTCGCGGTCGAGGGTCCACACCGGGATGTCGCGCTCTCCGCTGCGCAGGAGCTCGCCCATGGTGACCTCGGCGCCGGTGTCGGCCCGCAGCACGCGCGCGTCGGCGGTCAGGCAGCCGCTCTCGCGCAGGTCGGCGAGCATGGGCCGCTTGTCGGCACGCAGCTCCAGGCCCCGGGAGAGCTGGGACAGGGCGACCACGGGCGTGTGCAGCTCCCGGGCCAGGATCTTCAGGCCCCGGCTGATCTCGGACACCTCCACCTGGCGGTTCTCGGCCCGGTCCCGGCCGGTCATGAGCTGCAGGTAGTCGACGATCACGATGCCGAGGTCGCCCAGGCGCGACTTGAGGCGCCGGGCCTTGGCCCGGATCTCGAGCACCGTGGCCCGGGGGTTGTCGTCGATGTAGAGGGGGGCTTCGGCCAGGCGGCCGATGGCGTGGCTGATCTTGGTCCAGTCGGACTCCGCCAACCTGCCGTTGCGCATGCGGCTGCTGTCGACCCGGGCTTCGGAGGCCAGGAGGCGCTGGGTGATCTCCAGGTGGCTCATCTCCAGGGAGAAGAACAGCACCGGTCGGTTGGCCTCGAGGGCGGCGTGGGCGGCCATGCCCAGGGCGAAGGCGGTGTTGTGCACGAAGACGTCGGCGGCCACGAAGTTGTGGTGGCCGGGCACGGTGAGGTCGTACACCCGGGCCTCGCCGGCCGCGTCGATGGCGACGATCTCGTCCCAGCGCACGCTGGTGGTCTCCGACCCGGCCGAGCCCGGGCCCGTCCCGGTGAGCCCGTCGGGCCGCTGGGCGCAGGGGTGGGGGGAAGACGGGACTGGACCGGGAGCGGCGGCATGGACCAGCGCCCGGGGCGACGGCGATCCCAACGCCACCGCCACGGCCCCGGCGACCGTGGGGTGGTGGCCGGCGCGATCGGGCTGATCGACACGGGCCAGGAGGTTGGCCAGGGCCGACTCCTTGGAGAACATGCCGATCTCGGCGGCGAGGAGGCGCAGCTCGGGGATCGACGTCACCTCGAGCTCGTGCGCCGGGCCCCGCCAGCCCTGGCGGTGGATGACCCGCCGCCGGTGGCGGGCGCTGATGCCGAAGCGCAACAGCAGGTGAGCGAGGTCGGCGACCAGGGCGCCCGAGCGGCTGCAGTAGGAGATGCAGGGGGCGCCGCCCTCCCGGGTCGACCACCCCAGCGAGCCGCCCGACCCGAGCAGGCGGTTCAGGAACAGGGCCAGGCGGGGGCGAGGCAGGCGGAACACCGCCTCGGGCACCGACCGGCGATGGATGTTCACGCCGAGGAGGCCGTGGTCGGCCAGGGTCCGGTGCAGGGGGTCGAGGCGACCGGGGTGGGGCTGCAGCCGGCAGGCCACGGTGCCGGTGGCCGCCCGCTCGGCCACGGTGTCGATCCGGAGCGAGCGGGCGTGGGCGACCAGGTCGCCCATCACCACCGTCGAGCTGGTGGTGAAGCGCACCGAGGCGCCGGTGTGGGCGCCGTCGTCCAGGAGGTAGGCGAGCAGGACGACCTCGGCCTCGGGCAGGTCGGCGTCGCCGAAGACGGGCAGGGCTCGGGGGACGGCCACGGGGGTGCCCACGGCGATGTCGGCCAGCGGGCGCCAGCCCGTGGGGGTGAGGAAGGGGTGGGCGGCCGTGGTCCGCAGCTCGCGCCCCAGGCGGGTGCGGACCCGGAACACCGGGCGCAGCCCGTCGTCGACGAACGCGCTCGGCCGGCGCACGTGGAGCCGGTGGTCGCGGGCTCCCAGGCAGGTGACCTCGACGTCGTGGCCCTGGCGGCCCCGCTGGTAGACCTCGGCCAGGGGACGGCGGGCGCCGGTGCGGGGGTCGAGCAGCAGGGTGTCGCCGGTGAGGCACTTGCCGGTGGCCGGCCGGGCTCCCACGATCACGAGGCTGGAGGGCTGGAGACCCGAGAGCAGCTCGTCGAAGCCGCGGTAGCCGGTGGGCACGCCGGTGATGCTGTCGGCCTTCTCGTAGAGCATCTCCAGGCGCGTGAGGCTCTCGTCGAGGAGGTCCCGGATGGGTGCCATCGTGTCGCTCACCCGGTGCTGGGCCACGTCGAAGACCATGGCCTCGGCCCGGTCGACCGCCTCGGCCACGTCCTCGGGGATCCGGTAGCCCATCTCGGCGATCTCCCCGGCCACGGCGATGAGCCGGCGCAAGAGGGCGTGCTCGGCCACGATGCGGGCGTAGCGGGCGGCGCTCGAGGTGGCCGGCGTGCGGACCTGGAGGGACACCAGGAGCGCCGGCCCTCCCAGCTCGGCCAGCAGGCCCGCCCGGCGCAGCTCCTCCGCCACCGTCACCGGATCGGCGGGCTCGCCGGCGCTGTAGAGGGACGTGATGGCGTCGAAGATGTGGCCATGCACCGGCTTGTAGAAGTCCTCGGACGACACCCCCAGCTCCGACGCGGCGACGATGGCGTCCTTGCTCAGGAGCATGGCGCCGAGCAGGGACTCCTCGGCCTCGACGTTGTAGGGCAGGACCCGGCCGTCACCCCGGTTCGGTCCGGGACTCCCCTCGTCTACGGCCATGACGCAGCCTCCTCGGGCAGGCCTGTGAGGTGCCAGGGGCACAACGCTGTGAATTGGCGGTGGAGCCGATGTGGACAGCCGACCGCCGGGCGCACGCGCCCGCGCCGGACCCGGTTCGGGCGTGGCCGATCCCAGGGGGCCAAGAGCTCCAGACTGGCGTCTGCTCACCGCCGCCTGGTGGATCCCCGGCGCGGGCGGTGCCCGGACCGGAGCGTGCCCGGACCGCAGCGGTGCCCGGACCGGAGCGTGCCCGGACCACGCCGGCCCGGGCCTCGGGGTCAGACCCCGGCCACCTCCACGGTCACCGGGAACTCGACCTCGCTGTGAAGCTTGGCCAGGACCCGGTGGGTCCCCAGCTCGCGGATGGGCTCGTCGAGGTGCAGCTTGCGCCGATCGAGCTCCAGGCCCGTCTGGTCGGCCACCGCCTCGGCCACGTCGGCCGTGGTGATCGAGCCGAACAACCGGCCTTCGCTGCCGGCCCGGGCGCTGACCCGGATGATCGCGGGCACGAGGCGCCGAGCGATGTCCTCGGCCGCGGTGCGGGCGGCCGCGTCCTTCACGTCACGGGCCCGGCGCATCGACTCGGCCTGGGCCAGGGTCCCGTCGCTGGCCCGCATGGCCAGGCCCCTCGGCACCAGGTAGTTGCGGGCGTAGCCGTCGGCGACAGCGAGGACGTCGCCCCGCTTGCCCACGTTGGCCACGTCGGCCCGCAAGATGACCTTCACCGGGCCTCCCCGCCGCCCGGACCACCCGCGTCGGCACCAGCCCCGGCGGGGATGCGCCCGGCCCCCCCCGGCGGCGCGTTGCCCGGCCCGGGCCGAGGTGGGCGGTCGTCGCGGCTCGGGCGGTCGTCCCGGCTCCGCCCGCCGCCGCGCCCGGTGCGACTGCTCGTGACCTTGGTGGCGAAGGGCAGCAGGGCCAGCTCCCGGGCCGTCTTGATGGCCATGGCCACGTCGCTCTGGTGCTGCACGCAGTTGCCGTTGACCCGGCGGGCCTTGATCTTGGCCCGATCGGACATGTAGCGCCGCAGGAGGTTGACGTCTTTGTAATCGACCCAGGCGATGCGCTCCTGGCAGAACATGCACGGCTTCTTCTTGAACTTCTTGCCCCCGTCCTTGGGCTTGCGCTCTCCCCGGGCGGGCTGGGCCTTGGACTTGCGTCCCATCAGAAGGGCTCCTCGTCGGCGTAGCTGGGGCCGGGATCGCCCGACGGGCGGCTCGACGACGACCCCGAGGCACCGTCGCCGCTGCGGCGCTCGTTCTTGACCACGCTGGCCGTGGCCCAGCGCAGGCTGGGCCCGACCTCGTCGGCCACCACCTCCACCGTCGAGCGCTTGTCGCCCTCCTGGGACTCCCAGGAGCGCTGCTCCAGGCGACCGGTGACCAGGACCCGAGCCCCCTTCTGCACCGACTCGCCGATGTTCTCGGCCATCTCGCGCCAGGCCACGATGTCGAAGAAGCTGGTGGCTTCCTCCCAGGCCTGGGTCTGGCGGTTCTGCCACCGCCGGTTGACGGCCAGGCCGAACTTGGCCATGGCCTGGCCCGAGGCGGTGTAGCGCAGCTCGGGGTCTCGGGTGACGTTTCCTACCAGGGTGACGCTGTTTCCGGACATGTCGACTCTTCTCTTCCTCGACTGGTTCTCTTGCTCGGCGCTAGGCGCGGTGCTCAGGCCCGGCCAGGGCGGGCTCGGCGGGCCGGGGCCGGGAGGCCCGGGTGCGGGCGTGCTCGGGCACCCGGACGATCTTGTGGCGGACGACGCCGT
Source organism: Actinomycetota bacterium (assembly GCA_016781105.1). Lineage (GTDB taxonomy): Bacteria > Actinomycetota > Acidimicrobiia > Acidimicrobiales > CADCSY01 > JADDRA01. The sequence goes on along the minus strand of JADDRA010000075.1, from coordinate 2,017 downwards.
CGGTGAGGCGGAGCGAGCGGTCGAGCTCGGCCACCGCCTCGGGCTCGACCCTGGCCTCCATCAGGACGTAGTAGCCCTCGGCCCGGTGGTCGATCTCGTAGGCCAGGCGGCGCTTGCCCCACTTGTCGGCCCGGCTGAGCTCGCCGCCGGAGGCGCTCAGCAACTCGCTGGTGCGGTTGATCACCGCCTGGACGGCGGCCTCCTCGAGGGTGGCGTCGAGGATCACCATCAGTTCGTACGGACGCATGCGCGTCACCTCCCTCTGGACCCGGCGACGAGCGCTCGGGGCCCCCGAGAGGGGGCAGGGTGCGGTCGGGCTCGCAATGCTAGGACGGGAGGGCGCTGCCCACAACCGTGTCGTTCCACGAGGAGGACCCTACAGAGGCGGTGTGACACTCTCGATGGACGGTCCCGCCCCGCCTTTGTGGACGATCGAGGTGGCTCAGCCACACGGATCGCCCAGAAAACCCCGGCGGGAGGGCCAGGCCCGGCAGGGGGACAGCCTCAGGCCTCCACCTCCCGGCGGCCCTCCAGCGCCCGGCCCAGGGTCAGCTCGTCGGCGTACTCCAGGTCACCCCCCACGGGCAGGCCGCTGGCGATGCGGGTGACCCGCACGCCGAGGGGCGCCAGCAGCCGGGCCAGGTACATGGCGGTGGCCTCCCCCTCGATGTTGGGGTTGGTGCAGAGGATCACCTCTCTGATCTGCTCGGGCTCCAGGCGGGCGAGCAGCTCGCGCACCTTGAGCTGGTCGGGTCCGATCCCCTCGATGGGGCTGATGGCCCCCTGGAGCACGTGGTAGCGGCCCCCGAACTCGTGCGTCTTCTCCACGGCCACGATGTCGCGGGGCTCCTCCACCACGCACAGCACCCGGGTGTCGCGGCGCGGGTCGGCGCACACGCCGCACTCGTCGCCCTCGGCCACGTTGAAGCACCGGGCGCAGAACGACACCCGCTCCTTCATCTCGACGATCGCCCGGGACAGCCGCAGCGCCTCCTCCCTGGGCAGCTTGAGGAGGTGGAAGGCGATGCGCTGGGCGGACTTGGGGCCCACGCCGGGCAGCCGGCCGAGCTCCTCGATGAGGTCCTGGACGGGCCCGGCGTACAACGCGGGCGCTAGCCGAGGAGGCCGCCGAGGCCGCCGCCCGACCCGAGGCCGGCCCCACCCAGGCCCAGACCGTCGGTCACGCCCTGCTGCAGCTCCTGCACCTTGGCCGTGGCGTCGTGGAGGGCGGCCAGGACGAGGTCCTGGAGCATCTCGACGTCGTCGGGGTCGACCGCGGCCGGGGCGATGGTGACCGATCGGAACTCCATGTCCCCGCTCAGCTCCACCCGCACCGCTCCGCCGCCGGCCTGTCCCTCGACGACCGTCTCCGCCGCCTCGGCCTGGGCGGCCAGGAGGCGCTCCTGGAGCTGTTGGGCCTGGGCCATGAGGTTGCCCAGGTCGCCCATGTCGGGGGGAGTGGCCACGGGCGTGAGGCTACCGGCCGGCGGCCGAGTCGGACGGCCCTCCCTCGACCACCTCGGCCCCGGGAAACGCCTGGGTGAGGCGCTCGAGGTGGCTGCGGGGGTCGTCGGGCACGTCGCGCAGGTCGTCCAGGTCGACCGGTTCACCCAAGGCATCCCCGGGAGCCCCGCCGTCGGCCAGCTGGGCCGCGGTGGACGTGTCGACCACCAGCTCGAGGGGAACGGGTCGACCGAAGTGGGTGGCCAGGGCGGCCTCGACCTCGGCCCGGCGCGCCTCGCACTTGGCCCGCATGGCGTCGGTGGGCACGGCGAAGGTGGCCACCGAGGTGGCGGCGGTGAAGCGCCCCGATCCGAACAGGGCCTTCTCCACCGGCCGCAAGGTCCCGAGGACGTGGTCGGCCCAGGCCAGGGTGAGCTCCTCGCGGCTGGGCAACGGCACCGCCGGAGGCGGTGCCGAGGACGCCACCGTCTCGGCTCCGGCGGACCGGGGGGGCGCAGCGGGGGCCGGTACGGACGTCTGGGGCTGGCGAGGCGCCGGCGGCCGGACACCACCC
>JADDRA010000050.1 GCA_016781105.1 Actinomycetota bacterium | reverse complement strand
GCTGAGCCGGATGCTCATGGCCTCGACCGAGCGCTTCGCCTCCCTGGCCCACACCCTCCAGCAGAGCCTCCTGCCCCCGCACCTGCCCGACGTCCCCGGGCTCGAGCTCGCCGCCCGCTACCTCCCGGCCACCGCCGGCGGCGAGGTGGTGGGCGACTTCTACGACGTGTTCCAGTCGAACCGCCCGAGCTGGGGGGTGGTGATGGGCGACGTGAGCGGCAAGGGTCCGTCGGCGGCCACGCTCACCGGCCTGGCCCGTTACACGGTGCGGGCCGCGGCCATGCGGACAACCGTGCCGAGCCGGGTGCTGCGCATGCTCAACGACGCCCTCCTGGCCCAACGCGAAGACGACGACGAGCGGTTCCTGACCGTCGTGTACGCCAACGTCCGCCGGCGACCGGGACGCGACCAGGTCGACGTGGCGCTGTGCTCGGGCGGGCACCTCCCGCCCCTGCTCCACCGGGCCGACGGCACCCTGGGCCTGGTCGAGGCTCCGGGCATGGCCCTCGGGCTGTTCCCCGACCCCACCCTGCGAGACCACAAGCTGTCGCTGGATCCCGGTGACGCCCTCATCCTCTACACCGACGGGGTGACCGAGGCCCGCCACGACGCCCTCGAGTTCGGCTGCGAGGGGCTCATGACCGCCGTGGCCGAGACAACGGGCATGGCCGCCGCCGACAAGGCCCGCCACGTAGAGATCGCGGTGGAGGAGTTCCGCGACGGCCAGCGCCACGACGACACCGCCGTCCTCGTCCTCCAGGTGCCGGCCCCCGCTCCGTCCTCCGCACAACACGTAGACAGATTCGCATACGTGCAGTAGTGTGGGCCAAGTGCCCTCGGCGCACGCCCACCTCGATCCGGCCAGCGAGCTGCTGAAGGCGCTGGCCAACCCCCTGCGGTTGGCCATCGTCCTCAAGCTCGCCCTCGGTGCACGCTGCGTGCACGAGCTGGTGGAGGCGGTCGACGCCTCCCAGCCGCTGGTCTCCCAGCACCTGCGGGTGCTGCGCCAGGCCCACCTCGTCGCCACCGAGCGGCGGGGGCGGGAGATCGTCTACTCGCTCGCCGACGAGCACGTCGCCCACATCGTGGGCGACGCTGTCAACCACGCCCAGGAGGCCACATCACGATGACCCACCACAACCACGGAGACCACGAGGTCCACGACGCCCACACCCACGTGCACGACCCCGACTGCGGTCACGCCCGCGTGGTCCACGACGACCACACCGACTACTTCCACGACGGCCACGTCCACCGCTCGCACGACGACCACTGGGACGAGTGCCACGACGGCGGGCACTGCGCCCACGACGACCACGGCGACCACGACCACGGCGACCACTGCGGGCACGAGCACGTGGTCCACGGTGACCACGTCGACTACCTGCACGACGGGCACCGCCACGCCGCCCACGCCGGCCACTGGGACGAGCACTGACGAGCGGGACCGCCTTCGTGGTCGCCCTGCCCGACCAGGGCAAGGTCTGCTTCGCGCTGTTCGTGCACGGCATCGGGACCGCCAACGGCGCCCACATCCACGAGGCGCCCGCCGATGAGGCTGGCCCCGTGGTCGTGACGCTCGAGCCTCCGGCATCGGGCGGCTCGGGCGGCTGCGGCGAGACAGCCCAGGCGGCCGACATCGCCGCCCACCCCGAGGACTACTACGTCAACGTCCCCAACGCCGAGTTCCCCGGCGGCGCGGTCCGGGGCCAGCTGTCCTGATCCTCTGATCCGGCGATCCGGCCCCCGCCCGCAGGGGTGCGGGGCCGCGGTCAGGCCGCCGCCCGCCGGGTGAGGCTCCGCCACGCCGTGGCCACGGCGTAGCAGGCGATGGCCACCAGCACGATGGCCGAGCCCGGGGCGTAGTCGCGGTAGTGGGCGGCCAGCAGGCCGAGCACGGCGCTGGCCGCGCCGACGGCCGAGGCCAGGCCCAGCGCTCCCTTGTAGCTCGAGGCCAGCTGGGCGGCGGCGGCCACCGGCACGACCATCATGGCCGAGATCAACAGCAACCCGATCGACGACATGCCGCCCACGACCACCAGGGCCACCATCAAGGTCAGGGCCAGGGTCATCCGATCGGTCGGCACCCCGGCGACCCGGGCCGCCTGCTCGTCGAACGCCATGGCCACCAGCCGGGGGTACAGGGCCACGGTCACCGCCACCACGGTGGCCGACAAGGCCACGATGATCCCCACCTCGGACCAGGTGAGGTTGAGCGGGCTGCCGAAGAGCAGGCCGACCAGGCGGGTCTGGCCCGCGTCGGCCCGCGACGACAGGAGGTAGCCCACGGCGATGCCTCCGTAGAAGATGAGGGCGATGGCCAGGTCGCCGGCCAGCCCGGCCCGGCCCATGCGCACGAGGAGCAGCCCGGCCAGGGCGGTGAAGGCCAGCGCCCCCAGGACGGGCTCGGCACCGACGAGGAAGGCCAGGCCCACCCCGGCGAAGGCCACGTGTCCCATCCCGTCCCCCACCAACGACTGGCCCCGTTGCACGATGAAGCCGCCCACCAGCGGGGCGACCGCGGCGATGACGGCGCAGGCCACGAACGCCCGCTGCATGAACTCGAACTCGAAGGGGTTCACCCGGTGGCCACCGAGCGAGGAGCGGGCCGCTCGTCGCGCACCCGGATGCCGCCCCCGTCTACCTCGACCACCCGCTGGGCCAGACCCGAGAAGCCCTCGGGGTCGTGGCTGACGTAGACCACCGCCATCCCCTCGACCTCGACCAGGTGCTGCAACGACCCCCGCAGCACGGTGCGGGCGCCGGCGTCGACACCGGTGGTGGGTTCGTCGAGCACCAGGAGCCGGGGCGCGGTCACCAGGGCCCGGGCGATCAGGGCCCGCTGCTGCTGGCCGCCCGACAGCTCAGCCAGGCGCGAGCGCCGAAGGCCCTCCAGGCCGAGGAGCTCGACCACGTGCTCGATACGTGCCGTCGCCTCGGGAGACCGGCGCCGGAAGGGGCGGGCCCGGGCGGCCAGCCCCGAGAGCACCACCTCCTCCACGCTCACCGGCAGGGCGGAACGAGCCGCCGCCCGCTGGGGGACGTAGCCCACCTGCCACCACCGGCGGAAGGAGGTTACGTCCTCACCGAAGAGCCGGACCTGACCGGCGCCCGGGGCCAGCAGGCCCAGGCCCAGCTTCATGAGCGTCGTCTTGCCCGACCCGTTGGGGCCGACCACGGCCACGAACTCGCCCTGGCCCACCGACAGGGAAACGTCGCAGAGCACGAGTCCGCGGTTGTAGCCGAAGCTGACGGCGTCGAGCTCGAGCGGGCAGACCGGGGCCGGAGCGGGCATCGGACGCTCAGCACCCCAGGGCGAGGGCGAACTGCTCGGCCTGGTCGCGGACCAGGCCGACCAGTCCCACCTCGGCCTGGTCCTCGGTGACGGCGTCGAGCGGGGAGATCTCCAGCAGCTCCACCCCGGCCTCCCGGGCCACGGTCTCGGCCCCGTCCCGGCCTTCCACCGGCTCGGTGAGGACGTACTCGAAGCCCTCGGCCCGGATCTCGCCCACCAGCTCGGCCAGCTCCGCACTGGAGACCCCTGCCTCGGGGTCGATGCCCGTCACGCCGTGCTGGGCGAAGCCGAAGGGCTCGAGCAGGTAGGCGTAGGCCTGGTGGCTGACGATCGCCTCCTGGTGGCGGCACGGCCCACCCAGCAGCTCGGCCAGCTCGGCCTCCAAGCGGCGAAGCTGGCCCTGGAGCTCCTCGGCATTGGACCGGTAGGTCGCGGCGTTGGCGGGGTCGGCGGCGGCGAACGCCTCACCGGCGCGCCCGGCAGCATCGGCCATCACCTGAGGATCGAACCAGATGTGGGGGTCCACTGTCGCCTCCTCCTCGCCGGCGTGGGGCTCCTCGCCGGCGTGGGGCTCCTCCCCGGCCTCGCCTCCCTCCCCCGCCTCGCCGGCCCCGCTGGCGTGCTCGTCACCCTGGTGGCCGTGGGGGTCCTCGGCCGGGGCCAGCAGGCGCTCGGTCCCGGCCACCTCGGCCAGCGACACGACCTTGCCCCGGGCGGCGTCCACCGCCGCCTCCACCTGGGGCTGGTAACCGATGTCACCGACGAAGAGGACCACGTCGGAAGTCTCGATGACCTGGCGCTGGTCCGGTGTCATCTCGAGGTCGTGGGCCTCCAGGCCCCCGGCGTTCAGCGGCGTCACCCGGACGTCGGGCGCCACCTGCTCGGCCAGCCAGGCCAACGGGTAGACGGCGGCGACGGCGGACACCTCGCCGGTGCCGGCGGCGTCGTCGCCCTCGCCGCAGCCGACGACGAGCAGCGACAGCGGGGAGAGAAGGGCAACGAGACGGAGCATCAGCTCCTCCTGTGACTTGGTACTGATTCGCAGAACAGTACCCACTTTCAGAAGGAGGTGCGAGGCGACCTCGCTCCGCAGCGCTACCCGGCGGTCTTGGCGGCCAGCACCTCGAGCTCCTCGATGACGGGGGCCGAGAACAGGTTGCCGACGTTCTCGCCCAGGGCAGCCGCGACCGCACCGTTCAGGTGAGCGTCGCGCCCGCCCTGGTCGTCGAAGGTGTCGAAGATGCCGAACGACGTGGGCCCGAACCGCACGCCGTACCAGGTGCGGGTGTCCGGCTCCTGGTTCACGAGATCCAACCCCCCCTCGAGGAAGCGCACGAGCTCGTCCTCCTTGCCGGGCAGTGCCTCGAGGCGAACCAGCAGACCGAGCTTGACCATGGGGATACCTCCGGTGCGAGACGTGGGCGCTGGCCGCGGCGGCGGATCCGATCGGGCGGCGTGCCTGGCGTCTACCCGGCTCGTGCCACACGGGAACGGCCCACACCTGTCGTCCTCGTCGCTGGCACTCTGGACGATGGAGGTTGCTCAGCCACACCAGTTGGCCAGAAAGAGTCGATCGAAGCGCCGGCGGGAAGCCGCCGGTCACGACACGTCGAACTCGTTCCCCTCCGGGTCGGCGAGCAGTGTCCACCGGCCCTCGTCGCCGTCGTGGACGCCGACCACGCTGGCTCCGAGCCCTACGAGACGCTCGACCTCGGCATCATGGGCCTCCGGCCCGACCAGGAGGTCGAGGTGGACCCGGTTCTTGACGGTCTTGGCCTCCGGCACCGCCTGGAAGAGGATGCGCCGACCGGCCCCCGCGCCGCGCCCATCGACGGGATCATCGGGATGGCGCAGCGAGGCGACCGAGCGCCAGCGCCGCTTCCCGTCGATCTCGACGGTGTACGCAACGGGGACCTGACCGGCGTCCACGAGGCCGCGAACGAAGGCGTCGATCTCCTCGTGCTCGTAGTGGAGGGCCTCGGCCCAGAATGCCGCCAGGGCGTGGGGCTCGGCCGCGTCGAACACCACCTGCGTGCGGAGGGCATTCATGTCCACATGATGGCTCGGGTCGGCCTCGCCCGCATCCGGCCGGACCGGGCCCGACGCGTCGGTGGGTGCAACCATCATCCCGCCAAGTGAGTGGCGGCCCAGGCCAGGAAGCCGTCGAGGAAGCGCCGATGCGGGCATGAAGTAGCTGCCGTAGTGATTGGATCGAGGGTCGACACGACGAGGGTGCCGGGCCTCGAGACCGCGTCGAGGTACAGCAACGCCTCACCCGAGTCCAGGGTCACCAGCACCTCGGCCCCCTCGGGCGGGTCGAGCACTCCGTGGTGGTGCCAGGTGCAGTCGGCCAGGCCGAGGTGGGCGAACAGGGAGTGCTCGGGGCAGGGGCGTGCGCAGGCCGAGCTCAACCCCTG
>JADDRA010000037.1:6941-19165 GCA_016781105.1 Actinomycetota bacterium | reverse complement strand
ATCAGGGATGCGCTCTAACCGACTGAGCTATAGCCCCGGCCGGACCCGAGGGTACCCGACCCGAGCCGTCACTTCCTCGTGACGTCCTGGTCCTCGGTGAGGACGACCTTGATCCCGCCCACCACGTCGCCAATGAGGTTGTAGAGCAGGGCCATCAACAGGTTGGCCACCGAACCGGCCACGACCAGGACCACGCTGGCCACGGCCGAGCCGACCAGCAGGGGCCCGGTCTCGAGGCGGAAGTCGGTGAAGCCGACCTCGTCCATCAGGCCCTCGATGTTGGCGACCAGGCCGATGGAGCGAGCGCCGGCCCAAAGGAGCAGGCCGGCGATGAACAGGGCCAGGGACAGGCTGAGGTAGAACACGGCGGACACCTTGAGCAGGGACCCGGGCTGGATGCGGGAAACGACCACGCTGGTCGAGCGCGGGGCCTTGGCCTTGGCCGCCGCCTTGCTCCCCTTCGTGCCCGGCGTCGTGGCGCCCCCAGCACCCGGCGAAGCTCCCGGTGCCGCACCCCGCCTGGCCTCGGGGCTCCTCGTCCCCTGACGCCTCGCACCGGCGCTGCCCCGGGCCTTCTCCACGACCGATGCCCGGACGGCCTGCACCGTGTTCAGCGACCGTGCCTCCTTGGAAGCCACGACCGAAGTCTAGGGCTGCGCCGGTTGTGGACCGGGAACGCCTCCGCGCGTGGCCCGGGCCCGCGCCTGGGCGTCGCCGATCCGGACCTCGACCTGCACCTCGGGTCCCTCCCGTAGGAAGTCGACCAACTCGGCGCCGTTGGCCTCGGCCACCTCCCGAGCGCTGTCCTCGTCCTCGGCCGCTCCCGCCAGGGCAGCGGCGTCGGCCGCGGTGCGGGCCCGGGCCGCGGCCACCGCGTCCCCACCCAGGCGCCCCAGCCCCAGGCACAGGCCACCCACGGCCACCACCAACAGAGCTACCAGGGGCAGCACCGACCCCCGCTCCGATCGGCCTCGCTCCGGCACCGACCCCCGCTCCGGTATGCACGACGAGCGGGACGCCGAGGCACTCCTGAGCCCAGAACCAGGGCGCCAACCGGCACCGACACCGCAGACCACCGACCAGGACACCACTTCCTCCTCGGGACAGGAGCGACCACAGACGCCGGGGGAAGCGGGTGGCGCCGAGGGCGCCACGTCGAGGGGGGACCCTACACCAGGGTCGGGGGTGACTCGTCCTCGCTCGAGAGCACCGGGGCGACAGCGGCCACCGACTGGCCCTCGGACAGCGCCATGATCCGCACCCCGGTGGCGTCGCGGCCCTGGGAGGTGATGGTCCGCACCCCGGTGCGGATGACCACGCCTCCGGTGGCGATGAGGATGATCTCGTCGTCGAGGCCGACCATGAAGGCGGCCACGATGCGGCCCCGACGGGCGGTGAGCTTGATGCCCTTGACTCCCTGGCCTCCCCGGGTCTGGGCGTTGAAGCGCTCCAGCTTGGTGCGCTTGCCGTAGCCGGCGTCGGTGACCAGCAGGATGTCGCAGTCGTCGCGAGCCACGTCACACGACACCACCTCGTCACCGGGGCGCAGGCGCATCCCCCGCACCCCCCCGGCGCTGCGCCCCATGGCCCGGACCTCGTCCTCGGCGAAGCAGATGGTCATCCCCGCCGCGCTGACCATGAAGATGTCGTCGCTGCCGTTGGTGGGGATGACCCGCACCAGCTCGTCGTCGTGGCGCAGGTTGATGGCGATGAGGCCGGCCCGTAGCGACGAGTCGTACTCGGTGAACTCGGTCTTCTTCACCTGGCCCTGGCGGGTGGCGAAGAACAGGTAGCGGTTGGTCTCGTAGTCGCGGGTGTCGATGACCGCCTGGATGCGCTCGTCGGGCCCCAGCGGCAACAGGTTCACGATGGCCGTGCCCCGGGCCGTGCGCTCCTTCACGGGGATCTCGTGGGCCCTCAGGCGGTACACCCGGCCCCGGTTGGAGAAGAACAGCAGGTACGCATGCGCCGTGGTGGTCACGATGTGGGTGACGTAGTCCTCGTCGCGCAGCTTGGTGCCCTGCACGCCCCGCCCGCCCCGCCCCTGGCTGCGAAAGGCGCCGGCGTGCACGCTCTTGACGTAGCCCTTGGCCGACAGGGTGATGATCAGCTCCTCGTCGTCGATGAGCTCGAGGTCGTCGATGGCACCGGGGTCGAGGGCGACCTCGGCCCGCCGGGGGGTGGCGAAGGCCTGGCGGACCTCGGCCAGCTCGTCCTTGATGACCCCCCGGAGCTTGCCCTCGTCGTCGAGGATGGCCCGCAGCTCGGCGATGGTCGAACGCAGCTGGGCCAGCTCCTCCTCGAGCTGGGAACGACCCAGCCGGGTGAGGCGGGACAGGGTCATGTCGAGGATGTGGTTGGCCTGGACCTCGCTGAAGGAGAGGGGCTCGCCCATGAGCCCCCGGCGGGCGGCCTCCCGATCCTCCGATCCGCGGATGAGGGCGATGATCTCGTCGATCATGTCGAGGGCCCGTAGGAGCCCCTCGACGATGTGGGCTCGGGCTTCGGCCTTGCGCAGCCGGAAGCGGCTACGGCGGGTGATGACGTCGATCTGGTGCTCGACGTAGGCGGCCAGGGCCTGGGCGAGGTTGAGCGTGCGGGGGACCCCGTCGACCAGAGCCACCATGTTCACCCCGAAGCTCGTCTCCAGCCCGGTGTGCTTGAACAGGTTGTTGAGGACCACGTTGGCGTTGGCGTCGCGCTTGAGCTTGATGGCCAGCTTGGTGGCGTCACCGGACGACTCGTCGTTGAGGTCGGCGATGCCCTCGATCTCCTTGGCGTCGACCAGCTCCTTGATCCGCAGCAGGATGCCGGCCGGGCTGGCCTGGTAGGGCAGCTCGGTGACGATGATGAAGCTGCCCTTCTTGTTCTCCACCACCTCGGCCCGAGCCCGCATGCGGATCGAGCCCCGCCCGCTGCGGTAGGCGTCCATGATCCCCGAGCGCCCGAGGATGAGCGCCCCGGTGGGGAAGTCAGGCCCCTTGATGAACGCCATCAGGTCGTCGGGGGTGGCGTCGAGGTGGTCGATCAGGTGCACCGTGGCGTCGATCACCTCACCCAGGTTGTGGGGAGGGACGTTGGTGGCCATGCCCACGGCGATGCCCTGGCTGCCGTTGACCAGCAGGTTGGGGAAGCGCGACGGCAGCACGCTCGGCTCGGTGAACTCGCCCGAGTAGTTGTCGACGAAGTCGACGGTGTCCTCGTCGATGCCGGCCAGCATCTGGTTGGCCAGGGTGGCCAGGCGGCACTCGGTGTAGCGCTGGGCCGCGGGCGGGTAGTCGGGCGAGCCGAAGTTCCCCTTGCCGTCGATCAGGGGGTGGCGGAGGCTGAAGTCCTGGGCCATGCGCACCAGGGCGTCGTAGATGGCCCCCTCGCCGTGAGGGTGGAGCTTTCCCATGACGTCGCCGGTGACCCGGGCCGACTTGAGCCGCTGGCGGTCGGGCCGGGCGCCGAGGTCGTGCATGCCGTAGAGGATCCGCCGGTGCACCGGCTTGAGGCCGTCCCGGGCATCGGGCAGGGCCCGGCTGATGATGACCGACATGGCGTACTCCAGGAAGGAGCGCTCCATCTCCTCCTGGATCTCGATGGGCTCGATGCCGGCCAGTGCGGTGTCGCCCCCGTCGCCGTCGTCACCGCCTCCAGGGGGGAACAAGGTGTCGCTCATCGCTTCCCGCCTCCACGTGAGCGAAGCGAACGTGCCATCAGATGTCGAGGAAGCGCACGTCGTTGGCGTTGGTGGTGATGAAGTGCTTGCGCACCTCGACGTCGTTGCCCATGAGGACGCTGGTCACCTCGTCAGCGATGGTGGCCTGCTCGACGCTGACCTGCAGGAGCGTGCGCCGGGCCGGGTGCATCGTGGTCTCGCCCAGCTCCTGCCAGTCCATCTCGCCCAGGCCCTTGAGCCGGCCGAACTCGAAGTGCTTGCCCGGATGCTCGGCCAGGAAGCGGTCGCGCGCCGCGTCGTCCTTGAGATAGGCCTTCTCCTTGCCCACCTCCACCGAGTACAGCGGAGGCTGGGCGATGTAGACGTGCCCGGCCTCGACCAGGGCCTGCATCTGGCGGAAGAAGAACGTCAGCAACAGCGTGCGGATGTGGCTGCCGTCGACGTCGGCGTCGGCCATGACGATGATCTTGTGGTAGCGGATCTTGTCGAGGTCGAAGTCGTCGCCCAGCCCGGCGCCGACGGCCTTGACCAGGGCTTCGACCTCCTGGTTCTTCAGCATGCGGTCGAGGCGAGCCCGCTCGACGTTGAGGATCTTGCCCCGGATGGGCAGCACGGCCTGGCGCTCGGGATCGCGGGCCTTGATGGCCGAGCCACCGGCGGAGTCGCCCTCCACGATGAACAGCTCGGTCTCCCGGGCGTTGCGCGACGAGCAGTCGGTGAGCTTGCCGGGCATGCCTGCCCCTTCCAGGGGTGACTTGCGCCGGGTGGCGTCCCGGGCCTGGCGGGCGGCCAGGCGGGCGCGCGACGCCTGGATGGCCTTCTGGACGATCTGGCGGGCCTCGGCCGGGTGCTCCTCGAGCCAGTCGCCCAGCTTCTCGTTGGTGGCCCGCTCCATGAGCGAGCGCATGGAGACGTTGCCCAGCTTGCCCTTGGTCTGGCCCTCGAACTGGGGGTCAGTGAGGCGCACGGTCAAGATGGCGGTGAGGCCCTCGCGGATGTCCTCCCCGAGCAGGCGCTCGTCCTTCTCCTTCAACAGGTTGCGGGCCCTGGCGTAGCCGTTGATGGCGTTGGTCAGGGCCTTCTTGAACCCCTCCTCGTGCATGCCCCCCTCGACGGTGGCGATGCCGTTGGCGAAGGAGTGGATGCCGTCGTAGTAGCCGGTGTTCCACTGGAAGGCGACCTCGACCTCCTGGCCGTCCTCGCTCGCCCCGTAGTAACCCACCCGCTTGAACAGCGCTTCCTTGGAGGCGTTGAGGTGGCGCACGAAGTCCTCGATGCCGCCGTTGTAGCGGTACACCTTGCGCTCGTTGTCGTGCCCGGGGCGCTCGTCGGTGAAGCGGATCTCCAGGCCCTTGTTGAGGAAGGCGTAGACTTGGAGCTTCTCCAGCAGGGTCTGGGCTCGAAAGTCGGTGCCCTCGGAGGAGAAGATCTCGGGGTCGGGCCAGAACGTCACCGTGGTGCCGCTGCGGCCCCGGGGGGCGTTGCCGGTGACCTCCAGGGCGCCCTGGGGCTTGCCGCCCTTGGCGAACTCCATGCGATGGTGCTTGCCGTTGCGGTCGACCTCGACGACCAGGCGCTGGGACAAGGCGTTGACCACCGACACGCCCACCCCGTGGAGGCCACCCGACATCTTGTAGCCGCTGCCGCCGAACTTGCCCCCGGCGTGCAGGACGGTCAGGACCACCTCCACCCCCGACTTGTTCTTGTACTTGGGGTGGGCGTCGACGGGGATGCCCCGGCCGTTGTCGGCCACCCGGCAGCCGCCGTCGTCGAGCAGGGTGATGTCGATGCGGTCGCAGTGGCCGGCCATGGCCTCGTCGACGGCGTTGTCGACCACCTCCACGAACAGGTGGTGCAGGCCGTTCAGACCGGTGGAGCCGATGTACATGCCGGGGCGCTTGCGCACGGCCTCCAGGCCCTCGAGCACCTGGATGTCCTTGGAGCCGTAGGAGTCGCCGATGTCAGCCACGCGCGCCTTTCCAAGTCCAAGTCCAAGTGGTCCGGATGAAGGGCGTTCGGCGTGTCCAGCGCCGGCAAAGGGGCTGGCCAACGTCACGAATCGCGATGGTGCAGTCTACCAGGAGGCTGCGACAGCGAGCGGGAGCACCACCTCGCCCACGCCCCTGCAGGGCGCCCTTCAGGGACGTTCGACGCGCACCTCGATCGCCGTCACCACCCCCTCGCCCGCCACCTCGCCCACCCGCTCGAGCAGGCGGGCCTCGAGCCAGCGGAGCTGGGTGGCCCAGGCGGGCTCGTCGACCACGAGCACCAGCACCCCCCGGCGCAAGGCCCGGGGCCGGGCGTGGGCTGCCACCGCCTCGCCCACCAACTCGGTCCACGACGAGAACAGGCGGGCCAGCACCGTGGCCGGCGGGCCACCGAGGGAACGACTCACCCGGTCGAGCGAGTCGGCTACGGGGCGGGGGTCGTGGCCCGACTCACCCGGAAGCGGCAGGACGGCGCTCACCATGGCCTCGCCGCTGACGCCCGCACCGGTGGCCGACCCACCCCGGCGCTCATCCCACCCGCTCCAGCCGGCCGCCCTCGACCCGCACCACCAGCTCGGGGGTGACGCCCGCCGGCACCGGACCCGTGGTGGTGAGCAGGGCCTGGGCCCGGGGCAGGTGGGCCAGGAGCGCGCCGGCGCGGCGGGCGTCGAGCTCGGAGAACACGTCGTCGAGCAGCAGCACCGGCGCCGAGCCGCTCGCCTCCTCGACCACCTGGTGCCCGGCCAGGCGCAGGGCGAGGGCCAGGGACCGCTGCTCCCCCTGGGACGCGTGGGTGCGGGCCGGGAGGCCGGCCACGCCGATGCCCACGTCGTCGCGATGGGGTCCCACCGTGCTCACCCCACGGCGCACGTCGTCGGCCCGCGCGGCCGACAGCGCCCCGGCCAGGCCACCCGCTCTCCAGGGCGCCAGGTACTCCAGGGCCACCTCGGCCGCCGACTCGGCCACCTGGTCGTAGATCTTGCCCACCAGCGGCTGGAGCTGGTCGACCAGCTCGGCCCGGGCCCGGCCCAGCGCCTCGCCCAGCTCGCTCAACTTGGCGTCCCAGACGTCGAGGGTGACGGCGATGTCGTCGCCCAGGCGACCTCCCGCCTGGCGCAGCAGCGTGCCCCGCTGGCGCAGGACCCGCTCCAGGTCGGCCTGGACCGCGGCCAGGCGGGGCGACGTGGCGGCCAGCAAGCCGTCGACCAGGGCGCGCCGCCGCGCCGGACCGCCCTTGACCAGCGCCAGGTCGTCGGGCGAGAACACGCTCACCCGCACCGTCCCGGCCAGGTCGGACGCCCGCCGTAGGGGCTGGCGGTTGACCAGCACCCGGTCGCGCCCGCTGGGCCGCAGCTCGGCTTCCACCAGGGTGCTCGACGTACGCCCCGGCTGCTCGGGGTCGATCTCGGCTCGGACCACGGCGTGCTCGGCGCCGGCTCGCACCAGGGCCTCTCCCGGTGCCCCCCGGAACGACGAGAGGGTGGCCAGGTAGGCCAGCGCCTCCAGGAGGTTGGTCTTGCCCTGGCCGTTGGCTCCCACCAGCGCGCTGAGGCCCGGCGCCGGCGCCAACTCGGCCGCCGCGAAGTTGCGGAAGTCGCCGAGCCACAACCCCCGCACCCGCACCCGGACGACACTCTCGGATCAGGAGACGCGGATGGGCATCAACAGGTACAGGTAGTCGTCGCGACCCACCCCCCGGACCACCGCCGGCTTGAGCCCGTCGAGGGTCTCGAGGGTCACCTCGTCGCCCGACACCGCCTCGATGCCGTCGGCCAGGTACTCGGGGTTGAACGAGATCCCCATCTCCGTGCCCTCGTACTTGGCGTCGAGCTCCTCCTCGGCCTGGCCCACGTCCTGGGTGATCGCGCTGAGCTGCACCGCTCCTTCCCGCAGCTGCAGGCGCACGGGGATGGCCTCTCTGGCCAGCAGCTTCACCCGGCGCAGGGCGTCGAGCAGGGGCTCGCGCCCCACGATGAGGCGGTTGGGGTGGCGCTCGGGGACGAGCTGGCGGTAATTGGGGAACTGGCCCTCGATCAGACGGGTGGTGAGCCGGGTGGCGCTCGTCCCGGCCGTGTCGGCACCGGGACCGCCGCCGTCACCGCCGCCGGAAGGGGTGAAGGTCCCCACCTCGAAGGTGGCGTCGCGCTCCCCCAGCCGCAGCGACACGCGACCGCCTGCCTTGTCGGCCCCTCCGAGCAGCCGGGCCAGCTCGCCCAGGGCACGCGACGGGACCAGCACCGACTGGCCCTCGCGCAGCACCGAGGCCCCGGCCAGGTCCCGCACGGCCAGCCGATAGGAATCCGTGGCCACCAGCCGCAAGCCGTCGCCTTCGGCGGCCATGAGGACCCCGGTGAGGATGGGGCGGGCGTCGTCGTGGCTGGCGGCGGGCACGACCTGGCGCAGGGCGTCGACCAGGGCGGCGGCGTCGAGGGTCACCTCGTTGGCGGGAGCGTCGGCCACCCGCGGGAAGTCCTCGGCGGGCAGCAGGCGCACGCTGAAGTGCGAGCGCCCCGAGGCGATGCGGGCCTCGGCCTCGCCCTCGGCCACATCGACGTGCACCGCGCCGGGGTCGAGGGCACGCACGATGTCGGCGGCCAGCCGGGCCGGCAGCACGGCGACGCCGTCGGTGTGGCCGGCCACGGTGACCACCACCTGGATCGTGAGGTCGAGATCGCTCCCGGTGAGGACGAGCCGGTCGCCGGACAGCGCCGCCTTGACCCCCGAGAGCACCGGCAGCGCTCCTCCCCTGGTCGCCACCGCCCTGGTGGCGCTGGCCAGGGCGTCGACCAGGACATCACGCTCGCAGCGGAACTTCACCCGCGCTCTCCTTCTGTCGCTTCTCTAGAGAGGTAGCTCTGGCAATGACAATAAGGGCTGTGGATTGGGGAGAACCGACGGTCGGCGCAGGTCCGGGGCGGTGCCGGGAGGCGACGAGGTGTCCCCAGCCTCCCACAGGAACGCACCCGCCCCACCCGAGACGGCGCCGCCCTGTGGAGACGGCACCGTCGTCCACACGCCGTCGACCCCGTCACCCCCATGACGGTCCCCAGGCGGCCGTGCTCAGCGGGTGCCCCGGATGGTCTGGATGAGCTCGGTGACCTGGTCGTAGATCTGGCGGCGTTCCTTCATGAGCGCGCCGATCTTCTCCACCGCGTGGATGACGGTGGTGTGGTCCCGTCCTCCGTAGGCCCGGGCGATGGCCGGGTAGCTCAGGTCGGTGAGCTCCCGGCAGACGTACATGCCCACCTGGCGGGCGGTGACGAGCGGTCGGCGCCGGCTGCGCCCGCACAGCTCCTCGACGCTGAAGTCGTACATCTCGGCGGTGGCGTCGATGATCACCTTGGCGGTGATGACCCGAGGCCGGGAGTTGTCCAGGATGTCGCGCAGGACTCCCGAGGCGAGCTCGACCGACACGGGGGCCCGGTCCAGGCTGGCGAAGGCCGACACCCGGGTGAGGGCGCCTTCGAGCTCCCGGATGTTGTTGGTGATGTGGTTGGCGATGAACTCGAGCACCTCGTCGGGGATGTGCGTGGGCTCGCGCTCGGCCTTCTTGCGGAGGATGGCCAGGCGGGTCTCGAGCTCGGGAGGTTGGATATCGGTGATGAGGCCCCACTCGAACCGGCTGCGGAGCCGGTCCTCCAAGGTGGCGATGGCCCGGGGAGGCCGGTCGGAGCTGATGACGATCTGACGGTCGGCGCCGTGGAGCTGGTTGAAGGTGTGGAAGAACTCCTCCTGGAGGCCCTCCTTGCCCTCCATGAACTGGATGTCGTCCACGAGGAGGACGTCGTTCTCCCGGTAGCGACGTTTGAACGCGGTGGTCGTGTTGGTCCGGATGGCGTCGACGAAGTCGTTCATGAACGCCTCGCACGACACGTAGCGCACGCCGTAGGCCGGGTAGTTCTGGTGGACGTACTGCGCCACGGCGTGCAGCAGGTGCGTTTTGCCCAGGCCGGCGACCCCGTAGATGAACAGGGGGTTGTAGGAGCGGGCCGGGGTCTCGGCCACGGCCAGGGCGGCAGCGTGGGCGAAGCGGTTGGAGGCTCCGGTCACAAAGGCGTCGAAGGTGTAGCGGGGGTTCAGCGACGGTTGGTGGCCCGTGCGCTCGACGGCCCCCTCCCCGTCCTCGGGCCGCCGGGGCTGGGGGCCGGGGGCGACGACCCCGGAGCCGGGAGGGGCCTCGGGGGGGGCGCCGTGAGGATCGGCGGCGGCCCCGGGCCGGATCTGCAGCTCCACCTCGAGGCCGGCGGCCCCGGCCGCCGCCATGGCGTGGCGGACCTGGGGGAGCCAGCGGGCCTCCAGGCGCTCGCGCACGAGTGAGCTGGGGACGGCGACGACCAGCGTGGTGTCGTCGATCGTCATCCCTCGGGTGGACTGGAAGCAGCTGTTCCAGGTGGCCTCGGGCACCTGGCGCCGGAGCAGGTCGAGACAGCTCTCCCACAGCCCCTCCGCCTCACCCACCGGCTCCACGCCTCCCCTGCACCAGTCGTCCACAAAGACATCCACAACCTGTGGACACAGCGGCGTACGATCCCTCGGGCCAGGCCTCACGCCTCCGAGCGAGCAGGAATGGCGTGGGGTCGGCCCCCGTTCGGTGGGGGACTCCTGCGGGAGGAACGACGGGCTGACCGTAGCATCAGCCCCCGCCGGCTGCGCAAGGTCCGATGCCGCCGAGCTGACCCGGGCCGCCCGGGCGGGTGCACGACTTCGACGGCCCCGGCTGTTGGCGAGCTTCGGGGGCAGCCCGTAGCCTGCAGGAGGCCTCCGCCGGCCCGGCCGGCGTGAGCGATGGCTTCGACAGGCCCGCTGGCCTCCGCCCAGCAGCCAGCGAGGAGGAACGTCGGTGAAGCGCACCTACCAGCCCAACACCCGCAAGCGGGCCAAGAACCACGGCTTTCGTCACCGCATGTCCACCCGCGCTGGGCGGGCCATCATCAAGGCCCGCCGCCGCAAGGGTCGCCGCTCCCTCTCCGCGTGACCTGTTCCCCGGCGGTCGTCGCCGGCGCCAACCAGCGACCGGAGCCTCCCGAGACGTCCGGGGCTGGTCCGGGCCCGACCACGCCTCGGCTCGCCTCGCCCCCCACCCGCCGGCGTGCGACCCCGATCTGGCGGGTCCGGGACCGGGCCACCTTCGCCCAGCTCCGCGCCCACGGCCGCCGGTTCCGCTCGGGCCCCCTGACGCTGACCTGGCTGCCAGGCCCCGAGACCGAGCCGCCCCGGGTGGCCTACGCCATCGGTCGTGCCGTGGGGTCCGCCGTGGTGCGCAACCGCACCCGTCGTCGCCTGCGCGCCCTGGTGGCGGAGCAGGCTGGCGAGCTGACGCCGGGGGCGTACCTGATCGGAGTGTTCCCGGCCGCAGCCAGCGCCACCTCGGCCACGCTTCGCGCCAGCCTGCACGCGGCGGCGGCCCGGGTGCGCGAGGCACATCGATGAGCCCGATGGCGCGGCTGGTGCGGGCGGTCTTTCGGGGCTGGCAGCTCCTGCGGGCGGGGCGGCCCTCACCCTGTCGCTTCGAGCCCACGTGCTCGGCCTACGGCATCATTGCGGTGGAGCGCTTCGGCGCTTTCCGTGGCAGTGTGCTCACGCTGCGTCGTCTCGGGCGCTGCCACCCGTGGGGAGAGGTCGGTCTCGATCCCGTGCCCGAGCGGCTGGGGCGCTAGATGTTCGACCTCCTCGCCGGTGTCCTGGCCGAGCTCTACAAGCTCTGGCCCTCCTACGGGGGCGCCATCATCCTCTTCACCGCCCTGATCATGCTCGTGCTCAGCCCGCTGTCGATCAAGAGCACCCGCTCGATGATCGCGATGCAGCGGGTGGGTCCCGAGGTCAAGAAGCTCCAGCAGCAGTACAAGGGCGATCGGGAAGCCCTGAACCGCGAGATGATGGCGTTCTACCAGGAGCACAACATCAACCCGTTCAGCTCCTGCCTGCCGTTGATCCTGCAGATCCCCGTCTTCATCGTGCTGTACCAGGTGTTGATCGGGCTCACCCGTCGCTCGGTCGAGGGCGATCTCACCTCGGTCTTCAACCCCAAGTACCTCGAAGGGGAGAACACCCCCCTCGCCGTGGCCCTGCGGGGCACCAACGAGATGATCTCCTTCGGGATGGACCTGTCCCAGAGTGCGCTGACCGAGCTGCGCGAGGGCATCCTCGTGGCTCTTCCCTACGTGGTGCTGGTCGGCCTGGTGGTGCTCACGTCGGTGATCCAGCAGCGGCAGGTGCAGGGCCGCAACCCGCAGGCGACCGCCAACCCGCAGCAGCAGATGATCGCCAAGTTCCTGCCGTTCGTGTTCATCCCCATCTCGATCTCCATCCCGGCGGGAGTGGTCATCTACTTCGTGGTGTCCAACATGGTGCGCATCGGCCAGCAGGCCCTGGTGACCAGGCTGGACTTCAAGGGCCTGCCCACGCCGTCGGAGGAGCCCACGAGGAAGCCGGTGGCCAAGCCCTCGAAGCCCTCCAAGGCGCCGCCGGCGGGCGCCAAGGGGGCCAAGAAGGGGCGGGGCGCTGACGGCACGGCCCCTGCCGCCAAGGCCGGTGGGACCAAGGCCGGTGGGACCAAGGCCGGTGGGACCAAG
>JADDRA010000037.1:1342-6829 GCA_016781105.1 Actinomycetota bacterium | reverse complement strand
GGCGGCAAGGGGACAGGGAACAAGGACGCCCGAGCGGGCGCACCCAAGGGGGCGAGCACCAACGGCGCCGGCGGCAAGGGCGGGGGCGACGGGAAAACGAAGGGGAACGGCGCTGCGGCCCGCTCGCCGGCAGGCAGCTCCAGCCGGGGCGCCGCCGAGGGCACCACGAAGCACGACAACCGGAGGGCCAACGGGAGCGGTCCGGGGGGGAGCAACGGCCTCACGCCCCGTCCCCGCAAGCGCAAGCGGAAGAGGAGATGAGCGTGGAGTGGGTCGAGACAACCGGGCGGACCGTCGAGGAGGCCAAGGACGCAGCCCTTGACCGGCTCGGGGTCGACGAGCGAGACGCCGAGTTCGATGTGGTGGAGGAGGCCAGGAGCGGCCTCTTCGGCCGGGTTCGCCAGGAGGCCCGGGTCCGGGCTCGCGTCCGGCCCGACCATCCTCGGCCCCGCCAGGATCGGCGGGAGCGCCGGCGCCGGAGCACCGACGCGCGGTCCTCGCCCAGCACCGCGGCGGCAACCACCCCCAACCGGACCGGGACGACGAACAGGGCCCCGCGCAAGGACGCCGCCGCGGAACGTGAGCAGACCCGGGACCTCGACGAGGAGCTGCCCGTGCCCACCCCGGAGGAGGAGGGAGCCCGTGCCCGGGCCTTCCTCGACGGCTTGGCCGAGTCCTTCGGGCTCGACGCGACAGCCGAGGTCGAGTACCAGGACGACGAGCACCTCGAGGTCCGCCTGGTCGGCGAGGGTCTCGGCCTGCTGATCGGACCCAAGGGTCAGACCCTCTCCGCGGTCCAGGAGCTGACCAGAACGGTGGTCCAGCGAGGACCCCGCCGGGGCGCCCGGCTACGAGTGGACGTCGGCGGGTACCAGGAGCGCCGCCGCGTCGCCCTGGTTCGCTTCGCCCGGCAGGTGGCCGAGCAGGTCCACGAGACCGGAACGCCGGTCGCGTTGGAGCCGATGCCCGCCTTCGACCGCAAGCTGGTGCACGACACGATCAACACGGTCGACGGAGTCTCCAGCCGCTCCGAAGGTGAGGATCCCCGGCGCCAGGTCCTGATCGTTCCCGACGCCGCTGACTGATCCGGCCGGAGGGTCGAGCTCGGGCGACCCCGACCCCGCCCTGGTCACCGTGCTCGAGGAGGCCCGGCGCCGAGGCTTCCTCGGGCCCGGGGCGGTCGAACCCCACATCGTCCACGCTCGTGCGTTTCTGCTGCGCGGGGAGGCGATGGGCGCCCACCGGTGCCTCGACCTGGGCAGTGGTGGCGGGATCCCCGGCCTGGTGCTCGCCATCGAGCACCCGGCCACGTCCTGGGTGCTCCTCGACGCCGGCACAACCCGCAGCGCCTTCCTCGCCAGGGCCTGCGCCGAGCTGGGGTTGGCGGAGCGGGTGCAGGTGGTGGCGGCCAGGGCCGAGGACCTGGGCCACGACCAGGCCTACCGCGGCCGCTTCGAACTGGTGGTGGCGCGGTCCTTCGCCCGCCCCGCCGTCACGGCCGAGTGCGCCGCCCCGCTGCTGGCGGTGGGCGGGGTGCTGCGCGTGAGCGAGCCTCCGGAAGGAGACGACCGGTGGCCCCCGGAGGCGCTGGCACGTCTGGGACTGGTGCGCGAGCACACCACCCGGGAACCGGCGCGCATCGTGGAGCTGCGCCAGGAGCGAGCCTGCCCCCAGCCCTTCCCTCGCCGGGTCGGCGTTCCAGCCAAACGGCCACTGTGGTAGGCGCCCGGGGGCGGCGACGGACGCACCCGGCGCCCGCAGCTGGAGCGGCCCAGCAGGCCCAGCGGAGCGGCGCCTCCCGCCGGGTTTCACGTGGAACGCCCTACCCCGGCGACCGGACCGTCGGGACTCGTTTCACGTGGAACGCCCGCCCAGAAGGAGGGTCCTTGCCTCGAAGCCGGAACTTGGCGAGGATGGAACCTGTGGTCGAGCCCTCCTCCGTGCCGGTGATGGTGGCCAGCGAGGACGACGGTCCCACCCCCGGCCCTCCTCCGTCGGCTGACGAGGCGGGGCTCGCCGACCAGTCCGCGCCGACGGCGCCCGCCGGGCACTTCGCTCGGCCGCTGCCTCGCCTGATCGCGGTGGCCAACCAGAAGGGCGGCGTGGGCAAGACCACCACCGCCGTCAACCTGGGCGCCTCCCTGGCCGAGCTCGGCTACCGGGTCCTGGTCTGCGACCTCGATCCCCAGGCCAACGCGTCCACCGGGCTGGGAGTGAACCCTCGCAACGTGGCCGCCTCGATGTACGACGTCATGCTCAACGACCTACCTCTCGAGGACTGTGTGGAGCCCTCGTCGGTGCGCAACCTCTTCGTCGCCCCCGCCAACCTGGATCTGGCTGGGGCCGAGATCGAGTTGGTCCCCGCCTTCAGCCGCGAGCTGCGGCTGCGCCGGGCGCTCGAGCCGGTGGCCGACGACTACGACTTCGTCCTCATCGACTGCCCCCCGTCGCTCGGGTTGCTGACCGTCAACGGGTTGGCCGCGGCCAACGAGGTGGTGGTCCCCGTGCAGTGCGAGTACTACGCCCTGGAGGGGTTGGGCCAGCTCCTGCGCAACGTCTCCCTGGTGCAGAAGAACCTGAATCCCCGCCTGGAGCTGACCGCCATCATCTGCGTGATGTACGACGCCCGGACCAAGCTCTCCAGCCAGGTCGTGCGTGACGTCCGAGCCCATTTCGGTTCCAAGGTCTGCCGCCACGTCGTCCCCCGGACCGTGCGGCTCTCGGAAGCGCCGTCGTACGGGCAGCCCATCGTGGCGTTCGACCCGACGTCCCGCGGCGCATTGGCCTACCGGGAGCTGGCCAAGGAGGTGAGTGGTGGCACGCCGCGGCGGTCTCGGTAGGGGGCTGGGCGCCCTCATCCCGCCCGAGGGCCCGGGCGCCGCCGCGTCCGATCTGCGGGAGGTGGCCGTCGGCAGCATCAGGGCCAATCGCAACCAGCCACGGACGCACTTCGACGAGGACGCCCTGTCGTCCCTGGTGGCGTCGGTCCGGGAGCTGGGCGTGCTCCAGCCCGTCCTGGTCCGCCCCGACGGGGAGGGCACCTACGAGCTGATTGCCGGCGAACGGCGGTGGCGGGCCGCCAAACGGGCTGGCCTGGCCACCATCCCGGCTGTGGTCCGCAGCGCCGACGACGTGACCTCGCTCGAGCAGGCCGTGGTGGAGAACCTGCACCGCCAGGACCTGAACCCGCTGGAGGAGGCCGCTGCCTACCAGCAGCTCGTCGAGGAGTTCGGCTTCACCCACGACCAGCTCGCCGTCCGGGTGGGAAAGAGCCGGGCCGCGGTGACCAACGCGCTGCGGTTGTTCCAGCTCCCGCCGTCGATCCAGCGCCAGGTCGCCGATGGGCAGCTGTCGGCGGGCCACGCCCGGGCGTTGCTGGGAACGCCCGACCGGATGTTCCAGGAGCTGATGGCGCGGCAGGTGATCAGCGAGGGTCTCTCGGTCCGGGCCGTGGAGGAGGCGGTGCGAGCCCACGGCGGCCGACCCAGCCCTCCACCTGTCCCTCGGCCACCAGTGGAGGCGAGGGCGCGGGGCGCCGGGACCGCCCTGCGCGATCCTGGGATGCACGAGCTGGAGGAGCTCCTGTCGGAGCACCTGGCCACGGTGGTGCGGGTGGAGGAAGGGGCGAAGCGGGGCCGGATCGTGATCGAGTTTGCCGACCTCGCCGACCTCGAGCGCATCTATCGGGCCATGACGGAGCGAGGTGGCCAGGAACGCTAGGCGCGACGCCGGCGGTTCTCCACAGATGTGCAGAACCGTGTGGAGAAGCTCCCGGAGGGGCTCGCCTGGATTACTGGAGGAAGGCGGCCAGCTCCGTCTCGAGTTGGCTCTTGCTCTTGGCCCCCACGACGCGCGCCTTGGCCTCACCGTCCTGGAACACCAACAGGGTCGGGATGCTCAAGACCTGGAAGCGACGGCCCGTCGCCGGGTTCTCGTCCACGTTGAGCTTGGCCACCCGGACCTTGCCGGCGTGCTCCTCGGCGATCTCATCCAGGATCGGGGCGATCTTGCGGCACGGGCCGCACCACTCGGCCCAGAAGTCGACGATGATCGCCTCGCTGGAGGCTCGAATCTCCTCGTCGAAGGTGGCGTCGGACAGCGTGAGCGTGGCCATGGGTTTCTCCTTGGGTGGGAGGGGGGATCGGGTGGGCTGGGCTCGGCCGCCGGTCACCACTCGGTGGGCGTCTCGGCCAGGTCACCGGGCGCGTCGCCCTGAGCCTCGAGCCATCGTTCGGCGTCGATGGCGGCCATGCAGCCCGAGCCCGCCGCGGTGATCGCCTGGCGGTACGTGTGGTCCTGGACGTCGCCGGCGGCGAAGACACCCTCGACGTTGGTGAACGTGCTGCCCGGCCTGGTGCGCAGGTACCCGCCGTCGTCCATGTCCAGGATGCCCCGGAACAGGTCGGTGTTGGGCCGGTGGCCGATGGCAATGAACATGCCGCTGACCGTCAACCGCGCGGTCTCACCGGTCTTGACGTTGCGCAGGCGGGCGCCCTCGAGAGCGCCGTCGCCCTCCAGGTCCTCGACCACCGTGTCCCAGCGGAAGGTGATCTTTTCGTTCTTGAACGCTCGCTCCTGCATGATCTTCGAGGCACGAAGCTCGTTTCGGCGGTGGATGACGGTGACCGTGGCAGCGAACTTGGTGAGGAAGAGGGCCTCCTCCAGCGCCGAGTCCCCTCCGCCCACCACGGCGATGTCCGAGCCTTGGTGGAAGAAGCCGTCGCAGGTGGCGCAGGTCGACAGACCCCGGCCGAGCAGACGGCTCTCGGCCTCGAGGCCGAGCATGATTGAGCGGGCTCCGGTGCTCACGATCACCGAGGAGGCCCGGTAGGTGGGCTCGGCGGCCTCGGGGTCGCCCACCCAGATGCCGAACGGGCGGGAGGAGACGTCGACCCTGGTGGCCTTCTCGGTGACCAGCTCGGCGCCGAAGCGGGCCGCTTGGGAGCGGAAGGTGGCCATGAGCTCGGGGCCCATGATCCCCTCGGCGAAGCCCGGGTAGTTCTCCACCTCGGTGGTCAACATGAGCTGGCCGCCAGGCTGATCGGTCGTGGAGGAGGGTTCACCCTCGAGCACGAGCGGGGCCAGGTTGGCCCGGGCGGTGTAGATGGCGGCGGTCAGGCCCGCGGGGCCCGAGCCGAGGATCACCACGTTGCGGGCCTGGTCCATGGGCTGGTTCACACCTTCACGGTCTTGACGGTTCGCTTCCTCCACAGCAACAGTCCGCCGATGGTGAAGATTCCGCCCGCCAACGCGTGCGCCGACCAGACCGCGCCGGGCAGGACGGTGTCGAGGACACGCACCAGGGCGACGGCGGCCAGCACCGCGGCGGCCACGCCCACGACGGCCGCCACCAGTCCGTAGACCAGGCCCCGGGCCAGCCGCTCCAGGGGCTCGGCGGTCTTGGCCCGGATGGCGGCCACTACGCGCTGGATGGCGTCGGCGGTCTGGGCCGGCCAGTCCTGGTCGGCATCGCCGGAGGCGGTAGGG
>JADDRA010000037.1:0-1189 GCA_016781105.1 Actinomycetota bacterium | reverse complement strand
GGGCGGCGCTCGGGCCGGGCTGGGGAGGGCGAGGAGGGGGCCCAGCGACACCTGGGCTGACCCCGCTGGGGACGCCTCCGCCGGGGACGCTGTGGCCGGCGACGCCGTGGTCGACCCCGGTCGCCCCCGAGCGCGCCGGGTCGGGACGCGTCGCTGGCATGGGGCCGAGCCTACCCTGGACCGGTGAGGCGAATATTGCCCGTCGTGGCCGGTGCCGCGGTGGCCGCCTTCGGCGCCCTGGTCGTGGGTGAGTACGAGCTTCAGGGCGTGCTCCCGGTGCTCGCCGGCGTGGTGCTGGGCCTGCTCGTGTCCGAGGCCGTGTCCCTGGGAGGCCAGTGGCGAGGATGGGTCCCCGCCGGGGTGGCCGCCGTGCTCGCCGCCGCCGGCCTGCTGTGGGCCGGCTGGATCGACTCGGGTCAGGGCCTCGAGCGCTACCCGCCCCTGGCCTGGCTGGGCGCGGCGGCGGCCGCCCTCACCGCCGGGTACCGGGCCCGCCCTTCCCGTGTGGGGCGCAGCCCGGAACGACCCGCGCGGTGAAGCTGTCCCGAGGGCTCGTCCTGACGCCGTTGTCCGACAGGATCGTCCTGACCGGGCCTGGCCGCCCGGTCCGTCCGGTGGATCAGCTCGGGGCCGAGGCCAGCTCGGCGCACGTGCCGGCTGCCAGGGCGAGCACCTCGCCCGTGGTCGCCTCGCCAGACGCGGCGAAACCGAGCACGACGGCCTCCACCCCGTCGAGACGGGCGCGAGCCCGGTAGGCGAGGCGTCCGAGCCCGGGGTCGCGCGCCCGGGCCGCCGCCTCGCAGGGGACCGTGGGGTCGCCCGAGGTCGCCGCCGCCGGTCCCGCCTCGGACAGGGCTGCCTGCGGGGCGGGCGCCGGGGCCAGCCGGTCCGGGGCCGAGGGCTCGTCGGCCGCGAGGTCGAGGCGCCGGGCCAGGGCCGCCACGTCGGCCACCCCGAGGTCCCCGAGGTCACCCCCGTCGAGCGGTGCCTGGCCGGCAGCGACGGGAGAGCGGCGGTCGGCGGAGGACCCCTCGGCCGAACCCTCGGCCGAGCCGGCCAGGTCCCGGCCCGCCCGGGTCTCCACGGCCCGGTCCAGGAGAGGGACGGCCACGGCGAGGAGGGCCACGCCGGCGGCGGCCAGCGCCCAGCGGATCGGGCGGTTCGGCTCCGGCCGTCGGCCGGCCCGCTC
>JADDRA010000065.1 GCA_016781105.1 Actinomycetota bacterium | reverse complement strand
TTTGTCGACGAACGCCGCATCCGCACCGTCACCTCCGTCCAGCCGACCGACCGGATCGACGAGTCGCTGATCGCCGCCGGGCGGGAGGTGGTGGAGGCCGACGACCCCGACCTGCTGGTCCTGCAGCTGCTCGCCGCCGACCAGCTCGGCCACGTCCGCGGCACCCGCAACCCCGAGTACGTCGAGCAGATCATGCCGATGGCGGCCGAGCACCTCGGCGGGGCGAACGAGGTGGTCGACCTCGGCACCGGCGAGGGCCAGGTGGCGCGCCTGGCCTCGGCCGGAGGCGCGGGCCGGGTGATCGGTCTCGACCCCACCGTCGCCCAGCTACTGGTGGCCAAGCAGCGCTCAGGCGGACCGCACTACATCAGGGCCGAAGCCGCTCAGCTGCCCCTCGCCGACGCCTCCTTCGATGCCGCCGTCGCGTGCCTGGTGTTCGAGCACATCGAACACGTCGACGCCGCCATCGCCGAAGTGGCCCGGGTGTTGCGCCCGGGGGGGCGCTTCCTGTTGTTCCTCAACCACCCGCTGCTCCAGGCCCCGGGAAGCGGCTGGATCGACGACCACGTCCTCGACCCCCCCGAGCAGTACTGGCGGGTGGGGGCCTACCTGGTCGAGGACCACACCCTCGAGGAGGTGGAGAAGGGAGTCTTCATCCCCTTCATCCACCGGCCGTTGTCGCGCTACGTCAACGCCCTGATCGGCGCCGGCCTGGTCATCCGGACGATGGCCGAGCCTCCCCCTCCGCCGGGCCTGTTGGCCCGGGCCCAGGAGTACGCTCAGGCCGCCACCATCCCCCGGCTGCTGTTCCTCCTCGCCCAGCGGGAGCCCTAGGCGACGGGCCCGGGAAGGAGCGCCACGTGAGTGAGTTCATCGTCATCACCGGGCTGTCCGGAGCGGGCCGGACCCAGGCGGCCAACGTGCTCGAAGACCTCGGCTGGTTCGTGATCGACAACCTTCCGCCCGCCCTCATCGACAAGGTCACCGAGTTGGCCCAGGCGCCGGGCACGAGCATCGAACGAGTCGTCTTGGTGATCGGGCCACGCGCCGGTCTCGAGGAGCTCACCGTCGGCCTGGCCAAACTCCGCGCCACCGACGCCACGGTCAGGGTCGTCTTCCTGGAGGCCTCCGACAAGGTCCTGGTCCGCCGGTTCACCGACACGCGCCGACGTCACCCCCTGGCAGACGGCGAGGGCATGGTCGAGACGATCGAGCGCGAGCGTGCGACCCTGGCCCCGGTCAAGGCCGAGGCCGACGTGGTGGTCGACACCACCGACCTCAACGTGCACCAGCTACGAGAGCGCATCGTGGCCCTGCTCCACCTCGATCGCACCGCCGCCGCCATGCAGACGACGGTGCTGTCGTTCGGCTACAAGCACGGCCTCCCACTCGACGCCGACCTGGTGATCGACTGCCGCTTCTTGCCGAACCCCCACTGGGTCGAGCACCTCAGGCCCCGTAGCGGTGACGACCCCGAGGTACGCGAGTACGTCATGGCCTTCCCCGAGACCAACGAGTTCCTCCGCCGTCTCGACCACCTGCTCGAGCTGGTGCTACCGGCCTACCTGCAGGAGGGCAAGTCCTACCTCACCCTGGCGCTCGGATGCACCGGTGGCCGCCACCGCTCGGTGGTGATCGCCGGCGAGGTGGTCAAGCGGCTCCGCCGGAAGGGGTTCAACGCCAGCCTGGTGCACCGAGATGTCGAGCGCTGAGCTCCAGTCGCCGACGGCGAGCAGGCCTGGGGTCGTCGCGATCGGCGGCGGGCACGGCCTGGCCGCGACCTTGCGCTCGGTGCGCAGCTTCGCCGGCGAGGTCACCGCCGTGGTGTCGGTGGCCGACGACGGCGGGTCGAGCGGGCGCCTGCGCCAGGCCTTCGGCATCCCCGCCCCCGGTGACATCCGTCGCTGCCTCGTTGCCCTCGGTGACCCGGAGTCGGCGTGGGCCCGCTACTTCGAGCACCGCTTCGACGCCGGCGAGCTCGAGGGCCACCCGCTCGGCAACCTGGTCATCGCCGGGCTGGCCGACGCCACGGGGGACTTCATCGCCGCACTCGAGGAGGCCGGCCGGCTGGTGGGTTGCCGGGGCCGCGTCCTGCCCGCCAGCACCGTTCCCGTGGTCCTCAAGGCCGACGCCGCCGGCGGGGCCGTCGAGGGCCAGGTCAACGTCTCCAGCACCGGACGGATCTCCTCGGTGTCGCTGGTCCCGCCAGACGCCCCTGCCTGTGAGGAGGCGGTACGCGCCATCGCGGAAGCGGACCTGGTGGTGCTCGGGCCGGGTTCGCTGTTCACCAGCGTGCTGGCAGCGGCGGTGGTGCCCGGCATCCTCGCCGCCCTCGCCTCCACCCGGGCCACCCGGGTCTACGTGTGCAACCTGCGTCCGCAGCTGCCCGAGACCGATGGCTTCGACCTGGCCGCCTACGTGGACGCCCTCGCCCAACACGGCGTGCATCCCGACGTGGTGCTGTGCCAGCCGACGGGGCGGCCCTCGCCCGAGGTCAGCATCCCCATGGTCGAGCAGCGCGTGGCCGACGAAGCCGGTACCGCCCACGACCCGGTCCGCCTGGGCCGAGCGCTGGCCGGGTTGGTGGGCTGGCCTGAGGCCGGGCCCTGCTGACGAGCCGCTAGACCGTGGCTGGGGCCGGCCGACGGCGGGGGTGCGCTGCGGTCGCCGGACGCACTACGGTGCTGCCTGTCGGCGCGGATGGACCGTCCTTTCGCCCGAAACAGGCGGGTGCTGCGCCCGCGAGGCCAGCGGATGGGCCACCCGTCCGCCGAGGTGATGGGGGGACGAGAGATGAGCGTACGGGTCGGTATCAACGGGTTCGGCCGCATCGGCCGCAACTTCTACCGGGCGGCGGTGGAGTCGGGCGCCGACATCGAGGTGGTCGGGGTCAACGACCTCATGTCACCCCAGATCAACGCTCACCTGCTCAAGTACGACTCGACCCACCGCCGGCTCGAGGCCGACGTTTCGGCCAGTGACGACGCCATCACCGTGGGCGGGAGCTCCTTCAAGGTCTTCGCCGAGCGTGACCCCAAGGCGCTGCCCTGGGGCGACCTCGGCGTCGACGTGGTGATCGAGTCCACCGGCATCTTCACCGACGGCCACAAGGCCGCCGCCCACGTCGACGCCGGCGCTCCCCGGGTCATCATCTCGGCTCCCGCCACCAACGTCGACGGCACCTTCTGCGTCGGGGTCAACGACGACACCTTCGACCCCGCCAGCCACACGGTGGTGTCGAACGCTTCGTGCACCACCAACTGCTTCGTGCCCATGGTCAAGGTGCTCGACGACGCCTTCGGTGTCGAGCGAGGCCTGATGACCACCGTCCACGCCTACACCAACGACCAGAACCTGCTCGACCTGGCCCACAAGGACCTGCGCCGGGGTCGTGCGGCGGCGGTCAACATCGTGCCCAGCTCCACCGGAGCCGCTCGGGCCACCAGCTTGGTGTTGGAGGCGATGAAGGGCCGCCTCGACGGCACCGCCCTGCGGGTGCCGGTGCAGAGCGGCTCGATCACCGACTTCACCGCCGTGCTGCGCGACGAGCCCTCGGTCGAGCAGGTCAACGACGCCTTCGAGGCTGCGGCCACCGACGGCCCGCTGAGCAAGGTGCTGGAGTACACCGCCGACCCCATCGTCTCCACCGACGTCGTGGGCTCGCCCGCGTCGTGCACCTTCGACTCCGAGCTGACCATGACCATGGGCAACCTGGCCAAGGTCCAGGGCTGGTACGACAACGAGTGGGGCTACTCCAACCGCCTGGTCGACCTGGCGCTCATCGTCGGCGCCGCCAACCAGTAACCGGCCGGGAGTGTCGCTCCCTCAGCTGGAGGACCTGCTGCCGCTCGACGGCAAGCGCGTCCTCCTGCGGGCCGACTTCAACGTCCCCATCGAGAACGGGCGCATCACCGACGACCTCCGCATCCGCGCCGCTTTGCCCACCATCGAGTGGCTGCAGGAAGCGGGGGCGACGGTGACGGCGTGCAGCCACCTGGGGCGACCCAAGGGTGAGCCCGATCCGAAGTACTCGATGGACCCGGTGCGGGCCCGGTTGGCCGAGCTGGCGCCAGGGGTGGAGCTGATGGAGAACCTCCGGTTCGACCCGGGGGAGACCGGCGACGACCCGGAGTTCGTGGCCCGCCTGGTCGAGGGCCAGGACGCCTACGTCAACGACGCCTTCGGCGCCGCCCACCGGGCCCATGCCTCGGTGGTGGGCCCGCCCCGCACGCTGCCGAGCGCGGCCGGGCGCCTGCTGGCCCGAGAGGTCGAGGTGCTCGGTGGCCTGCGGGAGTCGCCCGAGCGCCCCTTCACCGCCATCTTGGGCGGGGCCAAGGTCAGCGACAAGTTGGGCGTCATCAAGGCCCTGCTCGACGCCGTCGACGTGTTGGTGATCGGCGGCGGGATGTGCTTCACCTTCCTTGCTGCCCAGGGCCACGGAATCGGTGACTCGTTGTTCGAGGCCGATCAGGTCGAGACCTGCAAGAGCCTCCTCGCCGCGGCCGGTGATCGCATCCGCCTTCCGCACGACCTCGTGGCCCTGGGGCCCGACGAGGAGGTGCGCCGCGTCGGGGCCGAGGTCGACGACGGCTGGAAGGGCCTCGACATCGGCCCGGGCACGGCGGCGGAGTTCGCCGCGGTGATCCACGAGGCCCGAGCGGTGTTGTGGAACGGGCCCATGGGCCTGTTCGAAGACGAGCGATTCGCCGCCGGCACCCGTTCGGTGGCCGAAGCCGTGGCCGAGGCCCCGGGCTTCACGGTCGTGGGTGGCGGCGACAGCGCCGCGGCCATGGCCCTCTTCGACCTCGCCGACAAGGTCAACCACCTCTCCACTGGAGGAGGCGCATCCCTCGAGCTGCTCGAGCAGGGCGACCTGCCCGGCCTGCGGGCGCTGCGGGAGTCGGCCAGCCGGGGATCGGCGTGATGGCCACCGAGGGGCGAAAGCCGCTGATCAGCGGCAACTGGAAGATGCACCACAACCACTTCGAGGCCATCCAGACCGTACAGAAGCTGTCCTACCAGCTGACCAGCGCCGACTACCGAGCGGTCGACGTGTCGGTGCACCCGCCGTTCACCGACCTTCGTTCGGTGCAGACCGTGCTCGATGCCGACGAGATCCCCATCTCCCTCGGTGCCCAGCACTGCCACTGGGAGGACAAGGGGGCCTTCACCGGGGAGGTGAGCCCACTGATGCTGGCCAAGCTCGACGTGGCCTACGTCATCGCCGGTCACTCCGAGCGGCGCGACCTGTTCGGCGAGACCGACGAGATGGTCAACGCCAAAGTCAAGGCCATCATCGCCGCCGGCATGACGCCGATCATGTGCGTCGGTGAGCACCTCGAAGAGCGTGAAGCGGGGGTGACCGAGGAACGGGTGTCATCACAGGTGCGGGCGGGGTTGGCGGGGGTCACCTCCGAGCAGGTCGCCGCCATGGTGATCGCCTACGAGCCGATCTGGGCCATCGGCACCGGCCGCACGGCCACCCCTGACGACGCCCAGGCCGTGTGTGCCGCCATCCGCAAGGTGGTGGGGGACGCCGTCAGCACGGAGGCGGCCAGTGCGGTGCGCATCCAGTACGGCGGGTCGGTCAAGCCCACCAACACCGCCGAGCTCATGGCTCAGGACGACATCGACGGCGCGCTGGTCGGAGGTGCGTCACTCGACCCCGACGACTTCTCCCGCATCGTGCAGTACCACCTGGCCGAGTAGGGGCGAGCGGGCGCTGGTAGCGTCTCTCGGTCAGCCAGGCGACGGGTGAGGGGAGAGCGACATGCTCACGGTGGCGATCGTGGTGGTCCACGTGATCGTGGCTCTGCTGCTCGTGCTGCTCGTGCTGTTGCACAGTGGCCGGGGTGGGGGGCTCTCTGACATGTTCGGCGGAGGCATGGGTGCTTCGGCCGCCGGCTCGTCGGTCATGGAGCGCAACCTCGACCGCATCACGGTGGCCGTC
>JADDRA010000094.1 GCA_016781105.1 Actinomycetota bacterium | reverse complement strand
GGCGGTTCGAATCCGCTCACCTCCACCAGAAGAAGTCCTGGTCAGGACCGGTTTTCTTCCTTCACCTTCTGAACTGATCTCCGCTCCTGCTACTCCCCTGCTACTCCAATCCCCGGTCGGGAGTAGCATCGGCACCTCAGTTGGGGCGCAGCGAAGGGGGACGGCGTGCGGGGCCACCTCAGGGAACGAGGCCAGGGGGCGTGGGAGCTTCGGGCCTACGCCGGCCGCGATGTGCTGACCGGGCGCAAGCGCTACTCGACGAGGACGGTGCGGGTGAAGGGCCGCCGGGAAGCCGAGAAGGCCCTGGCCGCCTTCGTCACCGAATTGCAGACATCGGGGATGGTGGCCGGGGGCACCTTCGGCGAGCTGGTCGAGCGATGGATCGAGACCGCCCTCCCCGGCTGGTCGCCAGCGAACGAGGTGACCGTTCGCAACACGGTGTCGTACTACCTGGGCTCGCTGCTGCCCCTCAAGCTGTCCCGGCTCCGCACCGCCGACCTGGACGCCTTCTACGCCGCCCTGCGGGAGCGGGGCGGGCGAGGAGGCCGGCCGCTCGCCGTGTCAACGGTGCGTCGCGTGCACTCGGTGGTGAGAGCCGCCCTCGAGCAGGGCGTGCGCTGGGGCTGGCTGCGGGAGAACCCTGCCGCCCGGGCGTCGCCAGGACCGGGGCAACCGGCGGAGGTTCGTCCTCCTGCGCCCGAGGCCGTGCTCGCCCTCCTGGAGCGGGCGGAGCAGGACGACCCGGCATTCGCCGTGTTCCTCGTCCTGGCGGCGGTGACGGGGGCCCGCAGGGGCGAGCTGCTGGCGCTGCGGTGGACCGACATCGACCTCGAGCTCGGGACGCTCACCATCACCCGGGCGATCTCCGAGGGGCCCGAAGGGCCGGTCGAGCACCAGCGCCCGAAGACGAGGGGATCGGTCCGTCGCCTCGCCCTCGACGACGCGACGGTCGCCGTGCTCGCCGCTCAGCGCTCCCGATCGGTCGAGGTAGCTTCGGTGTGTGGCCTCGCGCTGCCGAGCGATGCCTTTCTGTTCTCCCACCAGCCCGACGGCTCGGTGCCGTGGAAGCCCGGCTTCGTGAGCCTCAAGTTCCGCCGCCTCCGCCACTCGGTCGGGCTGGATGAGGTACGGCTGCACGACCTGAGGCACTTCGTGGCCACTACCCTGCTCGGCGCCGGGGTCGACCTCCAGACCGTCGCCGGGCGTCTCGGCCACGCCGGCGGCGGAAGGACGACCCTTGCCGTCTACTCGCACTTCCAGCAGGCCGCCGACCGCAACGCCGCCGATCTCCTCGGCAAGCTGCTCTCGTCGAGAACTTGATCCGCAGCGGGGCTGGCCACCGGGATGGTCCCTGGGTCGAAGCCCTCCATGGCCCGCTCGATGACGAGATCGATGGCACGCCGGGGGATGACCCTGCGCCGCCCGAAGCGCAGGCACGGCAGCTCCCGGCGCGCTACCAGCTCGTAGACGAGGTCGTCGGAGATGCCCAGTACGTCTGCGGCTTCGGCCACCGAGAGGACCACCGGGCCCGAGCCGCCCTTCGACCGGATCGCTGGTCGCCGGGACTCGCCGCTGCCCGTTCGGTCCCATGCCCCCCTATGTGCAGCCGCTGATCGCGGACGCGACCGTGGACCGGAAGACCTGGCGCCTTTAGGCGGCTGAGTCGCACGTGTGAGGACGACCGAGCGGATGTTGACCCGCGCGCGACCCTCACCGCCGTTGTCGCTCTGCGATAACGGCAAGTCTGTGTCGTCATTCAGGTTGCGCCGCTGGCTTTGACACGGGTCGACGCGTGGCGGCGTCTGGTGAGCAAAGCGAGGTGGCTAAGAGAGCTCCGGGCAATCGGTGCTTGCTGCGGGCAGGACGGTCGCAAGCTGGAGCGACAGCGCGATTGGCGCCGACGGTGACAAGGACGGGGGGCACGTCGAGGTCGCCAGCGGGGCGGAACGGTAGCCAGGATGGGCACCCGGTACCGTCGCAAGGCGACCGGAGCAGGCATCCCGGCACCGGCGGCGATCTCTGGCGCCATTGCCTCAGCGACCCGCCGGCCGTCAACGCTCAGCGCGATCTCAGCGAACCCTCAGCACGACCGAATCGCTGTGGCTCACGGCGAGCAGGACGCCGAGCCGGACCATGTTCGCAAGTTACCTTGTGAGGTTACCCCCCACTGACTATCCTCTGATAGTGGATGAGCCCTTCATCGCCCACAGCGCCCGTCGCCATGGAGTCAGGGACGCGGTCATCTTCCACGCCTTCATGCATCCCATCCTGGTCGAACAGCTCGACGATGCGCTCACCATGCTGGTCGGGCCGGATCCGGCCGGGAACCTCTACGAGATCGGTGTCGTCACCTCCGAGGACGGGCCCGTGATCGTGCACGCCATGCCCGCTCGGAGCAGATACTTGAGGTGATGCCGATGCCCCGCAGCCTGAAAGCCATCCTTGAACAGGCGGACGAGCTCGCCGATCGCTTCGAGAAGCATGAACCTCGTCCGGACAACATTGCCGACGCGACCGCTCTTCGGATAGTCCGTGAGGCCTTCCAGGAGAGAGTGGCTGCCGAACGACGCTTGGCCGACGCCGTTGCCATTGCTCGCACTGACGGCCACTCGTGGGCGTTGATCGGCAACATGATCGGTACGTCGGGTGAGGCCGCTCGCCAGAGGTACAAGCAACCGGTCACCCGGCATTAGGCGCGGCGCGCCTGGGAGCCGGCAGCGAGTGTAGGCCGTGATCATTCGGCGCCGGTCGTGCCCATAGTGAGGGAGTGTCGATTTGCTGTTCAAGCTCGCGTGACCTGCGGCAAAGGCCTCGGCCTCACTCATGCTGCCCGGAGGGGCGAGCCTCAGCCAGACTGGCAGCCACAATTTGACGCGTTGGAGGAGTGGGTGGTCCTGACC
Organism: Actinomycetota bacterium; assembly: GCA_016781105.1. Lineage (GTDB taxonomy): Bacteria > Actinomycetota > Acidimicrobiia > Acidimicrobiales > CADCSY01 > JADDRA01. Next base: position 16,695 of record JADDRA010000094.1, on the reverse strand, counting down.
CCACTCCTTCGAGAAGTACGGGTGACTATCGTATCGCCCCTCGGTTATCCTTGCCGGCATGGCGGTCCATCGTGCTCACAGTAGCGGTAGTGCAACGGCGAGTGTCATCCGGTTCCAGGAGCGCGTTGTTCAGGCTGCTCGATACATCACCACCTCCCCTACCGCAGGGGATCCCGACTTCGCTGCCGCCGTGATAATCGCTCAAACGGCCTGAGAGGTTGCGGCTCAACGCGCTCTCAAGTTCCTGATCGACGCCCACAATCTAGGCGCGATTAGCGAGGCGATCGAAGGGTACGTTTCGAAGTACTCCTTTATGGATGACCGCCTAAGGACGCTCTGGACAAGCTTAACCAGCGACAATATCCAACAGGCGGCTTTCTGGCCCCGGTACACCGTCCACGTCAAGCGACGGAACAATGCAGCTCACAGGGGATTAGATGAGGAGAGGCAGCAGGTGGCGAAGCACAGAAGGCCGAGGACTCGATCGAAGTTGCCGGACTCTTCCTAGACCACATCAAGCAGGTCCTCACGAACAACGGTCTTGGGCACTTGGCCTAAGGGACTCGATCTGGGACCTTGGAGCGTGGATACACCCCGGTAAATTGACCTGAGCACCCCTAGCTATTGCTTCTTCGGCGGTGATCAGGCACTAGGACGTCAGCGGTACATCATCCATGTTGCCGAAGGCACTCAGCGGGATGCTCTCCTCCCCGGCGTAGGCCTTGGCGTGGGCAATGAAGTCTCCCCGCTGCTGGTCGTCGTCGGCCTGCCGGGGCGTGCTCGAGGTCAGCCAAGGCGTGCAGCCGCTCCAATGGATCTTGCCTTCTCAAGCGCCGCCTCCACCCTTTGCATTGTGCTTGATCTACCAGTTTGGCCGGGTCGTCGAGGTGCGTCAGTACAGGCGCACAGCGCCTTCGGGAGAGACGGCGTCAGGCACGGATGCTTTGCCACAGCCTGTGGACAACGGACAACTGCCACGTCCTGGAGACGGCTGCGTACCACTGGTTCGGTAAGATGCAGCTGCAATGACTCAGATCCTCAGCCTGATCTCCCCCGAGTTCGTCGTGCAAGCATCCGATAGGCGGGTGACGTTCGTGCCTACCGGGCGGATCGGTGAGGATAACCATAACAAGGCGGTGTTCTTCTGCGGGCATACTGCATGGGCCTTCACCGGAGTAGCCAGTGTTGGAGCAACCAAGACCGCTGAATGGATGGCGAACACGGTAGCCCTAGCGCACTCACTGCAAGGAGCTATCGAGGAACTGAGGGCAAGGGCGACTCGGAGACTTCACAACTACCCAAGAGACATTCGTCGCCTCGCCTTCGTCGGCGTGGGCTTTGCTTCCCAGGTGTTCACGGGTAAGTCTTGGGTAAATGTCGCTCCGTACCCGATCTTAACCGTGGTCTCGAACTTTCTCGACGAGCATGAGCACTGGCGCGCGGAGGCGCTCGACGACTTCTCAGCGCGGTCGTGGACGATACCGGAACAGCGTAGCTTCCTCCTGTTCGAGTCAGGAGTTCCCCTACGAGCAGGAGCGCGCACGCAACTCGTTCGGGATCTCAATAGCGCGTTCATTCATCGGGTTCGTCCGCCGGCCGTGGCCCGACTTCTAGCGAGGGCGATCAAGTCAGAGCACGCGTCGAACCCGACCGGTCCGGTTGGCAACAACGTCATGTGTACGGTGGTTACCCAAGACGCGCCAAGCGGAGACCCGAACTACAGCGGCGGACTCTGGCCTCTGGCGGACGACGCCCAGGAAGCCGACTATTTTCGGCTTCCGGCCGTAGACCCGCCATCGAAGTACTACTTCTACGTTCCTGCGAAGCCGGAATCACGGATACACTTTGGTCCAGATTCGGTTTGTGTAGGGATACAGATGCGGAACGTCAAGATGCATCCCGTCGGTCCACCAGAGAACCGTGAATGGACTGCCACGGCCAAGGTCCGGAACCGAACAAGCTAAACATGCACGATCAGTGGCTCAAGGACGAAGGACCTACCTGGTAGAGGAATCGGCCGTCGTCCTACACGTGGCCTCGGCGCCAGTGGCGCAGTCAGCCCCGCACCGTCGAGGGGTGCACGCCGAGGTCACGGGCAGCCCGGCGATTTCCCTGTCCGGCGGCCTTGGCCACCAGGGCGGCACCGATCAACCTCGACGCCGTACCGGCGCCTCACCAGGCAGTCCTCGGCCAGCAGGACGTGGGTCAGCCAGAGCTGCTACAGCAGGACCGCCGGGGACGACGGCGTTCCTCGGCCTTACCGCGGCGCACCACACGCACTGGGCTCGGCCCCATGGTCGCAGTCGCTCGGCGCAGCTCGGAAGGACAGCTCGCCGGCGGCCAGGCCGCGCTCGACTTCGGGCGCGTCGGTTCCTCCCATCTTCATGAGTTCCTCCGGGCACCAGGAAGGGCCCTCCCGTCACTCGGTCAGAGATGGAGCGGGGGGTCCTTACACGTACGGGTCTCGGCACCCTGTCGCCTGGCGCGAAGAAGGGCAACTCGAAGGTCGCCCTCATCTGGTCTCCGTGCTCGGCTGTGCGTGTCCGCCGACGACCGTGGAGACCCATGCTGAGGATCGCTGCCGGCGAGCTCGACGAGGCCGCCGTCGCCGCTTGGCTGGCCCGAGACTTCGCCCGCCGGAGGGATGTCAAGACGACTTCGCTACTCCGTTTGCTACTCCAATCCAGCGGGAGGGGGCGGAACGGCCGGTCCGGAGCGGAGCCGGCAACGCTGTGACCAGGACTTTTGCGGGAGGAGTGGTCTCAAGCGGAGACCCCTACCGCTTTCGCAACGTAGAAGTCGGCGGTTCGAATCCGCTCACCTCCACCACAGAAGCCCTGGCCACGGCCGGTTTCCTTCCTCGGGCCGCTGGACTCGGATCGGGCGGAGTGGAGGGGGACGGCGTGCGGGGCCACCTCAGGGAACGAGGCCAGGGGGCGTGGGAGTTACGGCCTACGCCGGCCGCGATACCCCTGAGCGGCCGCAAGCGGCACAAGAGCAGCAGGCTGCGGGCGAGGTCTCGTGAGGCCGAGAAGGGCCGCCGCCTTCGTCACCGGGTTCGAGACGTCGGGCGTGGCGGCCAGGGGCACGCTCGGTTAGTTGATCGAGCAATGGATCGCCACCCCCCTCCCGAGCTGGTCGCCAGCGAACGAGGTGACCGTCGGCAACTCGCCTACTACTCGATCCCCTGCTCCCCCTGGAAGCTCGCCCGGCTCCACCCGGCCAACCTCGGCGCCTTCTAACCCGCCATGGGGCCCGGGGCGGGCGAGGCGGCCGCCGCTCGCGGTGTCGACGGTCCGACGGGTGCACTCGGTCGTGCGAGCCGCCCTGGCGCAGAGCGTGGGTGGGGCTGGCTGCGGGAGGACCCCCAGCCAGGGCATCACCAGGACCAGGGCGGGCGCCGGAGCTCCGGCCGCCGGCGCCGGAGGCGGTGCTCGCCCTGCTCCAGCGGGCCGAGCAGGACGACCCCTCGTTCACCGTGTTCCTCGTCCTGGCCGCGGTGACCGGGCCACGGAGGGGTGAACCGCTGTTGTTGCGGTGGACGGACCTGGACCTCGAGCTGGGGACCTCACGGTGCTGTCCTCGCTGCGCAGCGCTCCGGGTCGCTCGAGGCGATGGTCGCCTTCGTCACCGGAGCTGAGTCCGGCCCCCTGCTAGCGCAGACCGAGGACCGTCAGCAGGGCATCGTCAACGCCCCACAGCTCCTCTCGACTCAAATGGCCGGCGAGGTCGCCGAGCCGCTCCACGGCGACCGCACCAACCTGCTCCACCAGCACCCGAGTCGTCTCACCGGCTAGGTCGACCTGGGGCCGGAACGATGCCGGGCGCGCGCTGCGGGAGGTCGGTGCGACCAGGACAACAGACCGCGGGAGCATCTCGTCCGCTTGCACAACGACACCGAAGCGAGCGCCATGCTGCTCATGGCCAACCCCTTTCGGCAATCTGAACCGGTAGATATCACCCCGGAGCACGGAGCGACTCCATCACGCGGGCAATCTCCAGCATCTCCTCCCGGTCCTCCTCGTCCGCCTCCAAGGCCGTGACCTCGGCCGCCAGCTCGGAACGCTGACGCAGACGACGAGCCGACTCGATCAGCGCCGAGCGGATCGCCTCCGATCGCGACAACCCAGCAGCTTCGAGCGACCGCAGCGCCCGCTCAGCCTCGTCGTCGAGGCGAACCGAGATCGCCTGTGCCATGTGCGGAGAGTATCACGATACGTGATACAGAGAGGGAGATGTGAGTCGCTAACCCGAGACCACCGCTTTCACGGGAGGAGCGGCCTCAGGCGGTCACCCCCAGGACCTTCGCACCGTAGACGGCCTGGGAATCGCGGCGAGGCCGACCATCGCGGTCGGAGCCCGATGTCGGAGCTACCCGACGCTCATTGCGGCTTGTCGCGGAGCTCCTGGGCCACGTCGGCCACCGTCTCCTGGCCGCTGAACGCCTCGGTGCCCTCCGGCCGCCCCGGCGGCGCCCCCGTGGCCTGCTCGTAGTCGCCGCCGGGCACCTCGACGTCGCCCTCCCGGAGGGTTGAGGCAGCCCCGCAGTTCGGGCAGGTGACCCGGGCGCTCACCAGGTCGTCGGCGTGCTGGCCCATCTCGCTCGGGAGCTCGTTCCCGCAGTCTGGGCACGTGTGCTGGGTCATGCGCCCCCCTCTCGGTCGAGCGGGTACCCGGCCTGCTCCGCCGGCAAACGGCGGCTGGGCCCCGCCGGCGCCGCAGCCGGCTCCATGCGACCGCTTACCATGCCGGTCGTGCCCCATCCGGCGTCCCCCGGCGAGGTCGCCGCCCTGCTCCACCAGCAGGCCTACCTCGCCGATCGGGGATTGTCGACGGCGCTGTTCCTCGCCATCACGCTGGGCCGGCCGCTGCTGCTCGAGGGTGAGGCCGGAGTGGGCAAGACCGAGGTGGCCAAGGCGGTGGCGGCGGCCTTCGGCGTCGAGCTCATCCGCCTCCAGTGCTACGAGGGCATCGACGCCGGCCAGGCCCTCTACGAGTGGGACTACGCCCGCCAGCTGCTGCACCTGCGGGCGCTGCCGGAGCGGGCGGCCGCTGACGACGGCGCTGTCGAGGAGGTCTTCGACCCTCGCTTCCTGGTGGAGCGACCGTTGCTGCGGGCGCTGCGGGCGGGCGCCGGCGCCGTGCTGCTGATCGACGAGATCGACCGGGCCGACGACGAGTTCGAGGCGTTCCTCCTCGAGGTGCTCTCCGACTTCCAGGTGACCGTGCCCGAGATCGGCACCATCCGGGCCGAGCACCCGCCCGTGGTGATCGTCACGTCGAACCGCACCCGCGAGCTCCACGACGCCCTCAAGCGGCGGTGCCTCTACCACTGGATCGACTTCCCCTCGCTCGAGCGCGAGGTCGACATCGTGCGCATCCGCGCTCCCGAGGTGCCCGCCGACCTCGCCGCCAAGGTGGCCCGGGCGGTGTCGACCCTGCGGGGCTTGGACCTGGCCAAGCCCCCCGGGGTGGCGGAGACCATCGACTGGGCCCACGCGGTCCGGGCCCTCGGTGCCGACCGCCTCGGCGCCGAGGTGGCCGACGACACCCTGGGCACGGTCGTCAAGGACCACGACGACCTGGCCGTGGTGCGGGGGCGCCTGGGCGACGTGGTGGGCGACGTGGTGGGCGACGTGGTGGGCGGCGACCGGAGCGGATGACGGCGACACCCGCGGGAGGGCCGCCGGAACCCGCCCTCACCGCCGGCGACGGTGCCGCACTGGGCGGCCGCCAGCTCGCCGGCACCGGGGCCGTACCGGGCTCCCGCCAGCTCGTCGGCGCCCTCGTCGGCTTCGCCCGGGCCCTTCGCCACGAGGGCCTGGTGGTCGGGTCGGGCCAGGCGCTGGACTTCGCCCGGGCGGTGGCCGCCCTCGATCCCGGCGACCTCGCCGACGTCTACTGGGCCGGCCGCGCCTGCCTGGTCGCTCGTCGCCCCGACCACGCCGCCTACGACCAGGCGTTCCGGCGCTACTTCGCCGGCCACCCCGGCGCCGCCCTCACCGTCACCGGCGTCCTCCCCCGCCGTGCCTCCACCCTGGTGACGGCCCTGCCCGTAGCCGCTCCGGCGCCCACGTCGGCGGAAGCCGACAACGAGGAGGATGACGGGGAGCGCCTGGGAGCGACCGCGTCGAGCGCCGAGGTGCTCCGCCACAAGGACTTCGCCCAGTGCAGCGCTGAGGAGCTGGCCGAGCTGCAGGTGCTGATGTCGCGCCTGGTGCTCTCGCTGCCCGAACGCCCCAGCCGGCGCTCGATGCCCGCCGCTCGAGGCCGCCGGATCGATCTCCGGCGCACGATCCGTCGCTCGCTCAAGAGCCAGGGGGAGCTGGTGCACCGATGCTGGCGCACGCCCCGCGTCCACCACCGGCGCCTGGTGCTCCTCCTCGACGTCTCGGCGTCGATGGCCAGCTACTCGCGCGCCCTGCTGCAGTTCGCCTACTCGGCCACCGCAGCGGCCCGGGCGCCGACCGAGGTGTTCTGCTTCGGCACCCGCCTCACCCGGGTGACGCCGGCCCTGCGCCACCGGCGCCCCGACCAGGCCCTGGCCCGGGCCACCGGCACCGTCGTCGACTGGGAGGGAGGCACGCGCATCGGCGACTCGCTGGCCGAGTTCAACCGCTCGTGGGGCCGGCGGGGGACGGCCCGGGGGGCGGTGGTCGTGATCTGCTCCGACGGGCTCGAGCGGGGCGACCCGGCGGTGGTCGCCACCGAGATGGCCCGCCTCGGTCGCCTGGCGCATCGCATCGTCTGGCTCAACCCCCTCAAGGGCGACCCTCGCTACCAGCCGTTGGCCCGGGGGATGAGCGCGGCGCTGCCCTTCGTGGACGTCTTCCTGGCCGGCCACGACCTCTCCAGCCTGGACGCGCTGGCCGCCCTCCTGCCCGAGCTGGCCTGATCGACCCGGCGGTCGGCGCCGGGGACGGGCCGTCCTCGGCCCCGCTATAGTCCGGCCCTCGGCACCGAGGTCCCGCTACCGGCAGGGGGGAACGAGGGCAGTGGACGCATCGCAGCGTGCGACGGTCGAGAGCGTGCCCGGCCGCTCACCGCCTGGCTGGGTGCCCACCACGTTCGCCCCGGAGCGCACAGGAGGTGCGGATGTTCCCCTCGGAGTTCGAGTACCTTGCCCCGACCACTCTCGACGAGGCGCTGTCGCTGCTCGCCGAGCACGCTGAGGACGCCAAGGTGCTGGCGGGCGGGCAGAGCCTGATCCCGCTCATGAAGCTGCGCTTCGCCGCCCCGGCGATCCTCATCGACATCAACGGCCTTCCCGGGTTGAGCCACCTGCAGGAGGACAAGCGGGGGCGGGGGTTCCTGCGCATCGGGGCGCTCGTGCGCAACGCCGCCCTGGAGCGTTCCGAGCTGCTCAAGGCCCGCTATCCCACCATGGCCGCCGCCGCCCCCCTGATCTCCGACCCCATCGTGCGCAACCAGGGCACGTTGGTGGGCTCGCTGGTCCACGCCGACCCCCAGGGCGACTGGGGTTCGGTCCTGCTGGCGCTCGAGGGAGAGGTCGTGGCCAAGAGCGCCACCGGCGAACGGCGCATCCCCGCCACCAAGTTCTTCGACGGGCCCTTCACCACCGTGCTGCGGCCCGATGAGCTGGCCGTCGAAGCTCGGGTCCCCGCGCCGGGGCCGCGGTCGTTCGGCACCTACCTGAAGCTCGAACGCAAGGTGGGCGACTTCGCGACCGTGGGGGTGGCCGTGTCGGTGTCGACCGAGCGAGGCGTGGTGACGCGCGCCGGCATCGGCCTCACCGGCGTGGGCCCGGCGAACATCAAGGCCGTCGACGCCGAGCAGGCCCTGGTCGGGCACCGCCTGACCGACAAGGCCATCCGCCGGGCCGCCGAGCTCGCCGCCGCCGCCAGCGAGCCCCGGACCGACGTGCGGGGCAGCGCCGACTACAAGCGCGAGGTGGTGCGGGTCTACGTCGCCCGGGGCCTCCACCAGGCACTCGCCGCCAAAGCCGCCTAGGAGGCACGCATGCACCGATCGATCACCGTCACGGTCAACGGCCAGGCTCGCACCGCCGAGGTGGAGCCCCGGATGCTCCTCGTGCACTTCCTGCGCGAGGTGCTCGACCTGCGGGGCGCCCACGTGGGATGCGACACGACCAGCTGCGGTGCGTGCGCCGTCCTGGTCGACGGCGTGCCCGTGAAGTCGTGCACCATGTTCGCGGTGCAGGTCGACGGCAAGTCGCTCACCACCGTCGAGGGGCTGGCCAGCAACGGCCAGAAGCACGCCATCCAGGAGGGCTTCAAGGAGGAGCACGGCCTGCAGTGCGGCTTCTGCACGCCGGCCATGATGCTGGTGGCCTCGGCCCTGCTGGAGGAGAACCCGAACCCGTCGGAGCGCGAGATCCGCTGGGCCATCTCCGGGAACCTCTGCCGTTGCACCGGCTACCAGAACATCGTCAAGGCGGTCCAGCACGCCGCCGCCACCCTGCACCCCCAGCCCGCCGGGCGCACCGAGTAGGAGGTTCCCCATGGCCGTCACCGAGACCGAGCCCTCCCCCGGATGGCTGGGAAAGAGCGTCAAACGCAAGGAGGACGACCGCTTCATCGCCGGGCGGGGCAACTACATCGAGGACGTCAAGCTGCCAGCCATGCTGCACATGGCCATCCTGCGCAGCCCCTACGCCCACGCCCGCATCAACTCCATCGACACCTCGGCGGCCACCGCCCTGCCCGGGGTGGTGGCGGTGGTCACCGGCGAGCTGCTGGCCCAGCACAACCTGGCGTGGATGCCGACGCTGTCGGGTGACACCCAGGCGGTGCTGGCCACCGACAAGGTCCGGTTCCAGGGCCAGGAGGTGGCCTGTGTGATCGCCGAGGACCGCTACGTCGCCCACGACGCCCTGGAGCTGATCGAGGTCGACTACGAGCCCCTGCCGGCGGTGGTCGACCCCTTCGCCGCCCTCGCCGAGGGGGCGCCGCTCATCCGCGACGACAAGGACGGCCAGACCGACAACCGGATCTACCACTGGGAGGCGGGCGACCCCGAGGCCACCGAGCGGGCCTTCGCCGAGGCCGACCGGGTGGTGACCGTCGACACCCACTACCCGCGCTCGCATCCCTCGCCCCTCGAGTGCTGCGGGTGCGTGGCCGACGTGAACCCCGCCAGCGGCCGGGCCACCATCTACATGACCTCGCAGGCGCCCCACGCCATCCGCACCGTGTTCGCCCTGGTCGCCGGCCTCCCCGAGCAGAACATCCAGATCATCTCCCCCGACATCGGCGGGGGCTTCGGCAACAAGGTCCCCGTCTACCCGGGCTACGTGGTGGCCACCGCCGCGTCGCTGCTGATCGGGCGCCCGGTGAAGTGGATCGAGGACCGCACCGGCAACCTCATCTCCACCGGCTTCGCCCGCGACTTCCACATGAAGGGCGAGCTGGCCCTGACCGACGACGGGCGCATGCTCGGGTTGCGGGTCACGATGCTCTCCGACCAGGGCTACGCCTACGCCGACGCCCAGCCCAGCAAGTTGAAGGCCGGCCTGTTCCACATCGTCACCGGCTCCTACGCGATGCCGGCCGCCCACGTGATCACCGACGGCGCCTACACCAACAAGGCGCCGGGGGGGGTGGCCTACCGGTGCTCGTTCCGGGTCACCGAGGCGTCGTTCCTCATCGAGCGGCTGGTGCAGAGCGCGGCCTACGACCTGGGGATGGATCCCGCCGAGCTGCGCCGGAAGAACTTCATCCGCCCCGACCAGTTCCCCTACACCTCGGCCACGGGCTTCGTCTACGACTCAGGCGACTACGAGGCCGCGCTCGACCTGGCCCTGGAGAAGGCGGGCTACGAGGCGCTGCGGACCGAGCAGGCCAAGCTCCGGGAGGAGGGGAAGGGCAAGCTCCTCGGCATCGGCATCGCCTCGATGACCGAGGCGCTGGGGGCCGGCCCGAGCCGCGACTACGACATCCTCGGCATCAAGATGTTCGACTCGGCCGAGCTGCGGGTCCACCCGACCGGCAAGGCCATCCTCAAGCTGGGCGTGCGCCACCAGGGCCAGGGACATGAGACCACCTTCGCCCAGATCGTGGCCCACGAGCTCGGCATCCCGCCCGACGACATCCTGGTGCACGAGGGTGACACCGACAACACGCCCTACGGCCTCGGCACCTACGCCTCCCGCAGCACCCCGGTGGCCGGGGCGGCCGCGGCCATGGTCGCCCGCAAGCTGCGGGACAAGTCCAAGACGATCGCTGCCCACCTCCTCGAAGTGGCCGAGGAGGACCTCGAGTGGGAGATCGGGAGGTTCTCGGTGAAGGGGGCGCCCGACCGTTCCAAGACCATCCAGGAGATCGCCTTCGCCGCCTACACCGACCACCCTCCGGGCATGGAGGCGGGGCTGGAGGGCGTGCACTACTACGACCCCCCCAACCTCACCTTCCCCTTCGCCACCTACCTCGTGGTGGTCGAGGTCGACGCCGAGACCGGGGAGTGGAAGCCCCGCCAGGTGGTCGCCGTCGACGACTGCGGGGTGCGCATCAATCCCATGATCGTCGAGGGCCAGATCATGGGCGGCCTCACCGAGGGCTTCGCCATGTCGGCCATGCAGCAGATCACCTTCGACGAGGACGGCAACTGCATCGGTGCCAACTTCATGGACTACCTGCTGCCCACGGCGTGGGAGACGCCCCACTTCGACCTCTACGAGACCTGCACCCCGTCGCCGCACCATCCCATCGGGTGCAAGGGGGTGGGGGAGTCGGCCACCGTCGGCTCGCCGGCGGCCTTCGTCAACGCCGTGGTCGACGCCGTCGCCCACCTCGGGGTGCGCGACGTCGACATGCCGGTCACCTCGGGCGCGGTGTGGGAGGCCATCCAGGGGGTGAAGGGCGGAGGTTGACCCTCGACCTGGCCGGCGAGGAGAGCGCCCTGCGGGGCCGGCGGGAGGCGTACGCCCGGGTGACGGTGGTGTGGGCCCGCAGCCCGGTCTCGGCCCGAGCCGGCGACGCGGCGCTGGTCACCGTCGACGGGCGGTTGCAGGGCTGGGTCGGTGGATCCTGCACCGAGCCGGTGGTGGTCCGCCAGGCGCTGGAGGCGCTGGCCGAGGGCCGTCCCCGGCTGCTGCACCTGGCGCCTCCCGACGAGCTCCCGCCGGCGCGCGAGGGCATGGTCAGCGTCCCGGTCACCTGCCAGAGCGAGGGCTCGGTCGAGGTGTTCATCGAACCCCGACCGCCACGACCCCGGCTGGTGGTCGTCGGCCGTTCGCCCCTGGTGGAGGCGCTCGCAACCATGGCCGGCGCCATCGACTTCGAGGTGCTGGTGGTGGAGCGCGACGCTGCGCCGCCTCTGGGCCTCGCGGACGCCGGCGGAATCGCCGACCTCGACCTGGTGGGCGCCGGGGTGGGGGCCGACGCCTTTGTCGTGGTGGCCACCATGGGTCGCTACGACGAGGACGCGCTGGAAGCGGCGCTGGCCACCGGTGCCCGCTACGTGGCCCTGGTGGCCTCCGAGCGGCGGGCGGCGGCGGTCCGGGCGGTGCTCGGGGCCGCAGGCGTCGCCGAGGAGGACCTGGCCCGGGTGCGCTCGCCCGCCGGCCTCGACCTCGGGGACCTCCCCCACCCGGAGCTGGCCGTGGCCATCCTCGCCGAGATCGTGGCCGAGAAGGCTGCGGGCGGGCCACCGCCGGTCCCTGCATCCGGGGCCGGGGCGCCGACCGTCGCCCAGGAGACCGTCGACCCGGTGTGCGGCATGACGGTCGACCCCGGCTCCGCCGCCGACCGCGGCGAGCACGGCGGGACCACCTACTGGTTCTGCGCCAGCGGCTGCCGGCGCCGCTTCGAGGCCGAGCCCGACCGCTACCTGGTCGGGGTCCACCGCCGGTGAGCGAGCTGGGCGACGTCCTCGCCGCGCTGGAAGCGTCAGGGGGACGAGGCGCGGCGCTGGCGACCGTCGTCGCCGTGGAGGGCTCGACCTACCGCCGGGCGGGGGCGCGCCTGGTGGTGCCCGCCGACGGCGAGCCCGTCGGCAACATCTCCGGTGGCTGCCTGGAAGGCGACGTGGTGGCCACCGCCCGGGAGGTGGTGGCCGACGGCCAGGCCCGCCTGTTGCACTTCGACCTCACCGCCGACGACGAGGCGCTGTGGGGCTGGGGCCTGGGCTGCAACGGCGCCATCGACGTGTTCGTCGAACCGGCCGAGGGGGCACAGGCGCTGGTCGCCGCGCTGCGGGCGACGGCCGCCGGCGACCAACCCTCGGCGGTGGTCACGGTGGCCGAGGGCGCGGCGGCGGGCGCCCGGATCGTGATGAGTGCCGATGGTCGGGTCGAGGGCCGCCTCGGCCCGGACCACCTCGACGCCGCCGGCCGTCGGCTGGCCCTCGAGGCGCTGGCCACCGGCACCTCGGGGCTGGTCACCGTCGACGGCGACCACCGGGCCTTCGTCGAGGTGCTCCGGCCGCCGACCCGGCTGGTGGTGTGCGGGGCCGGCGGCGACGCCGTCCCCCTGGTGGAGCTCGCGGCCGGGCTGGGTTGGCAGGTGGTGGTGGTGGACCACCGACCGGCGCTGCTCAGCGCCCCGCGCTTCCCCGGCGCCGCCCGCAGGGTCAGGGCCGAACCCCTGCGTGCCGCCGAGGAGGTCGGTGTCGACGAGCGCACCTGTGTGGTGGTGATGAGCCACAACTTCCCGCGCGACCGCGACTACCTGCAGGCCTTCCTGGCCCGGACCCCGGCCTACCTGGGGATGCTGGGGCCCCGGGCCCGCCTCGAGCGCCTGGTCGACGACCTGCAGGCGGCCGGCGTGGCGGTCGACTCCGGCAGCCTCGACCGGGTGTACGGACCGGCGGGGCTCGACCTCGGCGCCGAAGGGCCCCAGGAGGTGGCGTGGGCGATCATCGCCGAGATCCTCGCCGTCCGGCGAGGAGCCGGCGGCGGGTCCCTGCGGGACCGGACCGGTGCCATCCACGGACCCGCCTCACTGGTCGACGTCACCGCATGAGGCCCCCCATCCAACCCCCAGGACCGGCCCTCACCGCCGTCCCACTCCGAGGAGGAGCCTGATGCGCATCGAAGACCGTTTCACCGTGAGCATCCCGATGGCGCGAGCCTGGGAGGTGCTCCTCGACGTCGAGCGCATGGCCCCGTGCATGCCCGGCGCCCAGCTCCTGGAGGTGGTCGACGGCGAGTACCGGGGCGTGGTCAAGGTGAAGCTGGGTGCCATCACCACCCAGTACAAGGGCGCCGTGCGCTTCGCCGAGGTCGACGAGGTCGCCCACCGGGTGGTGCTGCGAGCCGAGGGTCGAGAGACGAGAGGCCAGGGCAACGCCGCGGCCACGGTGACCGCCTCCCTCGAGGAGGCGCCCGACGGCGCCACCGCGGTGGCCATCGAGACGGACCTGAGCATCACCGGCAAGGTGGCCCAGTTCGGCCGCGGGGTGCTGGCCGACGTCTCGTCCAAGCTGCTGGGCGAGTTCGCCCGCTGCGTCGAGGAGAGCCTGGGTGACCAAGGGGCGGGGACGGGGCAACCGCCTGCAGGGACCGGGGAACCGCCGGCCGAGGCGCCCGCGTCCGCCGGCGGCAGCGCCTCGACCCCGCCTTCGACGGATGCACCTCCCGCCGAGGCCACGGCGGACGACGGTGCCGCGGTCTCGCCGCCGCCGGCTGCGTCCACGCCCACGCAAACGGCCCCACCCCGGCCGACCCGCCCGGTGGAGCCGGTCGACCTGCTGGCCATCGCCGGGCCCAGCGTGGCCCAGCGGGGCCTGCCGGCGGCGTTGGTGGTGGTGCTGGTGCTGCTGGCCGTGGTCGAGGGCAAGGGGACGCGCGTCACGCTGTCGCTGGTGGGGTCGGCGCTGGCCGCCGCGATCGCCCTCGCCGGCCGGTCGGGCTGAGCGGTGGCCGGGTGCGGGATCGTGCTCGGCGCCGGCGCGTCCAGGCGGCTGGGCCGGCCCAAGCAGAGCCTGCCCTTCGGCGACACCACCGTGCTGGGCTGGGTGGTGCGCGACCTCGAGGCCTCGGTCCTCGACCGGGTCGTCGTCGTGGTCGGCGGCGGCGCCGAGGAGGCCCGAGCCGGTCTGGCCGTGTCGAGGGCCGAGGTGGTCTCCAACGACGCCTACGCCAGCGGCTGCTCGTCGTCGCTGCAGGCCGGCCTCGACGCGGCCGGTGACTGCGAGGCGGTGGTGCTGGTGCTGGGCGACATGCCCGGGGTGGACGCCGGCGTCGTCGACGCCGTCTGGCACGGCTGGGCCCGGGAGCGGCCGTGGGCGACGGTCACCAGCTACCGGGGCGAGCCCGGCCACCCCTTCGTGTTCTCGGCGGCGGCCTTCCCGACCCTGCGGGGCCTGCACGGCGACAAGGCGGTGTGGAGGATCCTCGACACCGAGGGGCATCGGGTCGCCCGGGTGGCGGTCGACCGGCCGCTCCCGCTCGACGTCGACACCTGGGACGACTACCAGGAGGTGTGCCGGCAATTCGGCTTCGCTCCCGACCCGGGCGAGCGGGCATCACCAGCCCGTCGGGTGGAAGGCCCCCCGCAGGTCGACGAGCAGTCCCGGGCCAGCGGTCGCCGTGAACCGGAGCTCGACCGCGGGGGCCGCTCAGCAGCCGGTGGCGTCGGCGAGGACTCGGCACGCCTGCGCCATGCGCGCCGGTGACAGCTGGGTGACGAGCCGGCGGAAGGTCGGTCGCTCGAGCGTGTGGATGTCGTCGAAGTTGACGACGCAGCCGGTCGGCACGCCGTCCCTCTCGGGCTCCAGGTCGAGCTCGGAGACCAGGCCGCGGCGAGTGCGGGTCAGCGCCGCCACCACGACCCTCCCGACGCGATCGGCGACGGGATCGCGAGTGAGCACGAGCACCGGCCGGTCGCCTCCGGGTGCCGCGGCGAACCAGATCTCACCTCGTTGCATCGAACCAATCCGTCCAGTCCTCCGCCGGCCCCCAGGATGCGATCTCGGCCAGGGATCGCTCGGCGTCATCGAGAGGCATCCGCTCCCAGGTTGCTGCGTCCTCCTCGCTGGCCAGGCGCGCCAGGTGGCGCCGAAGTGCCTCCCGAAGCAGTTCCGAGCAGTCGACGCCGAGACGCTGCGCCCACGCCTTGGCTCGGTCGGCCTCGGCTGCGCCCAGCCGGAAGCTGATCATCGTCATACGCCTACGCTACCGTGTAGGACGGGAAGGACCACGATGGAGCGACCGACAAGGAGGAGCGATGGCTTTGAACCTGAACAGCGTCATGCTCGGTTCCGAGGACTCGAAGAAGCTGGCCGACTTCTACGCCAAGGTCCTCGGTGCCCCGAACTCCGACTGGAGCGACGAAGCGAGGGGCTGGTTCGGCTTCCAGGCCGGTGACAGCGGCCTGGTCATCGGGCCGCACAGCGAGGTCAGCGGCAGGAGCCAGCAGCCGGGGCGCATCATGCTCAACTTCTCCACGCCGGAGGTGAAGGCGGAGTTCGAGCGCATCAAGGCCAGTGGCGCCGACGTCGTCGCCGAGCCGTACGAGCCCGGGGGCGGCGACGGGATGCTCATCTGCACCTTCGCCGACCCTGACGGCAACTACTTCCAGCTGTCGACGCCCTGGGAGCCCGCGTCGTCGTAGCGCAGGCCGCTCCGCACATCTCCCGGTCGTCGACGCGCGCCGCCAAAGGGCTGACAGCCCTGCCGGGTTAGGGTCGGCCGAGTGGAACTGGACGAGCTGGTCGATCACCTTCGGGACCACCCGGCGACGACCGACGTTCGACTGCTCGTCCTGCACGGGTCGCGGGCTCGGGGTGACGCCGTCCCCGAGTCGGACTGGGACCTCGCCTACCTGGCCGAGCCCGGTCTCGACGTCTTCGGCCTGAACCTGGCCCTCACCACCGTGCTGGGGACCGATCGGGTCGACCTGGTCGACCTGGCCACCGCCAGCGGACTGCTCCGCTACCGAGCGGCACGAGACGGGGTGGTCCTGGTGGAGCGAGGGGCGGACGCGTTCACGGGCTTCCGCCTCGACGCCACGTTGTTCTGGTGCGACGTGGAGCCGGTGGTGCGCGCCGCCCAACGCCGGGTGCTCGCCGCCCTCCGGTGACGAACGGGATCGACGGCGAGCTCCTCGCCGAGCGGGCCGCCTCGTGCTCCGGCACCTCGGCCGGGTGGCCGAGCACCTTCCCGAGGAGCCGGGCGCCCTGCAGCCGATGACGGCGACGACGGACACGGTGGTCCTGCACCTCTGGCAGGCCGTCCAGATCGTGATCGACCTCGCCGTATCGAGCTGCGTCCACCTCGGCCTGGGAAGCCCCACGACCTACGCCGACGCCTTCCGGCGCCTCGCCCAGGCCGGGACAGTGCCCGAGGATCTGGCCGTCCGGCTGGGCCGGCCCGTGGGCTTCCGCAACCTGGTCGTCCACGGCTACGGACGACTCGACCTGCGGCGGGTCCACCGCATCGCCCGAGAGGGCCCGCCGACCTGCGAGCGTTCCTCGCTGCGCTCGCCGATCAGGTCCAGGGCTGACCCCCGCTCGCGCCGATCAGGCTGAGGGGTCCACGCCTGCACCGCTGGCCTGCCCCCGACTTCTGCCACTCGATCCAGAGCGCCATCTTCGCCGGGCACTTCCGGTGCTTCAGCGAATCGTGGACCGCCCCCTGCTGGTGATCTGGGGGCGGTGGTCTCCTCGGGCGGGCCGAAGTGGGTGAAGAAGATGATGTCGCCGGACATGAGCCCGATCTGCTCGGGCGCCATCTTCCAGAGCCTGGTGCGCAACCCGCTGGTCTCGCCCGACGTC
>JADDRA010000115.1 GCA_016781105.1 Actinomycetota bacterium | reverse complement strand
CCCCCCCGTCCCCCCGCCGCCGAGCACCCCACCTCGTCCCTCGCCCGAGCGGGCCCCAAGCGACCAGGTGCCGGTGACGGGCGGTTCCCGCCCCGCGCCTCCGGGCATGCGGGCCCCGGTAGGGCGGGCCATCCCCCCGCCCCCGGGCGGGCCGCCCCGCTCCGACACGGGCAAGCCCATCCCGCCCCCGCCCCGCCCCACCTCGGGCTCGGGGCGCACCATCCCGCCGCCGCCCGGTAGCGGCGGCAGGCGTCCCCCGCCCGGGAGTCCCGGTGCGCCCACGAACCGGGCCCCGTCGAGCCCCGGCCCCCGCCCGGGGTCGAGCTTCGGCGCGCCCGGGGGCCGTCCCGGTGGACCTCCGCCGCTGCGTCCCGGCCAGGTTCCCGGCGCCGGTGGCCGTCCCGGTGGCCGCCCCGGTGGCCCCCGACGCCCCCGCCGCGGCGGGAGGCGCCGGCGCAACCGCGAGGAGCTGCAGCCCCAGGGCATCGCCACCTACACCCCCCAGGACGCGCCCGTCCCCGAGGGTGAGATGGTCATCGAGCGGGGGAGCACGGCCAAGGACCTCGGCCCCAAGCTGAACCGCTCAGCGGCCGACGTGGTGCGCTTCCTGCTCCAGCAGGGCGAGATGATCACCGCCACCCAGACGCTGTCGGACGACATGATCGAGCTTTTCGCGGCCGACGTGGGGGCCGTCGTGCGCCTGGTCGACCCCGGCCAGGAGCAGGAGGTCGGCCTCCAGCAGCTCCTCGACGTGCTCGACGCCGAGGACGAGGACGAGGCCGACCTGCGGCCCCGCCCTCCGGTCATCACCGTGCTCGGCCACGTCGACCACGGCAAGACGCTGCTCCTCGACCGCATCCGCTCGGCCAACGTGGTGGCCGACGAGGCCGGCGGCATCACCCAGCACATCGGGGCCTACCAGGTCGAAAAGGACGGCCGGTGCCTCACCTTCATCGACACGCCGGGCCACGAGGCGTTCACCGCCATGCGGGCCCGGGGTGCCGAGGCCACCGACATCGTGATCTTGGTGGTGGCGGCGGACGACGGCGTGATGCCCACCACCCTCGAGGCCCTGGCCCACGCCAAGGCGGCCGAGGTGCCCATCGTGGTCGCCATCAACAAGGTCGACCGGGAGAACGCCGACCCCGATCGGGTGCGCCAGCAGCTCTCCGAGCAGGGGCTCGTCCCCGAGGCCTGGGGAGGCGACACCGTCATGGTCGAGATCTCCGCCCTGCGGGGCACCGGCATCGACGACCTGCTCGACAACCTGCTGGTGGTGGCCGAGCTCGAGGACCTCAAGGCCAACCCCGAGGGGCGGGCCTACGGCGTGGTGCTCGAAGCCCAGCTCGACGTCGGTCGGGGACCCGTCGCCACCGTGCTCGTGCAACGGGGCCTGCTGCGGGTCGGCGACCCGATGGTGGCCGGGCCGGCCTGGGGCCGGGTGCGGGCCCTGATCGACGACCGGGGCGACCAGGTCAAGGAGGCCGGCCCCAGCGTCCCCGTGCAGGTCCTGGGCCTGTCCGAGGTGGCCGAGGCCGGCGACGACTTCGTCGTCGCCCCTGACGACCGCACCGCCCGGCGGGTGGGTGAGACCCGGGGCCAGTACGCCCGGATCAAGAACATCGCCGCCGACTCCTCGGCCATCACCACCGGGGTCAAGTTGGAGGACATCTTCGAGCAGATCCAAAAGGGCGAGGCGGCCACGCTCAACCTGGTGCTCAAGGCCGACGTCAACGGCTCCCTCGAGGCCCTCACCGAGTCGCTGCGCAAGCTCGAGCGCGACGAGGTCAGGATCGTCTTCGTCCACCGCGCGGTGGGTGGCATCTCCGAGAACGACGTGCAGCTGGCGGCCACGACCGGGGCCACGATCATCGGCTTCAACGTCCGCCCCGATCGCAAGTCGCGCGACCTGGCCGACGCCGAGAACGTCGAGATCCGCACCTACGAGATCATCTACCAGGTCCTCGAGGACATCGGGAACGCGCTGGTGGGCCTGCTGGCGCCGGAGTACGAGGAGGTCGTCACCGGCGAGGCCGAGGTCCGGGAGGTCTTCCGGGTGCCCCGGGTGGGGGCGGTGGCCGGCTGCTACGTCCGCAGCGGCGTCATCACCCGCAACGCCGGTGTTCGCTTCCTGCGCCAGGGCACCATCATCTGGAAGGGCACGGTGACCTCGCTGCGTCGCTTCAAGGACGACGTGCGCGAGGTGGCCGCCGGCTTCGAGTGCGGCATCGGCCTGTCCGACTTCCAGGACCTCAAGCCCGGCGACGTCATCGAGACCTTCCAGCAGAGGGAGATCCCTCGGACCTGAGTCCCCCCACGGGCACTCGGCCTCCAGTCTGACCCGGCCGGCGGGTCCTGTCACCGAGCGGGACCCTCCCAAGGGCTCTCGCTGGCGCTCGGCCCTTGGGCCCCTCCCCTCGGTGCCACCCGCCGGCCTCGCCTTGCTCGCCCGGCGATCCGTGGGGTCCCCACAGGCCCACTCCCGCTGGAGAGGCTGAACGACAGGCGGTGAGCGGCTCGGTACCTTTGGGCTGGTGCATGCGGGGGCGGTGGAGTTCGACCTGCACATCCCTGAGGCTCGGTCGCTCAAGGCCAAGAGGTCGGTGGTCAAGCCCATCGTGGAGGGGTTGCAGCGGCGCTACCGGGTGGCGGCGGCCGAGGTGGACCACCACCAGCAGTGGCAGCGAACGGCGGTGGGGGTGGCCGCGGTGGCGGCCACGGCCGGGCACGTGGGCGACATCCTCGACGAGGTGGAGCGCTTCGTGTGGTCGCACCCCGAGATCCAGGTCCTGTCCACCTCCCGGAGCTGGCTCGACGATGGCGAGGGCTAGGCGCCGCCGGGGCGACGAGCCCGGTCGCTACCCCCGGGTGGCCCGGGTCAACGAGCTGTGCCGGGAGATCGTGGCCGACGAGCTGGAGCGCATCGACGACGACCGGCTCGACCTGGTGACCGTCACCCACGTCGACGTCGAACCCGACCTGCGCCACGCCACCGTGGAGTTCTCCCGGCTGGGCGAGGCGGAGGACGCCGCGGCCGAGGCCTTGGCCGAGCACCGGGTGCGCCTGCAGGCGGCCATCGCCCGCCAGGCCCGTCTCCGGCGCACCCCCGAGCTGGCCTTCCGGCTCGATCGGGCCATCCTGGCCGGTGCCCGCATCGAGCAGCTGCTGCGCGAGCAGGCGGCTCGCCCCGCCGATGGCGGCGACGGGCGGGGGTGAGCCAGGAGCGCGGACCCGACGGGGTGTGCGTGGTCGACAAGTCGCCCGGGCCCACCTCCCACGACGTGGTCGCCCAGGTGCGGCGTTCCCTCGGCACCCGCCGGGTGGGCCACGGCGGCACCCTCGATCCCGACGCCGGCGGCGTGCTGGTCCTCGGCGTGGGGCGGGCCACCCGACTCCTCCGCTACGTGAGCGACCTGCCCAAGTCC
Organism: Actinomycetota bacterium; assembly: GCA_016781105.1. GTDB lineage: Bacteria > Actinomycetota > Acidimicrobiia > Acidimicrobiales > CADCSY01 > JADDRA01. The sequence continues at coordinate 16,333 of JADDRA010000115.1, read as the reverse complement.
TACCGGGCGGAGGTGGTGCTGGGGCTGGAGACCGACACCCTCGACGCCTCGGGACAGGTGGTGGGACGCCACGACATGGCCGGGCTCAGGCTGGCCGAGGTCCGGGCCGCGGCCGCCGGGCTGGTCGGCGACCTCCAGCAGGTGCCCCCCATGGTCTCGGCCGTGCGGATGGGGGGCCGGCGCCTGCACGAGCTGGCCCGGTCCGGGGTCGAGGTCGAACGGCCGGCCCGGCCGGTGACGGTGGCGCGCTTCGACGTCCTCGCCGTCGTGGATCCGGCCGCCGGCCCTGATCTCGGCGATCTCGACCCCTCGGCCGAGGCCACCACGGTGGTGGCGATCGAGGTCGACTGCTCGTCGGGGACCTACGTGCGCTCCCTGGCGGCCGAGCTGGGCCGGGCCCTGGGCGGCGGCGCCCACCTCCGCCACCTCCGGCGTACGGCGGTCGGACCCCACACGCTGGCCCGGGCCCGTCCCGTCGACGACCTGGAGCTGCTCCCCCCGCTCGCCGCCGTGTCCCACCTGCCCCAGGTGGCGGTGGACGACGAGGTGGCGGTCCTGGTCGGGAGGGGGAGCCGCCTGGTGCGCACGGGCGAGTCGGCGACCTTCCCAGGCCCGGGGCCCTGGGCCGTGACCCGGGCCAGCACCGGAGCGCTCCTGGCGGTGTACCGCGCCGAGGGCTCCCGGGCCCATCCGGTGGTGGTCCTGGCCTCGGGCTAGCGTCGATCCGTGCAGGTCGTACGGGCCGACGACGCGTCCGGGGCCGGCCGGGCACCGGTCGCCCTCACCATCGGGTTCTTCGACGGGGTGCACCTGGGCCACCAGGCGCTCATCGCCGCCACCAGGAGGCGGGCAGCCGAGCTGGGCGTGGGCACGGCCGTGGTGACCTTCGACCGGCACCCGGCCACCGTCGTGCGGCCCGAGTCGGCGCCGCGGTTGCTCACCGACCTCGACCAGCGCCTCGAGCGCCTGGCCGCCACCGGTGTCGACCTGACCCTGGTGCTGGGCTTCGACGACGTGCGGGCCAAGGAGGAGCCCGAGGACTTCGCCACCGAGGTCCTGGTGGAGCGCCTGGCGGCCCGGGCCGTGGTGGTTGGTGCCGACTTCCACTTCGGCCACGGGCGCCGGGGCGACGTCGGCCTGCTGCGCGCAGTGGGCCACGACCACGGCTTCAGCGTCCATGCCGTCGAGCTGGCGGGAACCGAGCTGGCCGGAGCGGCCGGAGGTGGAGGTGTGATCTCCTCCACCGCCATCCGCCGGGCGCTGGCCGAGGGCGACCTGGACCGGGCCAACACCATGCTCGGGCGCGACCACGAGGTCAGGGGGCTGGTGGAACGGGGCGACGGGCGGGGCGCGGCGGAGCTGGGCTACCCCACCGCCAACGTGGCCATCGACGCCGGGATCCAACTGCCGGCCCCGGGCATCTACGCGGGGTGGTACGTGCGCCCGGGCGGTGAGGCCATGCCCGCCGCCATCTCGCTGGGCTGGCGGCCCACCTTCGCTCGAGCCAGCCCCCCGCTGCTCCTGGAGGCCCACGTGCTCGACTTCGAGGGCGACCTCTACGGTGAGCAGGCGGCCGTGCGCTTCCGCCAGCGCCTGCACGACGAGGAGCGCTTCGAGTCGGTCGACGCCCTGGTCGCCCAGATCGAGCGCGACGTGTCGGCCACCCGCGCCCTGCTCGCTTCCGGCTGACGGGCGATCGAGGCGGGCGGTCGAGGCGGGCCGCGGACGCGACCGCCTCGCCTGCTACCCTGGGTGCAGGTCCGGTGCCCACCGAGACCCGTGCGCTCCAGCGAGGACCCCGGCCATCCCCCACATGCCCACGAACACCACGCACACGAACACCACGCACACGAACGGCACGCCCGACAAGGCCACCACCATCGGGGCCCACCGGCTCCACGAGGGTGACACGGGGTCGCCCGAGGTACAGATCGCCCTGCTCACCGAGCGCATCAACCACCTCAACGAGCACCTCAAGCAGCACACGAAGGATCACCACAGCCGGCGAGGCCTGTTGAAGCTCGTCGGTCGGCGCAAGCGCCTCCAGGCGTACCTGCGCGCCAACGACGTCGACCGCTACCGGGCCATCAACGCTCGGCTGGGCCTGCGCCGTTGAACCCCTGACGAGCAGCCTCGGGCTGCTCGTTCCGCGTTTTCGCTTCCATCGTCTTCGTTCCACCGTTCTCGACCACATCGACTGGCGGCCGGCAGCGGTCAGCTGCCAGTCGCCGGGTCCTCGGCTCCCGGGTGCCCGACGACTGGGAACTGGCCTGCCGCCGCCACCCAGAGAGAGGCAGCACATGGCCGACGCCATCTCCGTTTCCCGGCCCGTCTCGGGCACCGACAAGAGCCTCACGCTCCAGACCGGCAAGCTCGCCCCCCAGTCCCAGGGCGCGGTGGTCGCCAGCATCGGCGACACCACCGTGCTCGTGACCGCCAACGCGGCCAAGGGCGTGCGCGAGGGGGTCGACTTCTTCCCCCTCACCGTCGACGTCGAGGAGCGCATGTACGCGGCGGGCAAGATCCCCGGTTCGTTCTTCCGCCGTGAGGGACGCCCGGGCGAGAGCGCGGTGCTGACCTGCCGGCTCATCGACCGACCGTTGCGCCCCAGCTTCGCCGACGGCTACCGCAACGAGACCCAGGTCGTCGTCACCGTCCTCGGCGCCGACCAGGAGAACCCCCACGACGTGCTGGCCATCAACGGCGCCTCGGCCGCCCTCATGATCTCGGGCATCCCCTTCGACGGACCCATCGGCGCGGTCCGCATCGCCTACGGCACCGACGGCGCCTGGCACCCGCACCCCACCTACCAGGACGGCGACGAGAGCACCTTCGAGCTGGTGGTGGCCGGGCGGCGGGCCGGCGACGACATCGCCATCATGATGGTCGAGGCCGGCGGCACCGAGGGCGGCGCCCGCAAGTACGAGGAGGGGGCCCCGCTGGTGACCGAGGAGGTCATCGCCGAGGGCCTGGAGGCGGCCAAGACCTGGATCGCCGAGGCCATCGAGCTCCAGGACGAGCTGGTGGCCAGCGCCGGCCGGCGCGAGCCCCTCCCCTACGAGCCCCAGCTCGACTACGGCGACGACGTCCTGGCCCGGGTCGAGGCGGTGGGTCGCGACCGGTTGGCCCCGGCGCTCACCATCGCGGCCAAGGCCGAGCGCAACGCGGCGATCGACGAGGCCGGCGCCGCCATCGCCGCCGAGCTGGCCGGTGAGCTCCCGGGCCGGGAGCGGGAGATCAAGGCCGCGGTCAAGGCCCTGACCAAGACGCTCATCCGCCGCCGGGTCACGGGGGAGGGGGTGCGGATCGACGGGCGAGGACCTCGCCAGCTCCGCCCGCTGTCGGCCGAGGTCGGCCTGCTGCCCACCGCCCACGGCTCGGGGCTGTTCCAGCGGGGTGAGACCCAGGTGCTCAACGTGCTCACCCTCGGCATGCCCCGCATGGACCAGCTCCTCGACACCGTGGGCATCGACGAGAAGAAGCGCTACATGCACCACTACAACATGCCGCCGTCGGCCAACGGCGAGACCGGCCGGGTGGGCAGTCCCAAGCGCCGGGAGATCGGCCACGGGTTGCTGGCCGAGCGGGCGTTGCTGCCGGTCGTGCCCACCAAGGACGACTGGCCCTATGCCCTTCGCCTGGTCTCGGAGGTCCTGTCGTCGAACGGATCCACGTCGATGGCGTCGGTGTGCGCCAGCTCGCTGTCGCTGATGGACGGCGGGGTGCCCATCAGCGAGGCGGTGGCCGGCATCGCCATGGGTCTGATCTACGACGAGGGCACCTACACCACCCTGACCGACATCCTCGGGGCCGAGGACGCGTTCGGCGACATGGACTTCAAGGTGGCGGGCACGGGTCGCTACGTCACCGCCCTCCAGCTCGACACCAAGATCGAGGGCCTTCCGGCCGAGGTGCTGGGCGCGGCCCTGCGCCAGGCCCGGGAGGCCCGCCTGGAGATCCTCGAGGTCATGAGCGGGGCGATCAGCGAGCCCCGGGCCGACGTCGCCCCCCGGGCGCCCAAGATCGTCAGCTTCGAGATCCCCATCGACAAGATCGGCGAGGTCATCGGCCCCAAGGGCAAGGTCATCAACACCATGCAGCAGGAGACCGGGGCCGACATCGCCGTCGACGACGACGGCGTGGTGGGCACCGTGACCATCGGCTCGACCGACGGTGCGGCGGTGACCGAGGCCCGGCGCCGGATCGAGCTGCTCCTCGACCCGCCCGCCGCCGAGGTGGGGGCCCTCTACCAGGGTCGGGTGGTCAACATCACCAAGTTCGGTGCCTTCGTCAACATCCTCCCGGGCCGGGACGGCCTCGTCCACATCTCCAAGCTGGGTGGGGGCAGGCGCATCGACCGGGTCGAGGACGTGGTGAGCCTGGGCGACCCCCTCGAGGTCCGGGTCGAGGACATCGACCCGCAGGGCAAGGTCTCGCTGACGCCGGTGGGCGCCGACGACGACGGGGCGGCCGTCGACGCTGACGCCGGCTCCGGGCCTGCCTCCCGGGAACGACCGAGCGGGAACGGTCGGGAGGGCCGGGGCGGTGGCCGGGACGACCGGTCCCGGCGGGGGTCCGGACGGGAGGGTCGGGCCGACCGGGGTGACCGGCCGGCACGGGCCGACCGCGGTGATCGTGTCGACCGGGGTGACCGTGTCGACCGGGGTGGCCCCGCCGACCGGGGTGAGCGCTCCGGCCGTCGGAGCGAGCCGGCGGCGCCCGCCGGCGTGGCCGCGGTCAGCTTCGAGGAGGCCTTCGACGCAGAGATCGGTGAGGAGTTCGGTGACCTGGGGCCCTCGCCGGCCCCGTCCGAGCGGGGCGGTGACCGCCGCCCCCGCCGTCGGAGCTGACCGTCCCGCTCACCGCGCCGTGACGTCGGTGCGCACCACCCGTCTCGACAACGGCGCCAGGGTCGTCACCGAGCGCCTGGCCCACGTCGGGTCGGTCAGCCTGGGCTTCTGGGTGGCGGTGGGGGCCCGGGACGAGGACGGCCCCCGGGCCGGTGCCTCCCACTTCCTCGAGCACCTGCTGTTCAAGGGGACCGAGGAGCGCAGCGCGTCGGAGATCGCCGAGGCGGTCGAGGCGGTGGGCGGCGAGATGAACGCCTTCACCACCCACGAGTACACCGCGTTCCACACCCGCCTGCCCGCCGCCCAGCTCGTCCTCGGCCTCGACCTGCTGGGCGAGGTCTTCACCCGGCCGGCCCTGCGCGCCAGGGAGGTCGAGGCCGAGCGCCAGGTGATCCTCGAGGAGCTGGCCATGGAGGAGGACTGCCACGAGGACCGGGTGCTCACCCTCCTGGGTGAGGCGATGTTCCCGGGGCACCCTCTCGGGGCCGAGGTGCTCGGGACCCGGGCCAGCATCGAGGCGATGACCCAGGACGACATCTCGGCCTTCCACCAGCGCTGGTACCGGCCCGAGAACCTGGTGGTGGGGGCGGCCGGGGCGCTCGAGCACGACGTCGTGGTCGCCGCCGTGGCGCGCCACCTGACCGGGGTCCCGGCCGGCGGCCCGCCCGTGCGCCGCCCCCCCCGGGCCGATCCCCACCCCCTGCGGGTGCTCACCCAGCCGAGCGAGCAGGCCCACGTCGCCCTGGGCCTTCCGGGGCTCAGCCGCCACGACCCCGACCGCCACGCGCTGGCCGTGGCCAACCAGATCCTCGGTGGGGGCACGGCCAGCCGGCTCTTCCGCACCGTCAGGGAGGAGCGGGGGCTGGCGTACTCGGTCTACTCCTACACCGCCGGCTACGCCGACGCCGGCGTGCTCGTGGCCGCCGCCGCCACCGGTCCCGGGCGCCTGGCCGAGGTCCTGTCCCTCGTGGCCGCCGAGGTCGACGGCCTGATCGAGCACGGCGTGAGCGAGCACGAGGTGGCCGTGGCCTCGGGCTACCTCCAGGGAGCGACCGTCCTGGCCCTGGAGGATTCGGGGAGCTGCATGAGTCGCATCGCCACCGCCCTGCTCGTCCACGGCGAGGTGCCTCCCCTGGCCGAGGTGCTCGATCGCTACCGCCGGGTCACCGTCGACGACGTCGCCCGGGCCCTGGCCCGGGTCGCCGCCGGGCGCCGCAGCCTGGCCGTGCTCGGTCCCCTGCCGAGGCGACAGGTCGAGCGGTGCGTGGCATGACCGGCCCGCTCGTGCGCGTGGGCGTCTTCGGGGCGGCCGGGCGGATGGGTCGCATCGTGTGCCAGGCGGTGCTGGGCGACCCCGGGCTCGACCTCGTCGCCGCCGTCGACCCCCTTCACGCCGGGCTGGACCTGCGCCCGGTGACGGGCGTCGACGTCGACCTGCCCATCCTGCCCGCGCCCGAGGCCCTCGACGGCCTCGACGTCGACGTGGTGGTCGACTTCACCGCCGCGGCCGCCGCCCGGGAGAACCTGCGGTGGTGCGCCGAGGCCCGGGTCCACGCCGTGGTGGGCACGACCGGGCTCGACGACGACGACCTCGACGACCTCCGGGCCCGCTTCCGGGCCTCCAACTGCCTGGTCGCCCCCAACTTCGCCATCGGGGCGGTGCTCATGATGCGCCTGGCCGAGCTGGCCGCACCCTGGTTCTCCTCGGTGGAGGTGCTCGAGCTGCATCACGACGCCAAGGTCGACGCCCCCTCGGGCACCTCGTTGCTGCTGACCCGGCGCCTGGCGGCGGCGGCGACCGAGCGGGAGGACGACGCCACCGCGGTCCAGGTGCTCGAGGGCGCCCGAGGCGCCGAGGGGCCCGGGGGCATCCCCATCCACTCGGTGCGCCTGCGGGGCCTGGTCGCCCACCACGAGGTGCTGCTCGGCACCACCGGGCAGTCGCTCACGATCCGCCACGACTCCTACGACCGCAGCTCGTTCATGCCCGGCGTGCTGCTGGCCGTCAAGGGGATCGCCGAGCACCCCGGGCTCACCGTGGGCCTGGACGCCCTGCTCGGCCTCTGATCGAGTTTCCTCCTGGGGAGAAGGGGGAGGATGAGCCCATGACCGACACCTCCATGACCCCCGAGACCACCAGCGGCGCCACCAGCGCCCTGGTGACCGACAAGGGCCGCACCACCATCGCCGATTCGGTCGTGGCCAAGATCGCCGGCATCGCCACCCGTGAGATCGCCGGGGTCCACGACATGGGCAGCGGGGCGGCCCGGACCATGGGCGCCCTGCGCGACCGGCTGCCCGGGTCGACCCGCACCAACATGTCCCGGGGCGTGGCCGTCGAGGTGGGGGAGCGCCAGGCGGCCGTCGACGTCGACATCATCTGCGAGTACGGCGTGCGCATCGTCGACGTGGCCGACGCCGTTCGGCGCAACATCACCGACCGGGTGCAGAACATGACCGGCCTCGAGATCACCGAGGTGAACATCGCCGTCGACGACGTCTTCACCGGCGAGGACAAGCCGGAGCCGCCGCCCGAGCGGGTCCAGTGAGCAAGGCGGGTCGGGCCCCCAGCCGGGCCTGCCCGCCCGCCCGGTGACGGGGGCGGCCGTGGCCGGATCGGGGGCGGAGGCGCCGACCATCGACGTCGACGCCGTCGCCCGAGCCGTGCGCCAGTGCCCGTCGGTGGCCCGGCTGACCGCCGGTCGAGGCGTTGAGGCGGTCGCCTACCTGCCCGGACGCCGGGTGGAGGGCATCCGCGTGGTCGACGGCCACCTCGAGGTGCACGTCGTGGCCCAGTTCGGTCCGAGCATGCCCAAGGTGGCCGAGGAGGTCCGCCTGGCCCTGCGGTCAGTGGTGGGCGACGCGCCGGTGTCGGTGGTGATCCAGGACCTGGAGCTGGAGCCGGAGAGGGGCGAGGATGCCGGAGGAGCCGGCGGATGAGCGACCCCCACCGCGTCCTCGGAATCCGCCCCGGCGCCGGCCCGGCCGAGCTTCGCCGGGCCTGGCACCGACGGGCGCTGGAGACCCATCCCGACCGGGGGGGCGATCCCGCCGCCTTCGCCGTCGTCCTGGACGCCTTCCGGCGCCTGAGCGGGCAGGGCACCGGCCACCGGAGCCCGCCGGTGCTGGTCCGCCGTCTGGGACCGCCGGCGCTGGCCCTGCGGTGGTGGCGGCGCCGGGTCGACCGGGTCCGCCACCCCCGGGTTGTCTGAGGCTCGAGCCTGCAGCACGTGTCGAGGGAGCCTGTCGATGGAGCCCCGTCGATGGAGCGACGGTGGATCGAGCGTGGAGGAGAAGGAGGAGAGGGTGATGCAACCGACGGTGGTGGGTCTGTTCACCGGGCTGCTGCTCGGCGTGGTGCTGGTCCTGCGGGACTTCGGCGACATGCTGGTGGTGGCCCTGTTCGGGGCGGCCGGTTACGTCGTCATGAAGGTGGTGGAGGGTGAGCTCGACCTCGGCGAGGTCATGGAGCGGGCCCGCCGCCGTCCCTGAGGCGACGGTGCTGCTCGGGCTGGGAGGGGACGAACCGTGGCACAGGCCCTGACCACGGAGACGACCCCCTCCACGACCGGCGCCGAGGTGCCGCCGACCACCAAGGGTCGCACAGTGGTCGGGGCCGGGGCCGTGGTGGCCATCGCCCGCCGGGCGGCGAGCGAGGTCGAGGGCGTCGAGCTGGTCTCGCGCTCGGGTCTGGGTCGCCTGCTGTCCGATCTGCTGCCCGGTGGGGGTGCCAGCGGAGCCTCGGCCCAGGTCGGCACCGGGGTGACCTCGATCGAGCTGCACCTGTCCGTCGCCTGGCCCCGTCCGGTGGCGGAGGTGGCGGCGGCGACCCGCACCCACGTCCAGGCCCGGGTGCACGAGCTCACCGGCTACCGGGTCAGCGAGGTCGACATCGTCGTCAACGACCTGCCCGCAACCGGGCGCCGCTCCTCGGGCCGGGTGGTCTGAGTGCGCATCCTCGACCGGGTCCTGTCCGCCGTGCTGGCCCTGGCCCTGCTCGCCGGCGGTGTCGTGGTGGCCGTGGAGATCCTGCTCGCCGGGGTGGATCGGGGACCGTGGGTGGTGCCCTACGACCGCTGGCGGGAGTGGGCGGCGACGACGGCCTGGTCCAACGGTGAGGCCCGGCTGTTGTGGATTGCCCTCCTGGCGGCCGGCCTGGGCCTCCTCGTGGTGGCCCTGTGGCGGCGCCGGCCGGCGTCGTTGCCTCTGGCGCCGGGGCCGGCGGGGGTGGCCGCCGAGCTCGACCGCCGGGGCACCGAGCGCTGGCTGGGCGAGCGGGCCGGAAGGGTGGAGGGAGTGTCCCAGGCCCGGGCGCGGGTGAGGGCCACGGCGGTGCGGGTGAGGGCGGAGTCGGTGACCACCGACGGGGCCGAGGTCCGCCGGCGGGCCGCTGACACCGTGGCCCGGCACCTGGGCGAGCTGGGGCTGGCCCGGCCGCTGCGGGTCAAGGCCGAGGTCCGCTCCCGGCGGTCGCCGTGAGCGGGGCCACCGGCGTGCGAGACCGGGGCAACCGGGCGGTGGTCACGGTCCTCGGGCTCCTCCTGGCCCTGGCCGGGGCTTACGGCGTGGCCCGCAGCGCGGGAGCGTGGGGGTCGGCGTCGGCGGCGGCGCCGCTGCTCGACCGGGGGCTGCGCGACGCCCTGGTCGACAACGCCGGGTGGGTGGGCGGCACCGCCACCTTCGTGGCCGTGCTGGTGGCCTGGTTCGGCTGGCGCTGGCTGCGGCTCCAGGTGGCACCGTCGCCGTCCCTGCGACGTCTGACCCTGGGCGACGGCCAGGACGGGCGCACGACGATCGACGCTGGGGCCGTGTCCGACGCCGTGGCCCGGGACCTGTCGGCCAGCAGCCACGTGGCCGGCGCCCGGGCCCGGGTGGTCGAGGACGGCGTCCTCCGGCTGGAGCTGACCGCCGAGGTGGCGGCGGGAGGCGACCCCCAGGCGGTGCGGACCCACGTGGCCGAACACGTCCTGCCCCGGGCCCGGAGCGCCCTGGGCCGCGACGACCTGGCTGCCCACCTCCTGCTCCGCCTGGCCGATCCCACCGCCCGCACCCTGGAGTAGCACCGCTCGGCCACGCCTGCTCGGCCGGCCCCACGCCGGTGCAACCTCGGGTGGAGCCTCAGGCGGGAGTGATTGCGCCCTCGGCCTCGATCGAGGTGATCCAACGCTCGACCACGGCGCTGAGGACGTCGAGGGGCAGGGCGCCGTGGCGGAGGACCTCGTCGTGAAAGGCCCGGACGTCGAAGCGCTCGCCCAGCCGTGCGGCGGCGAGGGCCCGCAGCTCGGTCAGCCGGCGCTCGCCCACCTTGTAGGCCAAGGCCTGGCCGGGCAGGACCAGGTAGCGGTCGACCTCCACGACGATGTCGTGGTGAGGGGTGACCGAGTGCTCGGCGAAGTAGGCGATGGCCCGGTCCCGGCTCCAGCCCAGGGCGTGCAGCCCGGTGTCGACCACCAGGCGGATGGCCCGCATCATCTCGGCGTCGAGCGCCCCGAAGCGCTGGTAGGGGTCCTGGTAGAGGCCCAGCTCGGAGCCCAGGCTCTCGCAGTACAGACCCCAGCCCTCCACGTAGGCGGTGAACAGGCCCCGACGGCGGAACTCGGGCAGGTCCTCGAGCTCCTGGGCCAGGCTGATCTGGAAGTGGTGGCCGGGCACGGCCTCGTGCAGGCACAGCGACTCCATGTTCCACGACGGGCGCGACCCGAGGTCGTGGGTGTTGGCGAAGAAGCGCCCGGGCCGGGCCAACTCGTTGGAGCCCTCCAGGTAGAACGCGGCCGGGGCCGAGGGCGCCATCTCGGCCGGCACGGCCACGATGCCGAAGGGCAGGCGGGGCAGGCGGCCGAAGAGGCGCACCACCTCGGGGTCGATGCGCTTGGCGATGTCGCGGTAGGCCGAGAGCACGGCGTCGGCCGACTCGAAGAAGAAGCGGGGATCGCTGCGCAGGTGCTCGGCGAAGCCCGAGGCCGGTCCCCGGTAGCCGGTGCTGGCCCGCACCCGGTCCATCTCGGCGCCGATGCGGGCCACCTCGGCCACGCCCAGCTCGTGGACCTCCTCGGCCCCCAGCTCAGTGGTGGTGAAGTGACGGACCCGCTCGTCGTACCAGTCCCGCCCGTCGGGCAGGTCGGCCAGGGCCGTCGTCTCCCTGGCGGCCGGGAGGTAGGTGTCGACCAGGTGGGCGTGCAGCCGGGCGAAGGCAGGCACTACCTCGGCCGCCACCACCGCCTCGGCCTCGCGCCGCAGCTCCGTCGCGTCGGTGGCGGGGACCGACGGCGGCAGGGCCCGGAAGGGGCCGAGCAGGGGGCTTTCGCCCGGGTCGTCGACCAGGTGGGCCGTCACCTGGGTGGGCACGTCTCGCAGGGTGACCCGGGGCGGTGTCACCCCCAGGCGCCGTCCCTCCTCGAGCAGCTCGACGGTCTGGTCGACCAGCACCGGCACCGCCCGCAGGCGGGCCAGGAGATCGTCGTGGTGGCCGGTGGTGGCGTTGGGCATGGCGCCGAGCAGGAGCGGGAGGTCGGTCTGGGGCCCTTCGAGCTGGGTCACGGCCAGCAGGTCGCCGGGGAAGGCGGCGGCCGCCACCTCGAGGCGTTGCTGGTGGGCGAACACGTCGTGGCTGAGGCGGTCGTCGTCCGAGAGCCGGTCCCGGTCGATGGAGGCGAGCGCGGCCAGGGGGGCGCCGGCCTCGACTCGGCGGCGCCCGGTGGCCGCCAGGGAGAGGTCGGGGAGGCGGTCCTGGCCCTCGGGCCAGCCCAGGAACGTGGCTGCGTCGGGTCGCTCGTCCATGAGGTGGCGCCACACCAGATCGAACAGCTCGTGCAGCCGCGTCCCGTCCTCGGAGCCGCCTCTGGCCTCGACGAGCTCCTCCAGTCGGCTGCGGTAGTCGCTCATCGCTCACCTTCGCCCGGCTGCGGGCTCGACGGCGACCGCGCCGGGTCGGACGCCGGCGGTGAGGGGCCGGTCTGGCCCTGCACCGCCAGCTCGTCCTCCACCGCCTCGATCTCCTCCTCCAGCTCCGAGGGTGGCCGCAGCGTCCCCGTCGCCCGCCTGCGCCGGGACTGGACGGCCACGACCACCAGCGACAGGGCGATGAGCCACCACTGGTAGCGCTGGATGAAGCCGAGCACGCGCAGCAGCTCCTCCTCGAAGGCCTCCCCCAGCACCCGGAACAGCACCAGGCGGCCCACCGTGCCCACCACGTTGAGGGTGACGAAGCGCCGCGGCCGCATGCCGGTGGCACCGGCGAGGAGGCAGAGGTAGCCGCTCGGGGCGAGGAGGATCACGGCCGATCCGAAGCGAGAGAAGAGGCGCTCGGCGGTGCGGATGAAGCCGGCGTCGTCGTCGAGCTTGCGCTCGGCCCAGCGCAGGGCGGCGTCGCCGTACTGCACCCCGAGGAGGTAGAACAGCGGGTCGGTCAGCACAAGGCGCACGAAGCCAACGGTGAGGAAGGCCAGCGCGTCGACCTGGGGCGAGGCGAGCAGCAGGTAGCGGTTCCTCGGGTTCAGGAAGACCTGCAGCAGCGGACGTTCGGTGATGAGGCCCGGACCGATGACGTCGGCGACGGTGCCGACCACGGCCAGGACCACGATCGGGGTCAGCAGGACGGCCAGGGGGACGCGTCGCGACTGCACCGCCTCGTCGGGCTCCGACACCCGCCCGAGCCTACGGGCAGCCCGTGGCGGGCGGGCCGAGACGGGCTTCCTCAGCCCACCGTCACCGTCACGGAGGCCTCGCCTCGGCTGCGGTAGGGGCTGGGAGAGCAGCGCCGGGGCAGGCGGGCGCAGCGCGGCGCCCAGGGCCAGGCGCACGGCGACGGCGTCGGTCGGGTCGGTGCTGGTGCCGGCGGTCGCGTCCGGGCGCCGGCGCCTGCGCAGGTCGAGGCCGCTCACCACCTTGGTCAACGGCCGAGCACCCCCATCGCTGTACATGCCCTCGCGGGAAGGGCGCGACGATGCAGAACGGGTCAGCGCAGCCGGAGGCGACCGGTCCCGGCGCTGGCCTCGCCCACCACCGCCGCCCGGTGGCCGGAGGCGGCCAAGCGCTCGACGGCGGCGGCCGCCCCCGGGGGCTCGGCCCCGAAGAGCAGGCCACCCGAGGTCTGGGCGTCGGCCAGGAGCAGGACGTCGACCTCGTCGGCCTCGCCGGTGTCGAGCCGGGGGCCGACCCAGTCGAGGTTGCGGCGGCTGCCGCCGGGGACGCACCCGGCCTCGGCCAGGGCCCGGGCCCCGGGCAGCACGGGGACGGCAGCGACGTCGATGGTGACGTCGACCCCGGACTCCTCGGCCATGCGGGCCAGGTGGCCGAGCAGGCCGAAGCCGGTCACGTCGGTCGCCCCCCGGGCCCCGGCCGCCAGCGCCGCCGCGGCCGCGTCGGCGTTGCTGCGGGTCATCGACGCCACCGCCTCGGCGGTCACCTCCTCGGAGGCGAGGTCACGCTTGACCGCGGTGGCCACGACCCCCACGCCGAGCGCCTTGGTGAGCACCAGGGCGTCGCCGGGGCGCAGCCCGGCGTTGGTGAGCAGCCGCTCGGGGTGGACCTCGCCGACCACGGCCAGGCCGAACTTGGGCTCGGGGTCGTCGACGGTGTGGCCCCCCACGGTGGCGAAGCCGCAGTCGGCCGCCACCTCGGCTGCCCCGGCCAGGACCTCTCCCAGCGTCTCGGTCGACAGCTCGTCGACGTTCCAGCCCACCAGGTTGAGGGCGAACAACGGCCGACCGCCCATGGCGTAGACGTCGGAGACGGCGTTGGTGGCGGCGATGCGGCCCCACGTGCGGGCGTCGTCGACGACCGGGGTGATGAAGTCGGCTGTGGCGACCAGCGCCCGGTCGGCGTCGAGGCGCCACACGGCGGCGTCGTCGCCGGTGGCCGAGCCGACCAGCAGGTCGGGGTGGGTCACGGGTGCCAGTCGGCGCAGGACCTGCGCCAGCTCGCCGGGGGCGAGCTTGCACGCTCAACCGGCGCCGTGGCTGAACTGGGTGAGGCGGCGGGGAGGCGGTGGAGGCGACACTGGGGCGCAGTCTACTGACGGTGTGGGGCGAGGCTGGCTGGTGGAGCGGGAGGTGGGGGAGGCCGCCGCCCTGCACGCCCGGGAGCTTCCCGGGCCCACCCGGCGGCACGTGTCGGTCCTCGAGGTGGTGCGACCGGCTCTGGTGCTGGGCAGTACCCAGCCCGACAGCCACCTCGACGGCGCCGCCCTGCGCCGGGCCGGCGTCGAGGCGGTGCGCCGGCGCAGCGGGGGAGGAGCGGTGCTGCTGGTCCCGAGGGGCGGGGTGTGGGTCGACGTGGTGCTGCCGAGGCGGGACGAGCTGTGGGACGACGACGTGGGGCGAGCCGGCCACTGGCTGGGCCGGGCCTGGCGGGCGGCGCTCGCCGACCTCGGGGCGGGCGAGGGCGAGGTGCACACCGGCGCGCTGGTGCGGGGGCCGTGGTCGGCTCTGGTCTGCTTCGCCGGCGTGGGGCCCGGTGAGGTGTGCGTGGGCGGGCGCAAGCTGGTGGGCCTGTCCCAGCGCCGCAGCCGGGCGGGGGCCCGCTTCCAGTGCCTGGTGCTCCGGCGCTGGGACCCGTGCGCCCTACTGGGGCTGTTGGCCCTGACCGACGACGAGCGGGCCCGGGCGGCCGCCGAGCTGGCCGAGGTCGCCGCCGGCCTCGACCACCCATCCTCCGAGGTGGTCGACGCGCTCCTGGCCCACCTCCCCCTGTCCTGATCGCCGTCCCTCTCCTCCCCCTCGAGTGGTGCCAAGTGGGTAAAAGTGGGGTTGACGGGAAGGGAAGTGGGGCGTAGGGTCGCACTCGTCCAGCCCCGACGATCGAAAGGGTGCGGCCGTGTTCCTCGGGGAGTTCGACCGCTCCCTCGATCCCAAAGGCCGGGTGGTCCTGCCCGCCGAGCACCGGGACGAGCTCGGGGAGAGCGGCTTCATCACCAAGGCGCTCGACCGGTGCCTGGCGATCTTCCCGCCCGAGGAGTTCGAGGAGGTGATGGCGAAGATGGAGGAGTACGCACGACGGGGTCGCGAGCAGCGCCGCCGGGCCACCCAGATCACCGCCGGGGCCCACCGCATCGTCCCCGACAAGCAGGGCCGCGTCGCCATCCCCCAGAACCTGCGGAACTACGCCGGGCTGACCGGCGACGTGAAGGTCGTCGGCGGCAACGCCCGCATCGAGATCTGGGACTCCGCCCGCTGGCGCGAGACCCATCCTCCCGAGGACGAGGGGTTCGACCCCTCCGACACCGGCCTGGCCGCCCTCGGCGTCTGAGCCGGCCCTCCGATCCCTACCAGCGACCAGAGAGGAGCGCGAGACCACCAGCGAGCGAGACGACACGGCGGCCACGGTGCCGTCGCTCATCCGCAGCCCTCCGATCGGCGAGATGGACAGCCCCTACTCCGCCCGCTGCCATCAAGCTCGATCGGGGAGACATCCCGACGGACGTCGCCGGTCGGGGGGTTGCCGATGAGCGAGGGTGCCTACCACCACCAGCCGGTGATGGTCCACGACGTCGTCGACCTGTTCGGTCCCGTTCCCCCCGGGATCGTGGTCGACGCCACCGTCGGCGGCGGCGGCCACGCAGAGGCCCTGCTCGAGGCCCATCCCCACCTCGCGGTGGTCGGCCTCGACCGGGACCTCGACGCCGTGGCCGCAGCCGCCGAGCGGCTGTCCCGCTTCCCGGGGCGCGCCCAGGTGCGCCACGCCCGCTTCGACGGCCTCGTCACCGTGATGTCCGACCTCGGCCACCAAGTCGCCACCGGCGCGCTCTTCGACCTCGGAGTCAGCTCCGTCCAGCTCGACCGGGCCGAGCGGGGCTTCAGCCACCGCCACCCGGGACCGCTCGACATGCGCATGGACGCCAGCGGCTCCGGGGGCGAGCGCACCGCAGGTGAGATCGTCAACCAGGAGCCCGAGGCCGAGCTGGCCCGCATCCTCGCCGAGCTGGGCGAGGAGCGCTACGCCAGCCGCATCGCCCGGGCGATCGTGGCCGCCCGGCCCCTGTCCACCACGGCCGAGCTGGCCGCCGTGGTGCGCGACGCCATCCCCGCCCCGGCCCGGCGCCGGGGCCGGCATCCCGCCACCCGCAGCTTCCAGGCCCTGCGCATCGCCGTGAACGAGGAGCTGGACATCCTGCCCGGCGCCCTCGAGCAGGCCGTCGACCTCCTCGTCCCCGGCGGGCGCTGCGTGGCCCTCGCCTACCACTCGGGAGAGGATCGCATCGTCAAGTCGTGCTTCCGCCAGGCCGCCACCGGGGGATGCACCTGCCCGCCCGGCCTGCCCTGTGGCTGCGGGGCCGTGCCGTCGGTGCGCCTGGTGCGCCTGGCGGCGCGCCGGCCCTCAGCCGCCGAGGTCGAGGCCAACCCTCGGGCCGCCAGCGCCCGCCTCCGGGCGGTGGAGAAGCTGGCCCCGGCCGACGCTGCCCGAGGTGCGCGATGAGCCCCGTCCCCGTTCGCGCCCCGGCGCGCCTGCCCGACCGCAGCCCGGCCCGGCCCGGTGTCGCCCGCCCC
>JADDRA010000074.1 GCA_016781105.1 Actinomycetota bacterium | reverse complement strand
GTCACCGGATCGACGCCGGTCCCGACCACAAGTAGGTGCTCGTCACGCGTGTGTCACCCAGAGTGAAGATGTCGACGGGCACCCAGGGCCTTGCCAGGATCCTGAGGGCGAACCCGCTTTTTCGTGCTCGGCTCGGCGTCTTCGGCTTCCTCACCCTCGGTCGTCGTCGCCTTCCACCCTCTTCGCGACCACGCACTCAACCTCGTGACGGCGCTAACCCCGCTGCATGTCGCTGTAGCGAACCTCGAGGTGGACACCCTGCTGATCAACCTGAGCTGCGCCCTCCGGGGTGTCGACGCCGATGCTGTCGGAGTAGCCGTCCGGGTGGGAGACGACAGTACCGGTGAACCCAATGCGCCTTCCGGGCATGACCCGTTCCGGAGATTCGCCTTCCCCCGTCAGCTGAACCCACACCCGACCGTCGGAACAGCCGACCCAGAAGCCCTCGTTGGCGGGGACCGACTCGACAGGCAGGTTCTCTCCCTGGACGGGACGCCCGGCCATCTGGGCGAGCCGGTCAACGTCGGACAAGGCCATGCGGGCGCCGTCCACGGTGAAGATGCCTCCGCAGGCGGCGGGATCTTCGGAGCGAGCCACAAGCAAGACGGCCAGGACCGCTCCCGCCGCGCTGACGCCAACCGTTGCCCGCAGGCCCGGCCGTTGCCGGAGTCGAGTCCGAGCCGAGCGGACCAACCCCGCCAGGGGCAGGAGCGGCCACACCGCAGGTATCGGTCGGTGTCGCTCGATCAGATCCCCGCTGAGCGCGGCGCAGCTGGCGCAGGACAGCAGATGGCCGCCGGCGTCGAGGTCGCGCTGCCGCCGACGGTCGCCGCCGGAAAGGGCGAGGAGCACCGGTCGGCACGCCGGTGTCGGCGGCTGGACCCCAGTCAGGGCGAGCAGGTACTCGACTCGGAGCTTGGCCCGGGCCCGGAACAAGCGAAGAGATACGGCACCGGGGGAAGCGTCGAGCTCCCGCGCCAGCGAGGCACTGTCTCGCCCCTCGACCTCCCGGGCCAGCAGGGTGGTGCGCTCGTCGTGGGAGAGCTGCCGTAGGGCCCGGCGGACGGCTCGGCGTTCTTCGTTGGCCACCACGGCATCTTCGGGGCGCTGGGGTTCTGAGAGATCGGCCAATCGAGGTCCCAGACGCTCACGGCGCTGCTCGGCGCGGCCCTGCGAAGCGATGAGGTTCTGGGCCGAAACGACGGCGTAGCCCACCAGCGCCCCGCCCTCTAGTGACCGGCGGGACTCGAGCACGCGAGCGAGCGTCTCTTGCACCAGGTCGTCGACCAGGTGCGGGTCGGCCACCCGGGCGGCGACGACCCGCCGCACGAGTGGCTCCAGAGCGGCGATGTCGGGGGCGGAGTCGTCCGGTACGGGGGGCGTCATGATGCCGCCCCGCGCGTTCGCGCACCTCGATGAGGGGGGCGCCTCTGCTGCGTAACGAAACCGCTTCTCGTGCGTTTCATGAGACAGAGGCCGTGTCCGCGCACCGCACGGAGGGTATGCCATGGGCCACGAGGGAGGAGCAGGATGACGGCGACTGCCCCCAGAAGGAGCGAGGCTCTGGTGGCGAGGGGCCCCGCCGCCCGTACGGGACAGCAGGTTCCTGACACCAGCGCGGCCCGGAACGCGGTCGACGAGGCCTCCAGGAACGCCCAGGACGTCGCCTCCACAGCCATGCAGCAGGGCCAGCAGGTGGGCCGAGGTGCGGTCCGCCAGGCGCGACAGGTCCTCGACACGTCACGCCAGCAGGGTGCACAGGTGGCTCAAGAGCTGTCCGACCAGGCCCGGGGCCTGCTGGACGAGACCAAGACCCAGCTCCAGGACCAAGCCCAGACCCAGGCCCAGCGCGTGGCCGAGGCACTTCGCCGGCTGGGTGGCGAAGCCCAAGCCCTCGCCGAGGGGCGGCCCCAAGATGCTCCCACGCTGCGGGACTCCCTCGCCACGACGGCCGTCAAGCTCGACGAGATCGCCGATGACCTCCACTCCAAGGGCGCCGAAGGGCTGTTGGAGGATCTACAGACCTTGGCCCGCTCGCATCCCGGCTCGTTCCTGTTGGGGGCGGGAGTGGCCGGACTGACGATCGGTCGCCTGCTTCGCAACGCCAAGGATGAGCACCAGCCCTCGCCGGAGGAGCTAACGCGGCCGTGACTTCTCCGGCTGCTCGCCCGCCACGCCGACGGCGCCCAACCGGCGCTTCGGAGCGGTGATGGCCGGACCAACCCACAGCAGCAGTCGGAGCGACGACCGCTCGCTCTCGGAGCTCCTGGCCGACATGAGCAACCAGCTCAAGGTGCTCGTCAGCAAGGAGGTGGAGCTGGCCAAGCTGGAGGTCAAGGACCAGGTCACCAAAGGGTCCAAGGCGGCGGCGTTGTTGGCCGCGGCTGGGGTGGCTGGCCTGTTCGGGCTGTTGTTGGTGTCCTTCGCCGCCGCCTGGGGACTGGCGGCGGTGATCCCCACCGGCTTCGCCTTCCTCATCGTCGGCCTGGTGTTCCTGGGTGTCGCTGGAGCTCTGTTCGGGAAAGGACGAAAGCAGGCGGCCGAGGTGAGCCCCGCTCCCGAGCAGACCATGAGGACCCTGAAGGAGGACGTGCAGGTGGCCAAGGCGGCACTGTCTCGAGGAGCGAGCAGCACGAGCCCCGAGGAGGTGGAGCTGAGGTGGCCTCGACAGAGGAGCTGACCCGAGAGATCGGACGTGCTCGCGCCGAGCTCGCCTCCACCCTCGAGGTCGTCGGTGACCGCGTCGCCCCCAAGAAGGTGGTGGCGAGGGCCAAGGCCGACGTGGCCGAGCGGCTCGAGGACGTCCGAGACCGAATGAGCCCCGCCCGCATCGTGACGCGACAGACCGAGGGCCTGCGCCTGGGCATCCGGAACATGCAGGAGTCGCTGATGGGAGGCCATGACGTGACCCGTGGCAACGAGCTAGAAGAGGAAGGCCGGATTCAGAGGGTCGCGGGCACCGTGCGAGGACAGTCCCGGCGTCTGGCCGAGCAGACCAGCGGCATGGCGGGCACCGTCGCGGAGCGGGGTCAACGGGTGCCGGCCACCGCGCGCGACAAGGCCGGGGAGCACGCTCTCGTCGCCAGCCTCGTCGCCTTCGGGGGAGGCGTCCTGGTGGCCTCGTTGCTGCCACCTTCCGATCCCGAGCGCAAGGTTGCGCAGCGGGTGAAGGAGAAGGCCGAGCCGGTGAAGGACCAGGCGCTCCAGGCCGGGCGCGGCGTTGCCGATGAGGTCCGAGAGGCGGCCCAGGACAGCACCGAGCAGGTCAAGCAGCGGGCCGGCGACGCGGCCCGACAGGTCAAGCAACAAGCCAAGGCCTCGACCCAACGAACGAAGGGCCAGGCGAAGGCTTCGGCAACTCAGGTGAAGCGCGAGACCAAGGCGGCGTCGAGCCGGGTCAAGGCCCAGGCCAAGCGTCCTTCAGCCCGGACCACGGCGGCCCAGCCCCGGCAGTCGGCGCCAGCCAAGAAGGTCGCTGCCCGCCGCCGCTGACGAGCCGGATCAAGAGCAAGAGCACACCCACACGCGAAAGGAGCCACTGATGCCCCAGCTCAGCTTCAGAGACGTCCAGCCCATGATCGGCGCCAACCTCATCGACGCCGAAGGCAGCAAGGTCGGCAAGATCGAGGACATCTACCTCGACAACGACACCCAGGAGCCGGAATGGGCGCTGGTCCACACCGGGCTGCTGGGCCGCAAGCTCAACTACGTCCCCCTCAGGGACGCCAGCGTCTCGGACGACTCCCTGCAGGCCGCCTACACCGAGTCCCAGATCAAGGATGCACCCAGCATCGATCCCGACCTCGAGTTGAGCCCCCAGGAGGAGGTGGCTCTCTACGAGCACTACGGCATCGCGGCCGAGCCCAGGGTCCTGCACGCCGACGACGTCGAGGCTGCCCCGCCGGTCCCGGATACGGGCTACGACACGAGCGGCCCGACCACCGACGACGCCATGACCCGCTCCGAAGAGCAACTGGCCGTGGGCGTGGTGCGCCGGCCCTCGTCGCTCGTCCGGCTCAAGAAGTTCGTCGTGACCGAAGACGTTCAGATGACCGTCCCCGTGCAGCGTGAGGAGGTGCGGGTCGTACGCGAGCCGATCACCGACGCCAACGTCGGGAAGGCCATGGCGGGGCCCGACCTGTCGGAGGAAGAGCACGAGATGACGTTGATGGAAGAACAGGTGGTGGTGAACAAGCAGGTGGTGCCCAAGGAGCGGGTGCGCCTCGACAAGAGCGTCACCAGCGAGAAGGAGGTCGTCTCCGAGCAGGTACGCAAGGAACAGATCGACGTGGAACAGGAGTAGACCGGTCCACATCCTTCGAGCCGGCGGCTTGCGGCACCCGCGGAGACCTCGACCTGGGCCACGCAGGTAGCCGGCTCCTCGACCCCCCGGCGGTGTCGCGTTCGGTCGAGCGCGAGCTGCAGGAAGGAGATGCTGCTTGGTGCGCCTGGGCATCGCCGAGTCGGACGGGCGCTGTTGGGTCACTCTCGAAGGTGAGCTGGACAGCAACACCACCGGATGGTTTCGCCACCATCTCGTGGCCCTCGGAAAGCGAGGATGCCGGGAGGTGCTGGTCGATCTGGGCCAGACCACGTTCATCGACTCGTCAGGTTTGAATCTGCTGATCGGCGCCATGGAAGGCATGGACGACCTTGGAGGCAAACTCGTCCTGCGGGCTCCGTCGGCCGACGTCTACGAGCTGGGCCGAGCGAGGAGGCTGGGCGAGCTGATGGCCATGGTGGACGATGCAGTCGAGGAAGCAGAAGCGATCGACCGGCTGAGCAGGCTGTTCGCGTCCGCCGATCTCCAGGGATCCAGCCCGGACGCTCAGGCCTGGATCTTCTATGAGCCCCGCACACCAGAGGCGTCGGAGGGCTCATCCCCGGAGGGCGGAGCGGTGCGGGGCAGGTGAGCGTGAGGGGTCTTTCCGCGCGTTGTCCCTTGCGACCGCCTTCTGTCTCCACCTGGTTCATGCCTGCCAGCACATCGGCCGGTCACAACGAGCAGGGAGCCAGCTGACGCGAAAGGGGGACGTGGTGCCCGAGGATGAGAAGTGGCGCAGGCGCTGGGCTGAGATGACCCACCAACAAGGTGCGAACAGCCGACCAGACCAAGGGGCGAGACGAGCCGGCAGGGCCACGGCTGCGGGTGGGACCGATGGCCGCAAACCCCAGACGCCAACAGATCTGGAAACGTCCTCGTGGCCGGGCGTCCTGAAGCGAACCATCCGCGAGTTCAAAGAGGACGACGTCACCGACTGGGCGGCGGCGCTCACCTACTACGGCGTGCTCGCCATCTTCCCGGCCCTCCTCGCGCTCGTCTCCGTCCTCGGCCTCCTGGGCCGGTCCACCACCCAGGCGTTGATCGACAACGTCGCCCAGGTGACGCCCGGGCCGGCGAAGGACATCGTCATCCCGGCCATCCAGAACCTTCAACGAAGCCAGGGTGCGGCGGGCGTCCTCTTTGTCGTCGGGCTCGCCGCCGCCCTCTGGTCGGCGTCCGGCTACGTCGCCGCCTTCATGCGCGCCTCCAACGCCATCTACGACGTCGAGGAGGGGAGGCCGTTCTGGAAGAAGGGCCCGGTTCGACTCGGCGTGACCCTCGTGATGCTCGTGCTCCTGGCCATCAGCGCCCTTGCCGTGGTCGTCACCGGTGGCCTCGCAGACCAGGTCGGTCGGCTGCTCGGCGTCGGCACGGCGGTGGTGAGGGTGTGGGACATCGCCAAGTGGCCCGTCCTGCTGGTCATCGTCAGCCTGATGTTCGCGATCCTCTACTGGGCCTCGCCCAACGTGAAGCAGCCGGGATTCCGCTGGGTCAGCCCCGGTGGGTTGGTCGCGGTGGTCGTCTGGTTGCTGGCCTCGGCGGCGTTTGCCTTCTACGTGGCCAACTTCGGTTCCTACAACAAGACCTACGGGACCCTCGGCGGCGTGATCGCCTTCCTGGTCTGGCTGTGGATCTCGAACATCGCCGTTCTCCTGGGAGCGGAGTTCAACGCCGAGCTCGAGCGAGGTCGCCAGATCGAGGCCGGCCTCCCGCCCGAGACGGAGCCGTTCTTGGAACCACGCGACACTCGGAAGATGAAGAGCTGAGAGGCAGCGGCTGCGCGGGGTGAACGGGCGATGGCCTGGTTCAAGCGACCCTCGGCCATCAGGGCGAGGCCCACCGCTCCTTGGGCCCCAGCGGTTCGGGCCGCTCCCGGGTAGCGCCGCCCGCAACGTTTGTGGTCACTTCCGGGCCCTCTGCGGTCCTGAACTGCCCACAAAGGGCGAGGGCGAGAGGAGGTAGCCGGCACGCGACCGCTCCCGAGCAGGTCGAGGGCGTGCTGGCTGAGCAGGCGGGTGGCGCGCTCGCACCACTGCTCCCGGCCTGGGTCCTCGGCATCGGCGCGTGGGCCATGACGGCCGCCTTCGTCGCCGAGGGGCTGGCCGCCTGTGCTCTGGATCGTCACCTTCGCCGTCCCGCCTGCACCGGACCGATCAGTCGGTCATCGCCCGGGTGGGCGATGGCCGGCGCGAGCCCGGCGGCTGCCACCGCTCAGCGATGGGTGGTCGACACCACTCCCCGGACCCGGTCCTCGCCCTCGGGCGCGTCGAACAGGGCGTCGTCGCCCGGCGCCCTGGGCTCGGTCGAGCGCTGCAGGCGGAAGGCGGTGGCCCGGACGAGGCGGTCCATGAGCAGGGGCGAGATCCGTTGGATGGCCAGCTGGACCTTGGCGGCGCCGCCCACCACCACGTCCCGCCGCGGCCGCTCGGCGGCGGCGAGGATCGCCTCGGCCACCTTCTCGGGGCCGTAGACCGGCGGTGGCCCGGACGCCCGCACGCCCAGGCGGCTGCGGGCGTTCTCGAAGAACGGGGTGGCGATGGACCCGGGCATCACCTGGGTCACCGACACCGGCGCGCCGGCATGTTGGAGCTCGACCCGCAGGGCCTCGACGAAGCCGTCGACCCCGTGCTTGGCCGCGCTGTAGGAGGTGGCCAGGGGAAAGCCCCGCTTGGCGATCTCCGAGGACACCACGATGTAGGCGCCTCCGCCCGCCCGCAGGTGGGGCAGGGCTGCCCTCGCCCCGTGCACGGGGCCCAGCAGGTCGACCTCGACCACCCGCCGGAACTCCTCGGGGGTGATGTCCTCGAAGGCCCCGTACTCGCCGACGCCGGCCACGTGCGCCCACGTGTCGATACGGCCGAAGCGGGAGACGGCCAACTGGGCGATGGCCTCCACCTCAGCCTGGTCGGCGGCGTCGGCGGTGCCCACCACCACCTCGCCCGGGCCACCAGCGCACTCGGCCACCAGCGAGTCCAGTGCGTGTCGGTCCCGGCCGGCCCCCACCACCCGGGCGCCTCGCTGGGCCGCCAGCAGGGCGGTGGCTCGGCCGATGCCGCTGGAGGCACCGAACACGACGATGACCTGCTGGTCGATGGGCTCGAGCTCGACGGCCACGGGGACCCCCTTCGGTCGCGACGTGCCGCGTTGCCTGCCCAGGCCAGCAGGACCGGTAAACGCGCCGGGTGCGACCCGAGGCACCCCCGCGTCTGGCGCTCGCCTGGCCCGAGGGGTAGAACGTCCTCGAGCGACGATGGCGATTCCCGAGCTCTACCTGGAGGGCCTGACCCAGCGAGCGCTGCGCGGCCAGGAGCAGCTCAACACCTACAAGCTCGGCCTCGTCGAGGCGATCCTCAAGGAGACGCTGCGCGCCGGGGAGGAGCAGGACGTGGGCGCCATCCGATCCGCCCTCCAGACCGCGCTCGACGTGGCTCGCTGGGAACTGCGTCCGGCGCCCCGCTCCAGCCCGAGATCCGAGGGGACCGGCCCCTGAGCGGAGCCGTCAGGCCGCCTCCTGGCGGGGGAGGAGGACGTGGCGGCCGATGATCTGGATCGACGCGGCCACGGGCACCGCCAGCAGGGCGCCGAAGATCCCGAGCAGGGTGGCGCCCACCAGGGCGGCCACGATCGTGGCCAGCGGGGAGACGTCGATGGTGCGGCGCATGATCCGGGGGGCGAGCACGAAGTTCTCGAACTGCTGGTAGACGAAGGAGAAGGCGACGGTGGCGAAGCCCACCGGCACCGAGACCAAGAAGGCGACGAGCACGGCGACGACCGAGCCGATGGTGGCCCCCACCAGGGGGATCAGCCCGGTGAGGGCGATGACCACGGCGAGGGGGAACGGGTAGGGGATCCCGACGACGACGAAGAACACGAACGCCGTGGTCCCGGCGACGACCGAGGTGGCCAGGTTGCCGAGGAGGTAGCCGCCGATGCGATCGAGGACCTCGTCGGCCAGCAGCGAGAAGCGCTGGCGGCGAGACCGGGGCACCAGGCGGTAGGCGGTGTGCTTGAGGGCGTCCAGCGAAGCCAGGAGGTACAAGGCCAGCACGATCACGGTGAGCGTGGAGGCGAACGCGGTGAAGACGCTACGAGCCACCCCGAGCACACCCCCCAGGGCGGGGCCCCCGAACAGCGGCTCGCCCTCCCCCGGCTCGCCCGTCGACGGCGAGGTGCCCGACGACGGCGAGGTGCCCGACAGCACCGCCTGCAGCCGCTCGGTGAGCCCGAAGCGCTCGTCGAGCTCGCGCACGATGCGGTTGTCGCGCTCCAGGCGGGCCAGGTACTCGGGCAGCTCGGTGCGCAGCCCCGACGCCTGGCTCACCAGCGGCGGCACCGCGGCGGCGGCGAAGACCACCAGCACGGCCAGGACGGCGGCGACGATGGTGAAGACGGCCCAGCCCCGGCGCAGCCCCCGCCGCTGCAGCGCGCTGACGGCGGGGTCGAGCCCGAGGGCGAAGAACAGGGCGATGCCCACCAGCAGGAGGATCGGCGCGGCGGCCAGGACCACTCGCACGAGCAGCAGGGCGGTGGCGACGCCCAGGGCCCCGACGAAGCCCAGCCGGAACGGGGAGTCGATCGGAAGCGGGCGCCCGGGACGACCGAAGGGGAACGTCTCGGCGGGGTCGCCGTGCAGGCGGATGATCGCGGCTTCGGCGGCGGCCACCGCCTCGGGCTCGGCCGCCTCGGCGGCCACCTCCCCGCTCGACGGCAGGGCGTCCGGGCCTGCCGGCGGAGCATCGGCACCGTTCCCCCCCGAGTCACCCCCGCCGCCCTCGGGACGCGGCGCGGGCTGCGGCACAGGCTCAGCCGGCTGCGCTGGCTCGGGCGGCTCCGTGGACTCGGCCGGGTCCGCCGCCGACTGGGACCGCGCCTCGGTCCACGGTCCGGTCGACCGCGCCTCTCCGCCCCTGCCGGGCTCCTCCGCCATGGTCGCCCACCTCCCGGGCGAGCATAGGCACGGACAGGTCGCCGGACGGGCATCACCGGCACGAGTGCCGGTCGCCCGGGCGTGACATAGTCTCGCCCTGGTGGACGACGGGAACCTCCTGACCTTCCTGCTCGGCCTGGCCGTGGTCGGCTTGATCGCCGGGGCCATCGGTCGCCTGCTCGTGCCCGGTCCCAACCCCCTTGGCTGCCTGGGCACGATCGCCGCCGGGTTGGCCGGGTCGTTCCTGGCCGGGGTGGTGGGACGCCTCCTCTTCGGCCGCACCTACCAGGCCGGCTGGATCGCCTCCATCCTCGGTGCCGCCGTGGTGGTCTACCTCTTCAGCCGCTTCGCCGGCCCGCGCCGGGGTCCTCGCCCCTACGTCTGAGCACGGGTGACGTCGCGGCCCCGCTGCCCCGAGGGCGACGGGCCCGCCGCTACCGTTCGGACATGCGCCTCGCCGTCCTCGCCACCCTGGGCGGGCTGGTGGTCGCCCTCCTCGCCGGCGGCCGCCTGGCCAACCTCTCGGACGAGCGCCTGCGCTGGCCCGCCCTGGCCTTCGTGGCCCTGGCCCTGTACTGGGCCCCCTCCCTCCTCGGCCTGGACGGACCTCCCGCGGTCGCCTTGGCGCTGGCCGCCTACGCCGCCCTGCTCAGCTTCGCCGCCGCCAACCTCCGCCTGGTCGGCATGGCCGTGGTGGCGCTCGGTCTCGGCCTCAACGCCCTGGTGATCCTGCTCAACGGGGGGATGCCCGTCGATCCCGCCGCGGTGGTGGCCACCGGCCTGGCCCGTCCCGACGAGGTGGCGGCCATGGAGCTCGGCCCCAGCCGGCAGTGGCAGCAGGAGGACGACCCCCTGGCCGTGCTGGGCGACATCGTGCCCGTCACCCCGCTCGGCGAGGTGGTGTCCTTCGGCGACCTCATCCTGGCCGGCGGGTTGGCCGACGTGGCCTTCCGGCTCCTGCACCCCCTGGTGGGGACGCGGTCTCGCCCGGCCGGGCCCGGACGTCGCCGGCCCCGGCGGTCGACCCGCCGGCTGGCGGCCTCGCTGTCGCCCGCGAGGTAGCCGTCGCCACCGTCGCCCTGGTGTCGTTCCGCCTGGGCGGGACCGACGGCGTCTCCGTCGCCGCCGCCGCCTGGGGCCGGGCCCTGGTCGACCTCGGCCACCGCGTGGTCACCGTCGCCGGCCGGGGGCGGGCCGATCGCCTGCTCCCGGGTCTGGCCTGGCCCGACCCCATCGCCCCCCCGACCCGGTCGGAGCTGGCCGCCACGCTCCAGGACGTCGACCTGGTCGTGGTCGAGAACCTCTGCTCCCTGCCGCTCCACCCGGCCGCCACCGCCGCGGTGGTGGCCGTCCTGCGGGGGCGCCCGGCCGTCCTGCACCACTACGACCTGCCCTGGCAACGGGCCCGGTTCGCCCACCTGGTGGACGGCTGGCCGCCCGACGACCCGGCCTGGCGCCACGTCACGCTCACCCGGCTCAGCCAGCACCAGCTGGCCGAGCGGGGCATCGCCGCCGAGGTCGTCCTCCCCGGCTTCGATGTGGACGTGGTGCCGGGAGATCGCGCCGCCACCCGGGCCCGCCTCGGGGTGGACGACGACGAGCTGCTCGTGCTCCACCCCGTGCGAGCCATCGCCCGCAAGGCGGTGCCCACCGCCCTGGCCCTGGCCGAGGCCCTGGGCGCCCGGTACTGGCTGAGCGGGCCGGCCGAGGAGGGCTACGACACCGAGCTGGCCCGCCTGCTGGCCGGCCCCTCCCGCCCGGCGCTGCACCGGCCCTTCCCCTCCGACACCGCCGGGGCCTACGCCGCGGCCGACGTGGTGGCCTTCCCCTCGCGCTGGGAGGGCTTCGGCAACCCGCTGGTGGAGTCGGCCATCCACCGTCGCCCCCTGGGCCTGCACCCCTACCCGGTGGCCGAGGAGCTGGCCGAGCTCGGCTTCCGCTGGTTCCCGGCCCACGATGCGGGGCCCCTGGCCGCCTTCCTGGCCGACCCCGACCCCGGCCTGCTCGACCACAACGCTGACCTGGCCCGCCAGCACTTCTCCCTGGCCCGGCTGGCCGGTGACCTGGCCCGGCTGCTGGCCACGTGGTGAGATCGGAGCTGCGTGGTGACGGACGACGACATCGGTGCTGAGCCCTGCCGGCGGGCGCTCGAGGTGGCCCGGGCGGCCGGAGCCTCCTACGCCGACGCCCGCCTGGTCGACCTCGAGTCCGAGCACCTGGCCGTGCGCGACGGCGAGGTGCAGGGGGTGGGCCAGACGTCCTCGCTGGGCCTGGGCGTGCGCGTCCTCCGTGACGGGTGTTGGGGCTTCGCCGCCACCGGCGACCTCGGTCCTCGGGCTGCGGAGGACGCCGCCCGCCTCGCCGTCGAGGTGGCCGCCGCCGGCCGGGCCACCCGCCGGGCACCCGTGCGCCTCGCTCCCGTCGAGCCCGTGGAGGCGAGCTGGGCCACGCCCGTGGTCGAGGATCCCTTCGCCGTCGCCCTCGACGACAAGCTGGCCCTGCTCGTGGCCGCCTCCCGCGCCATGCTCGAGGTCGACGGGGTGAGCCCGGCCGAGGCCCGCCAGCACGCCTGGCGCCGGCGGTCGCGCATCGTCTCGAGCGAGGGGACCGACGTGGCCCAGACCATCGTCCAGTGCGGGGCCGGGATCGCCGCCACCGCCGTGGGCGAGGCCGAGACCCAGGTCCGCTCCTACCCCAACTCCTTCGGCGGCGACTTCGGGTCCGAGGGCTACGAGCTGGTGCGCCGGCTCGACCTCGTCGGCCACGCCCCCCGAGTGGCCGAGGAGGCGGTCGAGCTCCTCTCCGCCCCCGCCTGCCCGGCGGCGGCGACCACCCTGGTGCTCGACGGCAGCCAGGTGGCCCTGCAGGTGCACGAGTCGATCGGCCATCCGGTCGAGCTCGACCGGGTCCTGGGGATGGAGGCCGCCTACGCGGGCACGTCCTTCCTCACCCCCGGCGACACCGGGCGGCTGCGCTACGGCTCGCCCCGGCTGAGCGTGCTGGCCAACGCCACCACCCCCGGTGCCCTGGGCACCTTCGGCTACGACGACGAGGGTGTGCCCGCCACCTCGACCCCCATCGTCACCGAGGGTGTGTTCCAGGGCTTCCTCTCCTCCCGGGAGACGGCGGCCGAGGTGGGCCTGGCCCGCTCGGGGGCGACCGTGCGGGCCCAGTCGTGGGCCCACCTGCCCCTCATCCGCATGACCAACGTGTCGCTGGAGGCAGGGACGGCCGGCTCGCTCGACGAGCTGCTCGACGGGATCGATCGGGGGCTGTACCTGGAGACCAACCGGTCGTGGTCGATCGACGACCGCCGGGTCGACTTCCAGTTCGGCACCGAGTGGGGGCGCGAGATCCGCCACGGTCGCCTGGGCCGGGTGGTCCGCAACGGCACCTACGGGGGGCGGACCCTGCCCTTCTGGGCGTCGCTCGACGCCGTGGGCGGACCGGCCCTGTGGAAGGCGTGGGGCCTGCCCAACTGCGGCAAGGGCCAACCCGGCCAGGTCGGCTACGTGGCCCACGGCGCGGCCCCCGCCCGCTTCCTCGACGTTGCCGTCGGGAGCACCCGGTGAGGGAGCCGTGGGGGGCCGACCACCTCCACCACCTCCTCGACGCCGCCCTGGGCATCGACGGCGCCGACCAGGTGGAGGCCCGGGCCGTGCACGCCTGGGGCGGCTTGGCCCGCTTCGCCCGCAGCACCGTCCACCAGCACGTCGCCGGGGACGACACCACCGTGTCGGTGCGGGTGGTCACCCGGGGTCGGGTGGGCGTGGCCTCCACCAACGAGGTGAACCCGGCGGGCGTGGCCGCCACCGGCGAGCGGGCCCTGGCCTCCGCCCGGCTGAGCCCCCCGGATCCCACCTTCCCGGGGCTGGCCGGACCGGCCCCGCTGCCCCCGGTCGGTCCACGCTTCGACGCCGCCACCGCCGCCGCCTCGCCCGAACGTCGCTCCCGGGCGGTGGCCCGGCTCCTGGCTCGCCTCGGCCCCGGCCAGGAGGCGGCCGGGGCGCTGTCCACCGGCGCCACCGAGGTGGCCCTGGCCACCACCGCCGGCGCCCGCCTCCACGGCCTGGCCACCCGGGCGGCGGTGTCCACGGTGGTCACGGGGGCCGGGGCCAGCGGGCACGCCGAGGAGGCCGCCGTCGCCCTCGACGCCCTGTCCCCAGCCGAGGTCGGCGCCCGAGCCGCGGGGACGGCCGAGGCGGCCGTCGACCCCCGCACGCCGGTGCCCGGCGACCACGAGGTCGTGCTGCTCCCCGCCGCCGTGGCCACCCTGCTCGACCACCTGGCCCCCGCCTTCTCGGCCAAGACCGTCGCCGAAGGGCGCTCGCCCTTCAGCGACCGGATGGGCGAGGCGGTGGTGTCCCCGTTGCTCGACCTGGCCGACGACGCCCTGAGCGAGGGCGCCCTCGGGGTGCCCTTCGACGGGGAGGGCACCCCCAAGGTCCGGGTCCCGCTGCTGGACGGCGGGGTCGTGCGCGGCCTCGTCCACGACCGGGCCAGCGCGGCGGCGGCCGGCACCCACTCCACGGGCCACGGCCTGCCCGCCCCCAACCCCTTCGGACCGTGGCCGTCGCACCTGGCGCTGGCGCCGGGTGCCACCGGCGTCGAGGAGCTGGTCGGAGGCATCGAGCGGGGGCTGCTGGTCACCCGCTTCTGGTACACCCGCGAGGTCAACCCCAAGCGGACCCTCCTCACCGGCATGACCCGCGACGGCACCTTCCTCATCGAGGGAGGCCGCCGAGGCCCGGCCGTGCGCAACCTGCGCTACAACCAGTCGATCGTGGAGGCCCTGGCCACCTGCGACGGGGTGGGCGACCGGGCGGCCACGACAAGCGACGAGGGTGGCCACATCCGCGCCCCCGCCCTGCGGCTGCGCTCGTTCCGCTTCACCTCGGCGTCCGACCACTGATGGCCGCCGATCGCATCCGGGAGCAACGGGCCCGGGTGGCCCGGGTGGCGGTGGCGGGCACGCGCCTCGGCTACCTGCTCTTCGCCGTCGCCACGCTGGTACTCGTGGCCGGCCTGGCCACCTCCTTCAGCGACACCGTGGCCACGGTGGTGCTGGTCTGCCTCGTGGCCGGCTCGGTGGTGCTCGCCCCCGCCATCGTCCTCGGCTACGCCACCAGGGCGGCCGAGCGCCAGGACCGCGAGCGCGGCTGGTGACGCCCACGGGATGGGCCCTGAGGCGGCGGGGCGCGCCCGGCATCGACGCCTCTCCATGTGGGAAGGGCTAGGCGGATGCCTGCCATCACGTGCGAGGTCGAGGTCCACCGTCCCCTGGCCCACACCTACCGGTGCTGGACCGACTCCCGCACGCTGCCTTCCTTCGTGGGCGGCGCGGCCACCGAACGCAGAGCCGACCCCACCTCGGTCGACTGGGTCCTCCTGGTCGAGGGTCGGGATCGCGACTTCGGGGCGGAGGTGCGCGAGCACGTCCCCGAGCACCACATCGCCTGGGCGAACCCCGAGCGGCCCCACTCGGGCCAGGTCCGCTTCGAGGAGGTCGACGACCAGCGGTCTCGCGTCTCCGTCGAGCTGGACTGGGCCTCCTCGCACGGCATGGCCCTGGCCGACCAGCTCATCGCCCGGCGCCGGCTGCAACAGGATCTGGAGGAGTTCCGCCACGAGGCCGAGCACGCGCGCGCCTCGTCTCCCGGGCACGACGGCGCCGTGGTCGAGCGTCCCGCGACCGCGCAGGCCCGGGCCGCTGCTCCCCAGGACCGAGGAGAGCCGCAGCCGAGCAGCGACGACGACCGGGGCCGCTCGGCGGGGTCGCCGACCGAGATCCCGGCCCGGGGCTGGCTCGACATCGCCAAGCGCACCGCGGGCCAGGTGAAGTCGGACAACCTCTCGATCGTCGCCGCCGGCGTCGCCTTCTACGTGTTCCTGGCCCTGGTGCCGGCGCTCATCGCGGTCATCTCCGTCTACGGGCTGGTGGCCGATCCCGCCGACGTCGAGCGCCAGCTCGCCTCGGTGCTCTCGGCGGTGCCCGCCGAGGCCGCTGATCTGGTGCAGACCCAGGTGACGGCCATCACCGGCCAGGGCCGGGCGAGCGTGGGCCTGGCCCTGGCCGTCAGCGTGGTGGTGGCGCTGCTCGGCGCGTCCAAGGGCATGCAGGCCCTGGTGACCGCCTTGAACATCGCCTACGACGAGGACGAGACCCGGAAGTTCTTCCGCCTCAAGGCCCTGACCCTGGTCCTCACCCTGGGGATGGCGTTGGCCGCGGTGGTCGGCGTCGGCGTCATGGTGGCGCTGGGCAACCTGGCCGAGCGCCTCGGCACGGCGGGCGAGCTCGCCGTGGTCGTGCTGCGCTGGCCGCTCCTGGCCGTCGTGGTGATCCTCGGCCTGGCCGTGCTGTACCGCTACGCCCCCGACCGGGACGCCCCGGCCTGGCGCTGGGTGACGCCGGGGGCGGTGGTGGCCACCGTGCTCTGGCTGGTGGGCTCGATCGCCTTCTCCGTCTACGTGGGCAACTTCGGCCGCTACAACGAGACCTACGGGAGCCTGGGCGCCGTGGTGGTGCTGCTCCTGTGGCTGTTGCTCACCGCCTACGCCATCGTGCTCGGGGCCGAGCTGGACGGGGAGGCCGAGCGCCAGACGGTCGCCGACTCCACCCGGGGGCCGTCCCAGCCCCTCGGCCGGCGCGGCGCCTACGCCGCCGACACCGTGGCCACCGGCGGCCCGTCCCGCCGCTGAGCCGGCGCCACCGGGGCGCGGCCGCCGGCAGGAGGACCGACAGCCGGATCGCATGACCTCCTGCGCTACCTCGAGGCGCCCTCGTGCAGATGGACCAGCACGGCACGCACCCGGCGATGGTCGTCCGCCTCGGGCAGCAGGCCGAGCTTGAGGAAGAGGCTGTGGACGTGGGACTCACGACTTGGCGTTGAGGTACAGCCGGGCGGCGATGGCCTGGTTCGAGCGGCCTTCGGCCATCAGCCCCAGGACCTCGCGCTCGGTCCAAGGCGGTGCCGCCGGAGCCGACGCGGGCAAGGCACCGTCGGTCGTGGCCCGGAGCTCGACCGGCACCGGCGAGCGCTCGGCCACCGACTGCACGGCGCCGACCAGGCCCACCTCGCCGAGGATGGCGGGATGGAGGCCCCGAGCCAGCTCGCGCAGCTCTCCGATGGCGGCCGCGGCCTCCTCCGACGCCTGCCGGAGCAGCCCTTCGACCGCCGCGTCCGCGGGGCCGAGCTTGCTCTGGGCCATCCCGACGGCGAGCGAGAGGCTGCCCAGGCGCTGCTGGGCGCCGTCGTGCAGGTTGCGCTCGACCCGAAGTCGCGCCGCGTCGCCCGCCTCCACGATGCGTGCCCGCGATGCCCGCACCTCCTCCAGCCGAGCGAGCACCTCGGCGTGGAGCCGCTCGTTCTCCAGCGCCAGCCCCGCCGCCGCGCACACCGCGTCCACGTGCGCCTGGTCGTCCCGCAGGGCGGCGTCGTGGACCAGCGCACCGCTCCACCGGCCGGCCGTGGCCATCGACGTAGCTCCCCGAGCCGGCCCGAGGGTAGGCCACCTGGAGGGTCGGATCACCCAGGGCGTCGCGCAGCTCCCCCCCGGGTGCCACCTCACCCAGCCACGACGAGCCGGCCGACGTGGGCGCGGGCCAGGCGAGCCCGCAGGAGACCACCGAGGAACACGATCGGCGCGGCGGCCACGAGCAGCATGGCAACCAGAGCCCAGCGTGGCCCCAGCCGGTCGGCAGGCCCAGCTCGGACAGCAGGGCGATGCTGTACACGACGATGAAGATGCAGGCGCCGGCACCACCGGCAGCAGGACGCGCCGAGCCACGACGCTGCCCCGACGCAGCGTCGTACGAGCACCGAGGAAGCACACGGCGGTGACCAGGGCGGCCACCAGGAGTGCGACGTACCACCCCCGCCCCAGACCGCGGTCGATGTCGAGGCCCACCACCTTGCGGGGGCACTCGGCGCAGTCGCCCAGCTCCGCCACCGGCACCGCGGCCACCACCAGCACGTAGGGGAGGGCGGCGATGACGCGCTCCGCCCGCGAGCCGAGACCGTCGGGGAAGGTCAGGGCCAGGTGGGCGAGGAAGGCCAGGCTCAGCGGCAACAGGGTGAGGCCGAGCGTGGCTACGGGTGCCGTAGGGGCCGTGAGCAGGGCCTGGGCGAGCATCATGGTCAGCCCGGTGGCCAGGAGCAGCCGGGTGCTGGTGCCGCGGGCCGACGCCGGGAAGCGACGGCGCCGGCCAGGACGAACAGCGCAGCGGCGGAGAACAGGGGCACGAGTCCCAGGTGTGACTCGCCCCGGACGAGCACGCCGATGATGCCGCCGGCGACGATCGCCGCGGCCAGCCCGCCCACGGCCCAGAGCATCCGGGCACTCATGGCGACCCCGCCAGCATGGCGTGGAGGGCGGCGCCCGACAGCTCGCCTTGGCTCGACGGCGGGGAACGGATCGTCGTCCTCGCCTGCTACGCCCCCCTGCTCCTCTGGGGGCCCTTGCTCGGCGCCGTGACCGTCTCCTACGCCAGGCGGACTGGCGTGGGCCGGCCCTGGTGTCAGACGGGTGGCACCTCGTCGACGAAGACGACGTTCACGTCCGAGTAGCCCAGGGGGGCCAGCATCGTCTTCAGCATGGTGACGGTGTTGGCCTCGGCCCGCTCGACCAGCCCTCCCTCGGCGGCGGCCGCAGCCATCTGGTCCTCGGCCCTCAGGTACAGCTCCCGCTCGCTGGTGGGGCTGTCGGAGAACATCGAGGCCGCCCGCTCGACCAGCCCCCGCTGGCGGGCGATGACGTAGCTGCGCTCGGGGTCGATCCTGGGCTCGGAGAGGCGGGCGTGGGGCAGGCGCACGGTCACGGACCGCCCGTCGTCGGAGACCTCGATGGCGTTGGCACCCAGACCGCGGAAGTCGACCGAGGCGTCGACCGAGCCACCAGCCAGGAACTGGGTCCGCTCGCCGCTCAGGAACGAGGGGACGAAGCGGGTGTCCTCCTCGACATCGACCACCACCTGGAAGTCGCCGGTGGCGGCCCTGTACTCGCTCAGGTCCTGGATCGCCTGGAGCAGCGGAGGCTGGCTGCGGTCGATCGACTCCCGGGCGAAGGGGTTTTCCAGCGAGGGCACCAGGCCGTCGAGCCGGCTGAAGCCCAAGAGCGCCGCCAGGGCCGCCGCGCCGAGGAGGAGCGCCGTGCGCCACGAGCGCCACGCCGCCCGAGCGCCGCCTCGCCGAGGCCCCGGCCAGAGTCGGCCTCCGCCCGGCTCGGGTCGCGCCTGGTGATCGTTCTCGTGGTCGGTCTGCGTCAGGGCCACGAGGCAACGCTAGCGGCGGCGCCGACCGGGCGGGCCCGCTCGGGCCGGCTCCGCCTGGGCGCGCAGGTCCTTAGCCTGGCCCGGTGCCCGACCTCCCCACCCTGGGCTGCGCCCTGGCCCCCGAGCAGCCTCCCACCCTGGCCGCGGCCATCAGGGAGGGGGGCGGGCAGGTCGTCGAGGTGAGCGAGGCCGACGCCTTGGTCTGGACCGATCCCTCCGACGCCCACGGGCTGGCCCACCTGCTCGCCGGCGTCCCCCGCATCCGCTGGGTCCAGCTCCCCTTCGCCGGGGTCGACGCCTTCGCCTCGATCCTCGACGACGCCCGCACCTGGACCAGCGCCAAGGGCGCCTACGCCGCACCCGTGGCCGAGCACGCCCTGGCCCTCGGCCTGGCCGGCCTGCGCCAGCTCACCCTTCGGGCCCGGGCCTCCTCGTGGGGCGAGCCCGCCGGCCAGCGCCTGATGGGGGCGAGGGTCACCATCCTGGGCGGAGGCAGCATCACCCGGGCGCTGCTGGGCCTGCTGGCGCCCTTCGACGTCGACGCGACCGTCGTGCGCCGCCACGTGGCGCCCCTCGATGGCGCCCGCCGGGTGGTGGGTCCCGACCAGCTCCACGAGGTGCTGGCCGGCGCGGCCCTGGTCGTGCTCGCCCTCGCGCTGACCCCCGAGACCGCCGGCATCCTCGACGCCGGCGCCCTCGAGCGCCTCGACCCCGACGCCTGGCTGGTGAACGTGGCCCGGGGCGCCCACGTCGTGACCGACGACCTGGTGGCGGCCCTGGCATCGGGCACGCTCGGTGGCGCCGCCCTCGACGTCACCGACCCCGAGCCGCTTCCCGAGGGACATCCCTTGTGGCGGGCCGACAACTGCCTGATCACGCCGCACGTGGCCAACACCTGGACCATGGCCGAGCCGCTGCTGGCCGGGCGCATCCGGGCCAACGTCGAGCGCGTCCGCCGGGGCGAGCCCCTCCTCGGCCTGGTCGACGCCGCCCTCGGCTACTGAGGCACCAGCCCTCGGGGCCGGCCGGTCAGGATCTCGCCGCCGGGCGGTTGACGGGGTGGTCCTCGCCGTAGTGGCCGCGGGGGATGACGGGTGCGTCGCGCCCGGTGCCCCGGGTGCCCCCGCTCCCGTTCCCCTTCCCATTCCCGTTCGAGGACGTCTCCTCGTGGTACTCCTCCTCCACGTTCACGCTCCACACGTCGTGGCTGGTGCCGAGGGCGATGTTCTCGGCGGTGAGCATGGCGGTGTACATGGAGTGGTCCTGGTTGTTGTAGCGGTGCATGCCGTTGCGCCCGACCGGGTGCACGTTGGGGGCGCACTCGTCCAACCACTCGACGATGCGAACCACGTTGGCCTTGTAGTGCTCGTCGTAGAAGGGATAGGCCTTGGGCATGCGC
>JADDRA010000082.1:1296-6001 GCA_016781105.1 Actinomycetota bacterium | reverse complement strand
CCGCCCCGGCCCGCTGCTCGAGGGCGGTGCCGGCCTCGAGGGCTCCCGCCCGGCCCACCCGGGACACCCCGGCCCAGAGGACCTCGACCCGAGCCCGGGCGGCGCTGACCCGCTCCACCAGCAGGCTGGCGCACGCCGTGGGCGTCTTGCACGCCGTGTGGGCCACCTCGTCGACGACGCTGGTGTCGATCTCGTGGCCCACGCCGCACACCACGGGCACTGGCATGGCGGCCACGGCCCGAGCCAGGCGCTCCCCGTCGAAGGTGGCCAGATCGGTGCGGGCGCCGCCACCGCGCACCACCACGACCACGTCGACCCGGCACCGGGCCAGCGCCCGCAGGGCCCGCAGCAGCGAGGCCTCGGCCCCCACGCCCTGGACCCTGGCGTCGGCCAGGGTGACCCGGAAGGCGAAGCCGCTCGCAGCCAGCTCGGCCAGCACGTCCTCGCAGGCGGCGCTGCCCGCGCTGGTCACCAGTCCGACCCGCAGAGGCACGGCGGGCAGAGCCAGCCCGGCGTTGGCCTCGAGCAGCCCTTCGGCGGCCAGGGCCCGGCGCACCCGCTCCCGGTCGGCCGCCAGGCGCCCCAGGGTGTGGACGGGGTCGACCGCCGACATCACCAGGCTGATGCGGCCGAGCGAGTACTGCACCCGGCCCCGGATGCGCACCTCGAGGCCGTCGGCCAGGGCGAACCCGGGCCACTCGCGCAGGAAGCGCTCGACGGCCAGGCGGTCGGTGCGGAACAGGGCCACGCCGATGGAGCTGGTGGGACCCCGCCGGGAGCTGCGCTCGCAGAGGGTGAAGTAGACGTGGCCGGCGGCGTTGGCCGGCCGCAGGCCACTGAGCTCGCCCCGCACCCAGATCTCGGCGGGGAAGGCGCTGCGCAGCGCCCGGGTGATCCCGGCGGCCAGCTCGCCCACCCCGTAGGTGCGCTCGGGCACCTCCTCGGCGAAGAAGCTGCGCTGCTCAGCCTGGGCCATCAACCCATTCTGTCCTACTGGTGGGACAGCCTCGCCGCCAGGGGCGGTGCTAACGTCCTGCCGCTTCCCCGTCCGGGGCAGCGTCGTCGACCGAGAGGAGATCCCTCATGTCCGATCGCCGGAACCCGGTGCTTCCCGTCCCCGCCAGGACACCCAGATGAACGCCACCCGCAGCCTCGACGTGCTCGAGGCCAGCATCCCCCGCCAGCCGAGGCCCACCCGCGCCCGCCGTCTCCTCCTCAGCCTCACCGTCGCCCTCGGCCTGCTGGCCACTGCCTGCGGCGACCGCGACGGCCGAACGAACGCCAGCGCCGGCAACGGGGCGGGCGGCGCCGACGAGGTCTTCACCATCGGGGCCATCCCCGACCAGGACCCCGAGGTGCTCCAGCGGCTGTACGCCTCGGTGGCCGACCACCTGAGCGAGGAGCTGGGCGTCGCCGTGGAGTACGTCCCCGTCACCGACTACGCCGCTTCCGTCAGCCTGTTCCGCTCGGGTGACCTCGACATGGTCTGGTTCGGCGGCCTCACCGGGGTGCAGGCCCGCCTGCAGGTCGACGGCGCCCAGGCCATCGTGCAGCGGGACATCGACGAGAACTTCCACAGCATCTTCATCGCTAGCACCGCCAGCGGTCTCAGCCCCGTCGATGACGTGGCCGGGCTCAGCCAGCTCGCCGGGAAGCGCTTCACCTTCGGTTCCGAGTCGTCCACCTCGGGCCGGCTCATGCCCCAGTTCTTCTTGAACGAAGCCGGGGTGAGCACCGAGGACTTCGCCGGCCCTCCCGGGTTCTCGGGCTCGCACGACACCACCATCGAGCTGGTCGAAGCCGGCACTTTCGAGGCCGGTGTGCTCAACGAGCAGGTGTGGAAATCACGCACGGAAGCGGGCGAGGTCGACCTCACCAAGGTCAGGGCCATCTTCCGCACCCCCGCCTACCACGACTACCACTGGGTCATCCGCCCCGACGTAACCGAGCGCTACGGCGACGACTTCGTCCGCCGGGTGCAGGACGCCTTCACCGGCCTCGACCCCGCCGATCCCGCCGAGGCCGAGATCCTCGAGCTGTTCGGCGCCGAGGAGTTCATCCCCACCGACAACGCCAACTACGACCAGATCGAGGAGGTGGCCCGAGAGCTGGGGCTCGTCCGTGGCTAGCCCACAAGCCGACCAGGTCGACGCCGTCCGGCCGAGCGGCGAGCCGCTGTTCTCGCTGCGCGGGGCCGGGGTCCACTTCGGCGGGACCTGGGCGCTGGTGGACGTCGACCTCGACGTCCGACCCGGCGAGCGGGTGGCGCTGGTCGGGCCCAGCGGGGCGGGCAAGACCACCTTGCTGTCGCTGCTCAACGGCTCGCTGGCGCCCTCGGCGGGCACGGTGCGGGTGCTGGGGGCCGACCTGGCCGACCTGCGCCCCGCCGAGCGTCGCCACCTGCAAGGCCGCATCGGGACCGTCCACCAGCAGTTCCACCTGGTCGGCCCCCTCCGGGTGATCCACAACGTGAACGCCGGGCGCCTGGGCCGTTGGACCCTGGCCCGGGCCGTCCACTCGCTGCTGTCGCCTCGGGAGGTCGAGGGGGCGGCCGCGGCGCTGGCCCGGGTCGGGATCCCCGAGAAGCTCTACGAGCGCACCGACACCCTCTCGGGCGGCCAGCAGCAGCGCGTGGCCCTGGCCCGGGTGCTGGTGCAGGAGCCGGCCGCCATCCTCGGCGACGAACCCGTCTCCAGCCTCGATCCGGCCCGGGCCACCGAGATCATGGAGCTGCTCGCCACCCTGGCCGCCGAGGACGGGCGGGCCCTGGTGGTCAGCCTGCACACGGTGGAGCACGCGCTGGCCCACTGCGACCGCCTGGTCGGCCTGCGCCAGGGCCGGGTGGTCTTCGACGCCGCCCCGGCCGAGGTGAGGGCGGCCACGATCGAGCGGCTGTACCGCATCGACCGGGCACCCGAGCCGAGGGCGGGCCGCGGCGACCCTCGATGAGGAACGGCCGGCGGGCGTGGCTGCTCCTCATCGCCGTCGCCTTCGTGGCCTCGCTGGTCGATGCCGGCGCAGGTGGCAGCGGCATCGTCAACCTCGCCGGATGGCCCCAGCTACGGGCCTTCCTCAGGGCGGCAGCGGCCCCGGTGCTCAGCGCCGACTTCCTGCGCATCACCCTCGACGCCACCCTCACCACCTTGTCCTACGCCGTGCTGGGCACGGCGCTGGCCACGGCCATCGGCGTGGTCGGAGGGGTGCTGACGTCGCAGACCTGGTGGGCGACGAGGACCAGACCGCAAGGGGCGGGGCCGAGCCGGGCCGGGCGGGGCCGGGCCCGACGCCGGCAGGTCGGGGCGGTGCTGGGATGGCTGGGTGCCCGGGGTGCACTCGGCCTGCCTCGGGGGGTGCACGAGGCGGTCTGGGCCCTGGTGTTCGTCAACATCCTCGGCCTCGATCCCCTGGTGGCCGTCCTGGGCATCGGCATCCCCTACGGCGCCGTCACCGCCAAGGTCTACTCCGAGCTGCTCGACGAGGCCCCCCAGGAGGCGATGGGGGCGCTGCGGGGGGCGGGGGTGAGCCGGCTCAAGGCCATGGCCTACACCGTCGGGCCGCTGGCCTTCCCCGACATGCTCTCCTACGCCTTCTACCGCTTCGAGTGCTCGATCCGGGGGGCCGCCATCCTGGGCACGATCGGCGCCGGCGGCCTCGGCTTCCAGCTCGCCTTGAGCTTCCAGTCGCTGCAGTACCGCGAGATGTGGACGATCATCTACGCCCTCGTGGCGGTGTGCGGCCTGGCCGACTGGTGGAGCACCAGCTTGCGCCGCCGCAGCTCGCTCCCGTACACACCCCTGACGGAGGCCACCGGGGCACCGCACCAGGTGCCGGTGCTGCGACGGGACCGCCGGCTCCTGGCCTCGGCCGCCGCTGCCCTCGTCCTGGTCACCGTGGCCCTGGTGCACCTGCGCATCGACCTGTACTCCCTGTGGTCGGACCGGGCCCAGCGACTTGCCGGCGACCTCGCCGCCTCGTCGTTCCCCCCGGAGCTGACCGGCGAAGCTCTGGCCCGCTTGGCCCGGGTGGGCCTGGAGACGCTGGAGATGTCGGTGGTGGCCACCGTGGTGGCCACGCTGGGGGCGACCGGCGCCGCCTTCGTGGCCGCCGCCACCTTTACCGGGCCCGATCAGGTGCGACCGGCGCGCGCAGCTGTGGGCCAGGTGGGCCGCCGGGTGCTCGCCCTGGCCGCCCGGGCCGTGCTCTTGGTCTGCCGGGCCATCCCCCCACCGGTGGGAGCCCTGCTCCTGGTGTTCGTGCTGTTCCCCGGACCGCTGCCCGGCGCCCTGGCCCTCGGCGTCTACAACTTCGGGATCCTGGGCCGGCTGATGGCCGAGGTGGTGGAGAACCTCGATCCCCGCCCGGTGCGGGCCCTGCGCAGCCAAGGCGCCGGAGCGGCCCAGTCCTTCGCCTACGGGGCCCTGCCCCGCACCCTGCCCCGCTTCGCGGCCTACGGCCTGTACCGCTGGGAGGTCACCATCCGCGAGACCGTCGTGGTGGGCCTGGTGGGGGCCGGTGGCCTGGGCAGCCTGCTCGCCCTCCAGCTGGCCGCCTTCGACTACCAGGCGGTCACGGCCACCTTGGTGGCCCTGGTAACGCTCACCTTCGCCGTCGACATCGCCGGCTCACTGCTCCGCCGAACGCTCAGGTAGCGCATGGCCGGCTGCGGCATGGCCGGCTGCGGCATGGCCGGCTGCGGCATGGCCGG
>JADDRA010000082.1:0-953 GCA_016781105.1 Actinomycetota bacterium | reverse complement strand
ATCTCCGGGGCGATCCGGGCGGCGTGGTCGAAGGCCTCCTGGATCGAGACGACGCCGTTGCCGTCGACGTCGCCCTGGCCCTGGAGCAGGCCCTGGTCGATCATCAGGCCGTGGAAGACTGACATCTTCCAGTCGGGCCGCTCGTAGCCCTTCTCGACCTCCTGGGAGGCGCCGGTGAACAGCCGCCGGGGGCTGCTGACGCCGTCGTCGAAGCCAGCCGACTCGCAGCCGGCGATGCTGATCCAGGCGTCGCCCCTGAGCGCCCGCAGGCTCGACGCCAGCTCCCCGTCGGAGATGAAGTCGTTGTCGTGGGGCCAGAGGAACTCGTCGTTGCCCTCACCGTCGCCGTCCTCGTCCCCCGGCTTCTGCTTGACGTGGCCCGAGTAGGCGAAGACCGAGAACGAGTCGTCGGCGCTCTGGTCGACCAGCCAGCGGGTGGCCTGGCGGATGTTGGCCGCGGTGGCGGCCTCGTTCACCAGGACCTTGATGTTGGCGTCCTCCCACCCGTTGCGCAGCAGGGCCTCGCGGATGATGGCGGCGTCGCCGGCGCTGCCCGGCAGGGACTTGGTGGCGCCCTGGTACTCACCGATGCCGATGAGCACGGCGGCCTTCTTGGCGTCGGGGGCGGGCACGGCCTGGGCCACGGCCAGGGGTGAGGCGACCAGCAGCCCCACCAGCACGCCCACCAACGGCTTCCTCATCGTCTCGCTCCCCCTCGGGTCTCGTCGCCACATGCGAGAGGGGGATGGGGACGAATCCCCATCCCCCTCGTACGGGTCGTGCTGGCTGCTCGCCGGCTGGCTACAGCGTGTGCTCCCGGCGGGAGCGCAGGGCCAGGCGGCTGGCGGCGAGGGCGCCACCAGCGAGGCCGAGGCCGAGGATCCCGGGCAGGACGCCGAGGCCGCCACCGGTCACCGGCAGGGTCCGCTGGTCACCGGCGGGGGGCAGGGGCT
>JADDRA010000016.1 GCA_016781105.1 Actinomycetota bacterium | reverse complement strand
GGTCGGCGTCGAGCGCCGGGTGGTGGTGCTGGAGGGCGGGAGTCCTCGGGGCCGGGCGGGCGGTCGGTGGGCACCGGGGCGGCGTGGCGGTGGGGGCGGCCTCGGCCTCTCACACCGTGGGCGAGAGCATCAGGAGGTCGCCGCTGCGTACGTCAGACCTCGCCCAGTTCGGCCTCCAGCTCGGGGGTGGGAATGCCCGGCCCGAGCGGCGGGCGAGCCGGCGGCGGGCGAGCCGACGGCGGGCGAGCCGACGGCGGGCGAGTGGGCGGTGGTGGTGAGGGCGGGCTCCTCGGCGCGGCGGATCCTCTCTCTTCCCTGCCAACGCCACCGGCGGCGCCCGGTTACGGGCCGGCCAGGATCCTGGCGCCGGGCACCGCGCCCTCCCGCAGCACCCGCACGGTCCCCTCGATGCAGGAGACCACCGTCGAGGCCGCGCCCCGGCACGGACCCCCGTCGAGGGCCAGGGCCAGGCCAGGGCCCAGCTCTTCGATCACCTCCGGGGCCGTGGCCGGCGTGGGCCGGCCGTGGCGGTTGGCGCTGCTGACCGCCAGCGGGCCGAGCGCGCCGGCCAGGGCCACGGGCACGGGATGGGCGGGCAGGCGCAGCCCCACGGTCGACTGGTCGCTCCCACCCAGCTCCCACCCCAGCCCCTCCCGCCGGGGCACCACCACGGTCAACCCTCCGGGCCACCACCGCTCCACGAGCGCCAGGGCCGGCTGGGCGACGTCGGGACCGGCCACGGCCAGGGCCTGCTCCACGCTGGCCACCAGGACGGGCAGGGCCACCTCGGGCGGCCGGCCCTTGAGGGCGAACAGCGTCGAGGTGGCGCCGGGGACCCGGGGGTCGGCGGCCAGGCCGTAGACCGTGTCGGTGGGGATGGCCACCACCTCCCCGGCGCGCAGGGCGCCCACCGCCCGGGCCACGGTCGGGGCCGGAAGCGGGACGGCGCAGGCGTCGAGGAGGCGTGTCATCCCCCCTCGGCCCCCCGCCATGACCCCGGTGACCCGTCGACCCCGGGCACGGGCTCAGCGGCGGGGCCCGGCTCGGGCCACCAGGACCCGGTCCCGCCCGGCCAGGTCGGGACGGACCTCGACGTGGGCGAAGCCGGCGGCGCCGGCCGCGGCCACCATCTCCGCCGCCTGGTGAGGAGCGAGCTCGAGCACCAGCGACCCCCGAGGGGCCAGCCAGACAGGTGCTTCGGCCAC
This sequence comes from Actinomycetota bacterium, assembly GCA_016781105.1. Taxonomy (GTDB): domain Bacteria; phylum Actinomycetota; class Acidimicrobiia; order Acidimicrobiales; family CADCSY01; genus JADDRA01. The sequence continues at coordinate 18,681 of JADDRA010000016.1, read as the reverse complement.
GATCCGCTCCAGGTGCTCGGTGCCCGCCGGTCCCGCCACCAGTGCCTCCTCGGGCTCCCAGCCGGCCACCTCGACGGGAAGGCCGTCGCCCTCGGCCACGTAGGGAGGGTTGGCCACCACGAGGTCGACCCGGCCGGCCAGCCCCGGGGGCAGCGCGGCGAACCAGTCACCCTCGACCAGGCGCACCCGGGCACCGGGGCGGCCGATGCCGGCCAGGTTGGCCCGGGCCACGGCCAGGGCCGAGGCCGACACGTCGGAGGCCCACACCTGGCTGCTCATCACCTCGACGGCCACCGACAGGGCGATGGCCCCCGAGCCCGTGCCCAGGTCGACGACGGTGCAGGAGCCGTTCCCGACGGTGCGAGCCAGCTCGGCCAGGGCCAGCTCCACCACCTGCTCGGTCTCCGGGCGGGGGATGAGCACCCGCCGGTCGACCAGCAGGTCCAGGCCCCGGAACCCCCAGCGACCGACCACGTACTGCAGCGGTTCGCCGGTGCGGCGGCGTTCGACCATCCCCTCGAGGTGGGCCACACCCCGCCGGGAGGCCTGGCGATCGAGACCCAGCACCAGCTCGGAGCCCTCCAGGCCCGAGGCCCGCTCCACCAGCCGCCGGGCGTCCACCTCGGGACAGCCCAGCCCGGCCTCCTCCAGGGCGTCCCGGGCCTCGGCGAGCAGCACCCGCCAACTCAGCGTGGCGCCGCTGGTCACCCTCCGGCCAGCTGGCGGGCCCGCTCGTCCTGGCGCAGGGCGTCGACCACGTCGTCCAGCTCACCCTGGAGCACCTTGTCGAGGTTGTAGGCGGTGTAGCCGATCCGGTGGTCCGAGACCCGGTTCTCCTTGTAGTTGTAGGTGCGGATCTTCTCGGAGCGGCCACCGCTGCCAACCTGACCCCGCCGCTGTTCCGACAGCTCGGCCGCCTTGCGGTCCTGCTCGGCCTTGAGCAGGCGCGAGCGCAGCACGACCAGGGCCTTGGCCCGGTTCTGGATCTGGCTCTTCTCGTCCTGCATGGCCACCACGATCCCGGTCGGCTTGTGGGTGACGCGCACGGCCGAGTCGGTGGTGTTGACGCTCTGGCCGCCGGGTCCCGACGAGCGGTAGACGTCGATCTGGAGGTCGGCGGGATCGATGCGCACGTCGACCTCCTCGGCCTCGGGCAGCACGGTGACGGTGGCCGACGAGGTGTGCACCCGCCCCTGGCTCTCGGTCACCGGCACCCGCTGCACGCGATGGGGACCACCCTCGTGCTTGAGGCGCGACCAGGCGTCGGCCCCCTTGATCACGAAGGTGATCTCGTTGAGGCCGCCCATGTCGGACGGCTCGCTGCTGAGGACCTCGAGCTTCCAGCCCTGGCGGGCGGCGTAGCCCTGGTACATCTCGAAGAGGTCCTTGGCGAAGAGGTTGGCCTCCTCGCCGCCCTCGGCCCCCCGCAGCTCCACGATGACGTTGCGGCCGTCGTTGGGGTCCTTGGTCGCCAGCAGCACCTTGAGCTCGGCGTCGAGGCGAGCAATGGTGGCCTCGGCGTCGTCGACCTCGGCCCGCAGCACCTCCCGGTCGGCGCCGGTTGCGTCAGCCAGCAACTCGCGGCCGGTGGCGAGGTCGTCCTCGGCCTGGCGGCGAGCCCGGCTGGCGGCCACGACCGGCTCGAGCTCCTTGTGGCGCCGGGTCAGGACGACGTAGGCCTCCTGGTCGGCGAAGATGCCGGGCTCGGCCAGGCGGGCCTCGATGACGACGAGCTCGTCCTCCAGGGCGGCCAGGCGCTCGAACATCACCCCCGAGGGTAGAGGGCGAAGTCCGAGGTGGCGGCCGCGCTGCGCAGGCCCGAGTCGAAGCAGGTGGCGGCGGCGGCGTCGCGCAGGCCCGAGTCGAAGCAGGCGAAGGTGTCGCAGTCCGGGGCGGCCGCGCGAGCAGCCTCGGCCGAGGCGAGCTGGACCGCGTCGTACGCCCGCAGCCTCGCCGTCCCGGTCAAGCCAGCAGCTCGATCCAGCAGCGGTGGGTTGATCTGGATGACCTCGAACCGACGCGCCGTGAACGGCGTCCCGAAGAGATCGCTCTCGAAGCTCGAGACCACGGTGGATGGTCTCGTCGTCGATCTCGCCGAGACGGTGCTTCCGCCACAGCCCAGAGGGCACCTCCACCCGCGCCTCGTGACCCTCCTCGTCGACGTAGAGCTTGACCAGCGCCGAGGCGTCGAGGTAGGTGCTCAGCCCCGTTCCTGGAAGACGATGTCCGAGAGCGCGAAGGCGTTGACGCTGCAACCCTCGGCCGCGGCCCGGGCCTTGACGTCGGCGGCCAGCTCGTCGTCGAGCCGGATGGTCAGCTGGGCCAGCAGGCAGGGTAGCGGGCACCCCCCAGCAGCCCCGGCTACGAGGCGGTCGACCCCTTGCGCCGCCCGTAGCGGCGCTGGAAGCGCTCGACTCGCCCGCCGCTGTCGATCAGGCGCTGCTTGCCGGTGTAGAAGGGGTGGCAGACGTTGCACAGCTCGACCCGCAGGCTGGGCTCGGTGGAGCGGGTGGTGAAGGTGTTGCCGCAGGAGCAGGTGACGTCGGCCTCCTCGTAGCGGGGATGGATCTCGGCTCGCATGGCGCGGACCTCCTCGTCTCGTATCGGATGGGTGGGAGCGGGTCGGGAGGCTCGTCAGGCGGCGGGGCCGCCGGCCTTGGCCGCCTCGGCCAGGAAGGCCTCGTTGGAGGCGAAGGTGCGCATGCCGTCCATGAGCCGCTCCAGGGCGGCGCTGGGGGAGGCGCCGTCGGCCGACAGGGCGTTGAGGGCCCGGCGCACCCGCCACACCTGCTGGAGCTGCTTGCGGTCGAACAGCAGCTCCTCGTGGCGGGTGGACGAGGCGTCGACGTCGATGGCCGGGTAGATGCGGCGCTCGGCCAAGCGGCGGTCGAGGCGCAGCTCCATGTTGCCGGTGCCCTTGAACTCCTCGAAGATCACCTCGTCCATCTTCGAGCCGGTCTCGATGAGGGCGGTGGCCAGGATGGTGAGCGAGCCCCCCTCCTCGATGTTGCGGGCGGCCCCGAAGAACTTCTTGGGCGGGTACAGCGCCCCGGTGTCGATGCCGCCCGACATGATCCTCCCCGTGGCCGGGGCGGCCAGGTTGTAGGCCCGGGCCAGGCGGGTGATGCCGTCGAGGACGATGACGACGTCGTTGCCCTCCTCGACCAGGCGCTTGGCCCGCTCGATGCCGAGCTCGGTGACCTGGGTGTGCTCGTCGGAGGGCCGGTCGAAGGTGGAGGCGATCACCTCGCCGCTGGTGTGGCGGCGCATGTCGGTGACCTCCTCGGGCCGCTCGTCGACCAGCAGGACCATGAGGTGGACGTCGGGGTTGTTGGCCTCGATCGACTTGACGATCTGCTTCATGATCGTGGTCTTGCCCGCCTTGGGCGGCGACACGATGAGGCCGCGCTGGCCCTTGCCGATGGGTGACACCAGGTCGACGATGCGCGCCGTCATGTTGGCGGGATCGGCCGGGGTCTCCAGCCGCAGGCGCTCGTCGGGGAACAGCGGGGTCAGGTCCTCGAAGCGAGGCCGGCGCCGGGCCTCCTCGGGGTCCCTGCCGTTGACCTGGTCGACGCGCAGCAACGCCGGGTTCTTCTCGGTCCGGTTGGCCGGCCGGCTGGCCCCGGTGAGGTGGTCACCCTTGCGCAGGCCGAACTGGCGCACCTGCTTCACCGAGACGTAGACGTCGTCCTTGCTGGCCAGGTACCCCTTGGTGCGCAGGAAGCCGTAGCCCTCGTCGCGCAGGTCGAGCAGGCCCGAGCAGGCCACCTGCTCCCCGCTCCAGGACTCCTCGCTCCGCTGGTCGCCCAGGACCCGCTCACCCTGGCCCCGGTCCCGGCCCCGGCGGCGGCGGCGGCGGTTCCCCTCCCCGCCGTCGGTCCCGTCGCCCGCCGGGGCATCGCTGCGCACGGACCGGCTCCGGTCGCGCTCACCCCGGTCCCGGTCGCCGTCACCCTGGTCGGCCGCGGGCTCCGCCCCCTGGTCGAAGCCCGCCGCCCCCTCGCCGCCGGCCGGGGCCACCTCGGGCTGCTCGGTCCGTCCCGAGGGCGCCGAGGACGGGCCGCTCGTCGCCTCGGGGGGCGAGGCGGCGGCACCGTTCCCAGCGACGGCCGGCTCGGACGAGCCGGAGCCGGCGGCCTGCGGACCCGGCACCACGTCCTCCGAGGTCGTCGTCGTAGTGGACACGTCGGTCGCCCCGGCGCCGGCCGGCCCGGCGCCGGCCGGCTCGGAACCGTTGGTGGCCGGGGCTGCGCCCTCGGCGGAGACAGCGTCGCTCGCGTGCACCGCCGATGGCCGCGAGCGCCGGCGTGTCCTGGTGGCCGGCGCCGCCACCGGCTCCCCCTGGCCGTTGGCGCTCGCCCCGTTGCCCTGTGGGGCCTGGTCGGCGCGATCGTCGTCGGCGCGGTCGTCCCCGCCCCCTCCACCACCGCTCGGGATGATCCCGGCCGTGGTGAGGATCAGGTCGACCAGGTCGGCCTTTTTCGCCCGGGCCGGCGGCTGGGCGCCCATGGCCCTGGCGATGGCCTGGAGCTCGTCACGCTCCTTGCGCTCGAGCACCGATCGTTCGAGGACCGACTCGCTCATGGCTACCTCTGCTCTGGTTCAGGGAATGGGTTCGCGCTCCACACCACCCCGGGCGAACCCACCCCGGGCGAGGGTGCACGGGCAGACCGGAGGCCTCCGGCACGTGCCCGCGGCGGCCGCCGGAGCGGCCGTGGCGGGCCCGGACGGGCTGGCCGCAGCGCCACGCATCCGCCACCGGGCTGCGTTCGATCGAGACGAGGAGGAGGGCCGAGGGTGCGACGAAGGGACGGCAACCCCGTCTCCGTGGACGAGGACGGCTGCCACGAGGACGTGTTCGCCACCGGTTCCCTGGTGCTGGCCCCCGGATCCACGCGAAGATGCGATCGCGGCGTGCGGTTGGCGGAAGATGCGAAGCCGATGATACCGCTCTCCGGCCCCATCGGCAACACCACGGGTCCGCCCCGAGGTGGGCTCGATGCAGGCCTACTTCTGGTCGGGCTGGTAGAAGGGGTTGTCGCCGGCGGCGTGGTCGGTGATGTCGACGACGTTGGCGATCTCGGGGATCCGGTCCTCCACCGTCGCCTTGATGCCCTCGGTGAGCGTGAGCTGGGCCAGCCCGCACCCCTGGCACCCCCCGCCCATGGTCATGAACGCGGTGTCACCCTCGATCCGGTCGAGGGCGGCGAAGCCGCCGTGCATGGCCAGCATGGGGTTGATCTCCCCATCGAGCAGCTGCTGGAGGCGCTCCTCCACGCTGCCTTCGAGGACGAGCGTGGCCCCGGAGCCGGCGCCGATGGTGGGACGGGGCCGGTTGGGGTTGCGCAGCACCAGGCCGGTGGGCTCGACGTGGTCGAGCGTGGCTCCCCGCAGCTTGGCCACCGAGGGCTCGGGGACCAGGACGGGCAGCGCCTCGCTGTAGCCGATGGCGTCGCCGGCGACGGCCTCGGACAGGGGCGCGAAGGTGAGCTCGTAGAGGTAGTCGCTCGCCCCCTCGCCCACCACCTCCACCCGCAGGGCCAGCTCGTCGCCCCCGGGCTCGGCCGCCCTCGTCTCCAGGACGACCTGTCGGGCCGCAGCGGTGACCCGAAGGGGAGCAGGCGCGGTCGGCGTCGTCGCTGACGGCGTGGTCTCCACCGGCATGCGCCAAGGGTACCGGCGGTGCCCTCGCCTACCCTACGCCGGTGCCAGCGGCGCCCATCGAGTACGACGCCGTGGTCGTGGGCGCCGGGCCCAACGGCCTGGCCGGCGCCGTCCGCCTGGCCCAGGCCGGTGCCTCGGTGCTGGTCGTCGAGCAGGCTGACCGGCCCGGCGGCGGCTGCCGCTCGGCCGAGCTGACGCTGCCGGGCTTCGTCCACGACGTCTGCTCGGCGGTGCATCCCATGGCGGTGGCATCGCCCTACCTGCGCTCCCTGCCGCTCGCCGAGCACGGCCTGCGCTGGCTCCACCCCGAGGTGATGCTGGCCCACCCGCTCGACAACGGCTCGGCCGGGGTGCTCCAGGGCAGCGTCGAGGACACCGCCCGGGCACTGGGCGACCCCGGCTGGCGCCGGCTGCTCGGTCCGCCGGTGGCCGGCTGGGACGATGTCGTCGGCAGCGTCCTGGCCCCCCTGCTGCGCCTGCCCCGCCACCCCCTGGCCCTGGCCCGCTTCGGGGTGCGGGCGGCGTGGCCGGCCCACGCCCTGGCGGCTACCGCCCTGGGCACGGAGGCGGGCCGAGCCCTCTTCGCCGGGATCTCCGCCCACTCCGTCAGCGCCCTGGAGCGGCCCCTGACCGCGGCGGCGGGGATCATGCTGGCTGGCGCCGGCCACGTCTCGGGCTGGCCCGTCGCCGCCGGTGGCTCCGCCCGCATCGTCGACGCCCTGGTCTCCCACCTCGAGCTGCTCGGCGGCCGGGTCGAGACCGGCCGGCGGGTGGAGGCGCTCGAGGAGCTGCCGGACGCCCGGGCGGTGCTGTTCGACACCACCCCCGGCGCGCTGGCCCGCATCGCCGGGAACCGCCTGGACGCCCGCTACCGCCGGCGCCTGCTCCGCTTCCGCCAGGGGCCGGGCTCGTTCAAGCTCGACTACGCCCTCGCCGGCCCGGTCCCCTGGACGGCGGAGGCGTGCCGGAGGGCGGGTACCGTCCACGTGGGCGGGACCCTGGCCGAGGTCGCCCATGCCGAGGCCGAGGTGGCGCGAGGCCGCCACCCCGAGCGGCCCTTCGTCCTCGTCGCCCAGCAGTCGCTGGTCGACCCTGCCCGGGCCCCGGCCGGGCGGCACACGCTGTGGGCCTACTGCCACGTGCCCGCTGGCTCGACCCGGGACATGACCCCGGCCATCGAGGCCCAGCTCGAGCGCTTCGCCCCCGGCTTCGCCGACCTCGTCCTGGCCCGGGCCGCCATCGAGCCCGGCCAGCTCGAGGCCTACAACCCCAACTGCGTCGGCGGCGACATCGCCGGGGGGGCGACCGACGGCCTCCAGCTCGTGTTCCGGCCGGTCGCCTCCCCCCACCCCCACCGCACCCCCACCCCGGGGCTGTTCCTGTGCTCGTCGTCGACCCCGCCGGGGGGAGGCGTCCACGGGCTGTGCGGGTACCTGGCCGCCCAGGAGGCCCTGCGCTTTCTGGAGGGCGCCGCGTAGGCTGACCGGGTGCCCCTGGTCGAGGCCTCCTCCTCGGGGCTGTTGGACTTCATCCGCTACGCCTTCATGCCCAACCACCTCGGCTACTGCGGAGGCGACCAGCAGGAGGTGCTCTTCGAGCACGCCGCCGCGGGCCAGTCCGACCAGCGCCTGGCCCCCATGCTGGCCAGGTTCACCGGGGCCCTGCCCTACCTGAAGACCGTCGCCGCCGCCAACGGCCTGGCCGATCCCTTCGACGCCCGGGTGGTCGAGGCCTACTGGCTCGGCAACGAGCTGCTCGAGCGCGTCGAGGCGGCGGCGCTGTACCGCTCCCTCGACGAGCGCTTCGGGCGCCAGCTCACCGGCCCCGCCCGACAGCAGGTGCTGCGCAAGCCTCCCCAGGGGGCCCGGCCCCACCACCTGTTCCACGTGCTCGACGTCTACCGCCACCTCGAGCACGAGGGCATCGCCATGGCCACCATGGAGAGCTGTCGGATCAGCTGGGGCCAGGTCACCTCGGTCGAGGGCGCCGAGCTCGTCGTGCGCCGCCAGCCCCTCGTCCTGGACGGCACCGAGCTGACGCTGGGCGAGCCGGTCGAGGCCCGGGTGCTGCGCTCGATCTCGGAGCGGAGCTTCGTCGACGAGGTCGCCGTGGGCGACTGGGTGTCGATCCACTGGGGGTGGACGTGCGAGGTGCTCGACCAGCGCAAGCTGGCCAACCTCCGGCGCTGGTCGGCCCACCACCTGGCGCTGGCCAACCAGACGATCTGACGCCTTGCATCGGCCGGGGCGTTTGGTGGGAGGATTGATCGCGTGAACCCGCGGCGCGAGCGTCCCCTCGTCGCCAAGCGTGCCGCCCCCCCGGGCGGGGCTCCCCGGGGAGCGAGCCGCGGGCCGACCCAGTCGAAGGTGGCTGTCGAGCTCAAGGCCCTGCGGGCCCGCCTGGGCGGCTACGGAGACGACCTGCCGACGACGCCCGGGGAGTGGCACGCGGCGGCCTGGGACTACGACCAGGCCCTGGTGCTGGCGGCCGAGGCCATCGGCGTGCCCCATCCCGAGCTCGACATGGTGCTCGGCCGCCGCCGGCTCACCATCACCGAGCGCAACAGCATCGAGAAGGGCCTGGTCGCCATGGGCTTCGACCTCGGGACCCCACCCGATGCGCTGCCGCCCGGGCGGGGCTGAGCGCCCGGAGCGCGCCCACAAACCTGCTGTTCCTCGCCCCGGTGGCCGGTAGGCTCACTCCAGAGCGCAAGCGAGACCGCCTCGGCGTCGCCGCCGGTGATGTCGACGGGTCTTCGCCTCCGCTTCCCCCCACCCCCCCGCACGAAGAGGTGAAGGTCCATGAAGAACCTGCTGAGGAAGCTCGCCCGCGTCGAGCGCCACGACCGCCGTGAGGAGCTGGAGCACGAGGCGGCCGAGCGCATCAGGGAGGCCGGTGGCCAGGCTCCGCCCGAGGCATACGCCTCCTCGTGGTCCTCGGCTGCCCCGCCCGCGCCGGCTCCGTCGACCGCCGCCCCCGCCGCCACCCCGAGCGGGCGGCGCCTCACGGTCCAGGAGCGCCTGGCGGCTCGGGAGCTCCAGAACCGCTGAGCAGCCCGTCGCCCGGAGGCCGGCGCCGGCCCCCGGGCGAGCCCGCCTCGGTGCTGGTCGCCAGGCCGGGCCTGACCACGAGGAGCGTCCCGTCCCCGACCTCCACGGTGGCCGACCTGTCGAGCAGGTGGTTGCTGAGGCCGCGGGTCGACCCTGCCTCGAGGTCCTCGCCAGCCAGGGGGTAGGCCAGGCCCGCCGTGCGCACCCGGCGAGCCGGCCCCCCCAGGGCCAGCAGGGTGACGAGCTCGCCGGCCCGGCCCACCAGCTCGAGCGCCGTGCCCGGGCGCACCACCGCCAGGTGGGCCGGCCCCACGAGGGCCTCGACCCGCAGGCCCTCGGTGCAGGCACCGGCGAGGACCAGGGCGTTGGCCAGCAAGTGGTCGAGGCGCCCGCCGTGCCCGCCGACCACCACCACGTGGCCGGCGCCCCGGGCCCGGGCCGCGAGCAGGGCCAGCTCCAGGTCGCTGTGGTCCTTGGCCGCGGGGTGCCGCTCGATGTGGCACCCGGCGGCCCGGGCCGCCTCCAGGAGCGGAGGCGGGACCGAGTCGAAGTCGCCCACGGCCAGGTCGACCGCCAGGCGGAGGGGGCCGGCCTGGGCCAGGCCCGCATCGGCGGCGATGACGTCGGCACCGGGAGGAAGGAGCCGGGCCAGACCGGGATCGACGGCGTCACCGCCGGTCAGGACCACGGCCGAGCGAGGAGGCGAGCCACCCGGGCCACCGGGCCTGCACACGCCGGCCACCGGGCCGAGCGTAGACCGCATCGGGCCCGCCACGGGCCCGGCGTCTCCCGCTACCGTGGAGCGACGACGGATCTCGCCGGGAAGGACCGCCCATGAGCATGAAGGTTTGGATCGACCAGGATCTCTGCACCGGTGACGGCCTGTGCGCCGAGATCGCGCCCGACATCTTCTTCGGCAAGGACGACGGGCTGTTCTACGTCAAGGAGGAGTCGTCGAACTTCGGCGAGACGAAGCTCTTCGACGGTGAGGCGCACCCGGCCAGCGCCGAGGGCACGGCCCGGATCCCCGAGGGGGGGATCGACCGCACCATCGAGGCGGCCGAGGAGTGCCCGGGCGAGTGCATCTTCATCGAGCTGGAGTGAGCCGCCGATCGCGCGACAGCTCTGTGGCAAGCGCGTGACGCCGGTCCCCGCCGGCTCAAGTCGACCCGGAGGCCGCCCGAACCAGAGGCGTGTCCCCCCGCCGACTCCTGACGGCCACCTCCCTGGCCCTCGCCCTCCTGGTCCTCGTGGCCATCCCGGTCCGGGCCCAGGCGTGCAGCCTGGCCGACCAGGTCCTGACCTGCCCGTCCCCGTCCGACCCGCTGCCCGCCGGGCCCGAGGCCGCCTCCGGAGGACTCCTCACCGTCCCCGGTGACCTCACCGACGCCCTCGTCGATGGCGGTGGCGGGCCGGTCGTCGACACCGAGGGTGCCCGTCGCCTCCTCGAGCTGGCCAACCAGGAGCGGGGGGCCGTTGGAGCCCAGCCCCTGACCAGCAGGGCGGATCTCGTCGACCTGGCCCTCGAGCACACCCTGTCGATGGCGGAGCAGGGCACCGTCTTCCACAACCTCGACCTCACCGGACGACCCCTCCAGGACGAGCTCGACGCCAGGATCGTGGGCGAGAACGTGGGCTGGAGCACCGACGTCGAGGATCTCCACCGCCGCTTCATGGCCAGCCCCGGGCACCGGGCCAGCCTGCTCGAGCCCCGGTTCTCCGTGGTCGGCATGGCGGTGGTGCGCACCCCCAACGGCCGGTACTACGCCACCCAGGACTTCGCCCAGCCTCGGTCCGGCCCGGCCCCGGCACTGCCCCCGGCCCCACCACCGGCACCGGCCCCGGCCCTCCCCCGTCCGGCCCCTGTGCTCCGCCCGCCGGCCACCCCCGCGGTCGCGCCGGTCGCCGCCCCCGAGGCGCCGGAGATGCCCGCACCCGCTCCGGTGGTCGCCCCGCTCACGAGCCCGACACCCGTCCACGAGGCTGCGGGCGTTGGGAGCGAGCTGGTCCTGGGCGAGGTCAGCGACCTCTCGGCCCCCGGCCCCGGGCCCGACGCCACCGCTTCCCGGACAGCCACGGCCGTCCTGGCCGCCACCCTGGCGGCGGTGGTGGCGGTGGGCGACGGGGCCTGGCTGTACCGGGACCGCCGCCCGGCCCGTGGCCGGTCGGTGGGAGTCAGGCGGGTGCGCTCCGGGCGTCGAGCAGGGTGGTGAAGAGCTCGGCGTACTCGACGAGGTGGCGACTGCCGAGGAAGCGCTCGGTGATCCGCCGGCGACCGGCCGCGCCCAGGCGCCGGGCCCCCTCGGGATCGTCGAGGAGCCGGCGCAGGGCCCGGCCCAACTCGGCGTGATCGGTGGGATCCTCGAGCAGGAGGCCGTGCTCGCCGTCGACGATCTGGTCCTGGATGCCGCCCACCCGGCTGGCGAGCACGGGCGTGGCCTTCCACATGGCCTCGGCCACCGTGAGCCCGAAGCCCTCGGCCAGGCTCTTCTGCACGATCACGCTGGCGTGGCGCTGCAGGGCGTTGACGATGGCGGCGTTCTCCTCGATGTCGGACATGGGCAGGCACACGAGCTGGATCCGGGCCCGGGCCGCATGGGGCAGCTCGCGCCAGGCGTCGAAGCACTCGCCCAGCACCTCGGCGCCCTCGGGATCGTCGGCCACCCCGCTCACGTTGGGCCCGGCCAGGGCGAGGTGGGCGGGCGAACCGGCCACCAGGTGCTCGGCGAAGCCCTCCATGAGGCCCTGCATGTCCTTCAGCCGGTCCCAGCGCGACACCTGGACGACGAGCGGCACGTCGGGTCCCGGCGCCGGTCCGGTGCGCACGATGTCGGCCAGGTGGTCGACCCGCCCGGGTGAGCCGTCACGGCGCACGAAGCCCGGGTGGGCGATCCCGCCGTCGGCGACGATCCCGACGTGGCCAAGCATCGAGCGCACCGTCTCGGGAGCCAGGTCCTGGTTCTTGGCGGAGAAGGGATCGATGGACGGGGCGATGACATGGACGCGGGCGTCGCCCTGGAGCCAGGACGGCACGTACTCGCTCCGGGAGAAGACGAAGCCGGCGGCCTCGGACAGCAGCGGTCGCAGGAACGACCACGAGCGCTCCACCAGGTCGTTGCTGCGGTCGCTGCCGATGTGGCTGCGCCAGACGGTCACGGCCCCGGTTCCGGCCATGGCCGGCACCAGCCCGGCGGTCTGGGGGTCATGCAGCAGCACGATGTCGCCCCGGTCGACCAGGGCCAGCAGCTCCTCGGCGTTGGCCCGCAGCACCTCGGTGTAGTGGCGGTGCTCGGCCTCGCCCAGGGGCCCGCCGTCGCCGGCGCCGCCGTGGAAGCCGTTGTGGAGGCGCTTGGTGATGCGGAAGAACTCGGCGTCGCCCTCGATGACCAGCCACCGGGCGTCGATCCCGCCGCCACGGGCGTAGGCCAGCAGGGGTTGGAGCATCTCGGCCACTCCCCCGCCGGCCCCGGTGGAGTTGACGTTCCACACCGTCGCCGACCCGAGCCGGCTCCGCAGGGCGGCGGACGCCTCCTCCAGTCGCCGGGCCTGCTCGGCGCCGACGAGGGGGGCGAAGCGCTCGGGCGCCAGGGCCTGGATCCGAACCTCCTGCACGACCTGACGCTAGCTCCACGGCGGGGCGAGGCCCGCTGGCCGGTCCGGGCCGGGGCTACGCTGCCGATCCTCGTGGACCCCGACCGCCCCCGCCGGCCTCTGGCCGTGGTCGACATCGACGGGGTCCTGGCCGACGTGGGCCACCGCCTGCACCACCTCGAACGGCGGCCCAAGGACTGGAAGGGCTTCTTCGCCTCGGCCCGGTCCGATCCACCCCACCCCCAGGGCCTGGCCTTGGCCGCCGAGTTGGCCGAGGATCACGACGTCGTCCTGCTCACCGGGCGCCCCGAGCACTGCCGGGCCGACACCGAGGCCTGGATGGCCGAGCACGGCGTGGCCTACGACCTGCTCGTGATGCGACCCCCCGGGAACCGCCGGGCGGCGGCCGAGGTCAAGGTCGGCCTCCTCGGGCTCCTCGCCGCCGACCGCGAGGTGGCCGTGGTGGTCGACGACGACCCCGCCGTCATCGCCGCCGCCGGCACCGCCGGCTACCGCACCCGCCTGGCCCCCTGGGGCCGACCGGCCGAGTCCCTGCGCCAGGCCCAGGAGGTCGAGGGCCGCACGTAGGCCGGCTTCGATGACCGCTACTCGGGGAGTTGGCCGTAGGCCAGGACGGGCTGGTCGGAGACGATGACCCCCGGCTCGGCCTCCTCGGTGATGGCCAGCCCGACGTAGCCGGCCGAGAGCTCGAAGGAGACGACCTCGGGATCGGCCCCGAGAGGACCGAGGGAGACGCGCTGGGCCCCGGTGTCGCCCCAGAGCTGGTAGGTGCGGCCCTCGGGCAGGGTGGGCAGGCCGCTCGCCCGCAGGTAGCCACGGCCGTCGACGGTGATCACGGCCTGGGTGTCGCTGGCCCCGTCGAAGGACTTCATCTCGACGACCTCCGAGCCCGGCGTCCCCTCGGCCGCCTGGTAGGCCCGCTCCAGGGCGTCGAGGGCGAGCACCTCGGCCATCTCGTCGAGGCGCTCGTCCTGCTGGACCATCTGGACCCCGAGGACCACGATCACGGCGGCGGCGGCGGCGATGACCGTGCCCGCCGCCCGCGTCTGCCACGAGCGACGCGCCGGGACCGGAGCCAACCCCTCGGTCACCACCCGGGGGAGGAAGGGCGCGGGGGGCAGGTCGAGCTCGGGCGGCTCGTCCTCGAGGGAGGAGGCGATGCGGTCCCACAGGCCCTCGGGGGCGGCGGCGCCGGTGTGGGCCAACAGGGCGGCCACCTCCCGGTGCTCCTCCACCTCGGCCCGGCACCGGGCACAGGTGGGGAGGTGGCGGGCCACAGCGTCGCGCTCGTCGACCTCGACGGCGTCGATGGCGTAGGCGCCGAGCAGCTCCTCGATCTCGTGGTGGCGCAGCTCGGTCCTCACGACCCGCTCCCCACCCCGGCGTCGGCCAGGACCCGGCGCATGCGGCGCAGGCCGGCCCGGATGCGACTCTTGACCGTGCCCTCCGGTTGGTCGAGCAGCACCGCCACCTCGCGGTAGGTGTGACCGCCGAGGTAGGCCAGCTCGATGGCGCGGCGCTCCTCGACGGGCAGGTCGGCGATGGCCTCCCGCACGTGGTCGGCCACGGCCAGGTCCCACACCTCGTGCTCGATGTCGTAGCCCGCCTCGGCCTGCTGGCGGTGCTCCTTGAGCTCGCGGTCGCGGCGCGACTGCTCGGAGCGGATGAGGTCGACCGAGCGCCCGTGGCACTGGGCCAGCAGGTAGGACCGCAGCGACCCGCGCTCGGGGTCGAACTTCTCGGGGGCGTCCCAGATGCGCAGGAACACCTCCTGGACGACCTCCTCGGCCAGGGTGTGGTCGGCCAGCAGGCGTCGGGCCAGGGCGTAGACGGCCCCGGCGTGGCGGCGGTAGGCCTCGGCCAGGGCGTCCTGGCGCCACCGGGCGATGGCCACGACCAGTGCGGCGTCGCTGGCCAGGGTCAGATCGCGCACGTGGGCCATACGCTCGTTCTTCGACACCGCCGGCCTCCCCGGATGCCGTCCCCCCGACGCCGCCCCCGGACCCTGCCCGAGAGCTCGCCCTCGAACCGTAGTTGGCCCCTCGGTATGATCCGAGCATGCCGACCGTGGAGATCGTCCCGTCCGTGCTCCCCGCCGACTTCTCCCGCCTGGGTGAGGAGGCCGTGGCCCTGGAGAAGGCGGGCGTCGATCGCATCCAGTGGGACGTGATGGACGGGAACTTCGTCCCCAACCTGACCTTCGGCCCCGACGTCATCGGCGCGGTGCGGCCCCATGTCAGCGTCCCCTTCGAGGCCCACCTCATGGTCAACAACCCCGACGAGCTGTTGCCCCGCTACGTCGAGGCCGGGTGCGAATGGATCCTCGTCCACGCCGAGTCGACCCTGCACCTGCACCGCACCCTGGCCCGGGTCGCCGATTGCGGGGGCCGGGCCGCCGTCGCCCTCAACCCCTCCACCCCGGCCGAGGCCGTCCGCAACGTGCTCGACCTGGTCGAGATGGTGCTGGTCATGACCGTGAACCCGGGCTTCGGGGGCCAGGCCTACATCGCCACCATGGAGCCCAAGGTGGCCGAGGTGGCCTCCATGGTGGCGGCCAGCGGGCGCGACATCGACATCCAGGTCGACGGGGGCATCGGACCGTCCACCGTCGCCGGGGCGGCGGCGGCCGGGGCCAACGTGCTGGTCGCCGGCAGCGCCCTGTACAAGGACCCCGAGGGCCTCGAGCACGCCGTGAGCGACCTGCGGGAGCGAGCTGAGGCCGCCTACCAGCGCCCGGCGGCCTGACCGGCTCCCCCGTTCTGGCCCCACCATCCCGTCGTAGCGGCGGTCTCCTGGGGCCAGAAGGCAGCGGGGGCTAGGACGCGACCGGCGATCCGGTGGCCTGGTGCAGGGCGATGAGGCTGCCGGCCAGCATGACCTCGACCTGGCGGGCCGACAGGCCGTGGTCGACCGTGATCGTCGTGGCCTTGGTCCGGTTGTGCACGACGAGGGCGCGGCCCTCCCGCACCCGCTCGCCCACTTCGGGGATGCACAGCTCGTCGCCCGCCTCCACCCCGTCGTAGTCGCCGGGATCGGCGAAGGTCAAGGGCAGCACCCCGAAGTTGACGAGGTTCTGGCGGTGGATGCGGGCGAAGGACCGGGCGATGACGGCCCGCAGCCCGAGGTAGCGGGGCGCCAGGGCGGCGTGCTCCCGGCTGGAGCCCTGGCCGTAGTTGTCGCCGGCCACCACCACGTGCCCGCCCGCCTCCTTGACCTCCCGAGCCCGGTCGCTGTAGCCCTCGTCGAGCTGCCAGAAGGCGAAGTCGGCGATGGCGGGGATGTTGCTGCGGAAGGGCAGCACCTGAGCGCCGGCGGGGAGGATCTCGTCGGTGGAGATGTCGTTGCCCATCTTGAGCAGCACCGGGCCGGCGATCTCGGAGGGGAGGGCCTCCAGGTCGGGCAGGGAGGCGATGTTCGGCCCTTTGACCAGTTCCACGGCCAGGTTCTCGTCACCGGGCAGGGGGGGGACCAGCATGGCCGTGTTGACGTAGCTCTTGGCCGGGGGGACGAAGTTGGGGTAGGCCATGTCGAGGGTGCGGGGGTCGGTGATCACCCCGGTCAGGGCCGAGGCCGTGGCCGTCTCCGGGCTGCAGAGGTAGACCTTGTCCTCCCTGGTCCCCGAGCGCCCGGGGAAGTTGCGGGGCATGGTGCGCAGGCTGATCTCGTCGGTGGCCGGGGCCTGGCCCATGCCGATGCAGCCCATGCAGCCCGACTGGTGGACCCGGGCACCGGCGGCGATGAGGTCGAGCAGGTAGCCCTCGCCCGCCAGGGTCTCGAGCGTCTGGCGGGACGCCGGGTTGACGTCGAAGCTCACGCGGTCGTGCGTCTGGCGGCCCTTGACCATCATGGCCGGGACGGCCAGGTCGCGCAGGCCCGGGTTGGCCGAGGACCCGAGCACGGCCTGGCCGATGGGCAGACCGGCCACCTCGGCCACCGGGACCACGTTGCCCGGGCTGGACGGCTTGGCGATGAGGGGCTCGAGGGCCGACAGGTCGATCTCCTCCTCCACGTCGTAGCCCGCGCCCGGGTCGGCCACCAGCTCGACCCAGTCGCCACCCCGGTCCTCGGACTCGAGGAAGCGGCGGACCTCGCCGTCGCTCGGGAACACCGTCGAGGTCGCCCCCAGCTCGGCCCCCATGTTGGCGATGACGTGGCGGTCCATGGCGCTCAGCTCGTCCAGCCCCGGACCGTGGTACTCGATGATCCGGCCCCGCCCCCCGACCACGCCGTGGCGTCGCAACATCTCCAGGATGACGTCCTTGGCGCTGACCCACTCGCTCAGCCGGCCCACCAGTCGCACCCCCCACACCTGGGGCATGGTGGTGTAGAAGGCCTGGCCCGCCATGGCCATGGCCACCTCCAGCCCGCCGGCGCCGATGGCCAGCATGCCGATGGCGCCGGCGGCGGGCGTGTGGCTGTCGGACCCGAGCATCGTCTTGCCCGGGGCCCCGAAGCGCTGCTGGTGCACGGGGTGGCTCACCCCGTTGCCCGGCTTGGAGTACCACACGCCGAAGCGCTGGGCGGCGCTGCGCAGGAAGAGGTGGTCGTCGGCGTTCTTGAAGTCGGCCTGGAGCAGGTTGTGGTCGACGTACTGCGCCGAGACCTCGGTGCGCACCCGGTCCAGGCCCATGGCCTCGAGCTCGAGCATGACCATGGTGCCGGTGGCGTCCTGGGTCAGGGTCTGGTCGATCCGCAGGCCGATCTCCCGGCCGGGCACCGCCTCACCCTCCACCAGGTGGGCGGTGATGAGCTTGTGCGCCACGTTCTGGGCCATCCCGGCAAGCTACCGGTCGTGATCGGCTTCTTCGAAGCTGATTCCCCGCCCGCTAACCTCGCAGGGATGAAGGCTTCCACGTGCGACGTCTGCGGACTGGAGGTGCCGGCCGGGGAGGGGATCCAGGCCGAGGTGTCGGTGAGCCAGATGATGTGTCCCACCTCGATGACCTTTCACCCCGCGTGCTACGACCAGGCCATGGCTCTCTGGCAACCCGACGACTCGTGCTCCCTCGACCCCGACTTCCCCGAGATGCAGGCCTGGTCGGCCAACGCCGAGGGCCGGGGCACTCCCCGCCAGGCCTGAGCCTCCCCGCCCAGGTGGACCAGGGCGAGGTCCGCTCCCGCGCCGAGGCCGTCACCGGCTGGCGCTACTGGCAGGTCGACCCCGACGCCCGGGCGCCGCTGCGCTCGCTCTCCCAGCGGGGCTACGCCTGGCCTCCGCGGGCGGTCCTCGTGGCTCGCTGCGCCGACGGTCAACCCCACGTTGCCCCCGCGCCGCGGTGTGGCTGTGGCATCCACGCCAGCGCCGACCTCGCTTCGCTTCAGGCCCAGGCGCTGTGCCTGCGGCCCGGAGGCCTCGTCGTCGGCAAGGTGGCGCTGTGGGGGCCGGTCATCAGCGAGGAGCGCCCCGACGGGGGGAGCGGGGACCACCGCGGCCGCTTCGCCGTGCCCCTCCGCCTGTCGGTGGTACGTGGGACCGTGACCGGGAGTGCCCTGGACACGGTGGTCGAGCGCCTGGGTGCCTACGCCGTGCCCGTGGGGGTCGTGTCGCTGGAGGATGCCGTGGGCGAGGCCTCGGCCACGATCCTGCGCTTCCTCACCCTGTCGGCGTCGACCGCGGGCTGAGGACGCGCCGGGGTCCACCTCCCGCCAGAGGCGCGGGCGCCCTCCCCCGGTGCCCTACGCCCCTGACTGGCCCCGCTTGGTGATGACATGGTCGATCTGGCCGTAGGCCTTGGCCTCCTCGGCGGTGAACCAGCGGTCGCGGTCGGAGTCGGCCTCGATCTGCTCCACGCTCTGGCCGGTGTGGAAGGCGATGCGCTCGGCCATCGTGCGCTTGGTGTAGGCCATCTGCTCGGCCTGGATGGCGATGTCGGCGGCCTGGCCCCGAACGCCACCGTGGGGCTGGTGCATCATGATGCGGGCGTGGGGCAGGCTGTAGCGCTTGCCCGGGGTTCCCGCGCACAGCAGGAACTGCCCCATGGAGGCGGCCAGGCCCATGCAATAGGTGGCCACGTCGCAGCGGATGAGCTCCATGGTGTCGTAGATGGCCATGCCCGAGGTCACGACCCCGCCCGGGCTGTTGATGTAGAGCCGGATGTCCTTGGTGTCGTCCTGGGCCTCGAGGTACAGGAGTTGGGCAATCACCATGTTGCCCACGGCGTCGTCGATCTCGGTGCCGAGCAGGATGATGCGGTCGGCCAGCAGGCGGTTGAACACCTCGGCCTGGGGCGACCACCCCGGCTGCTCCTTGGCCAGGGGGACCGACGGGCTGGGGACGAGAGGCTCCATGCCGGCGAGGCTAGCGGTGGCGCCCTCCTCCAGCGCTCCGCGCTGGTGCCGACGGAGAGACTCG
>JADDRA010000097.1:5615-6181 GCA_016781105.1 Actinomycetota bacterium | reverse complement strand
TAGCCATTGGCCGGGGGTGCTGGTCGCGAGCACACTGCTCACGAGCCTCCTAGTTGAGGCACCTCCCGAACAACGTCGGCGGGCCCGACACGAGCACGCCCGGAAGGTGGACTGATGATCCGTTCCACGGATCGAGCGGTCGTGGTTGGCGCGGGCATGGGCGGGCTCGTTGCTGCTCGGGTGCTCGCCGACCACGTCCCCGAAGTCGTAGTCGTCGATCGGGACATTTTGCCTTCGACAAAGCAGCATCGCCGTGGAGTCCCGCAGGGCCGGCATGTCCACGCGCTGCTGGCGCGAGGGCGGGAGGTGCTGGAGCAGCACTTCCCAGGCTTCACGGCCGAGGTCATCACTCGTGGCGGTCTCACAGGCGACCTGTTGCAGGATGGCCGAATCTTCATGAGCGGCGGATTCATCGTTTCGTACGACAGCGGGCTGCCCCTGCTGTGCGCGAGCCGACCACTTCTCGAGACGGTGGTGAGAGAACGAGTCAGTGACCTACACAACGTCCGCATCCTCGACGGCACGACCGCTGTCGGCCTTACTGCGGACAGCGGTCGCGTCACCGG
>JADDRA010000097.1:5109-5531 GCA_016781105.1 Actinomycetota bacterium | reverse complement strand
TCCATTGCGATGGCTTTCTGATCTCGGCTATCAAGTGCCGCATGATGAGGAGATCGGTGTCGATCTGACCTATGTGACGAGGAGGTACAGACGGCGGCCAGGTGACCTCGGCGGGGCGAGATTCTTCGTCGTGACACCGGAGCCGCCCGCAGTCCGGTCCGCGGGTGTTTTCGCCCAGGAAGACGACCTGTGGATGGTCACCCTCATCGGGTATCTCGGGGAGCAACCGCCGAATGACTTGGAGGGTTTTAAGCGGTACGCAGCGTCACTGCCGACGCCAGAGCTCGCCGAGTTGCTGTCGACGGCCGAAGCGGTCGGGGAGCCAGCGACTGCACATTTCCCCGCAAGCCGCCGCCGTCACTTCGAGCACCTAGCAAGGCACCCTGCGGGATACCTGGCGTTCGGGGATGTGATCAGCAGCT
>JADDRA010000097.1:0-5006 GCA_016781105.1 Actinomycetota bacterium | reverse complement strand
CCATCCCGAACTGGGCGAGGGTCAGCACCTCGAGCTGACCCGGAGCCTGCCGGAACGAGCTCCCATCACCGACGCCGCCGGGGCCCCCCTGTTCACCCCCACCGAAGTGGTCAACGTGGGCGTCGATCCCGCCCAGGTCACCGACCTGCCTGCCCTGGCTGCGGCGCTCTCCGCGGCCACCGGGGTCGCGGCCCTGGACATCGTGGCCGACGTCCAGGGCGCCCCCGCGGGACAGTTCGTCCCGGTCATCACGCTGCGCCGCCCGGACTTCGAGAAGATCCGCGCCCAGGTCTTCGACCTCCCGGGTGCCGTCTTCCCCGTGACCACCCGGCTGCTTGCGCCCAGTGCCCGCTTCGCCGAGGCGCTCCTGGGCCGGGTCGGGGCGGCGACGGCGGAGGTGATCGAGGAGTCGCAGGACGAGGGGGCGCCGCGGTATGCCGCGGGTGACCAGCTCGGCCTGTCCGGCCTGCAGCGGGCCTTCCAGGAGCAGCTCGCCGGCACCCCGGGCTTCACCGTCTCCGTCGTGGCCACCGACGAGACTCTCGCCGACGAGGGCGTCGAGGTCGCCGCGGTGGCACCCGAGCCGGGTACCCCGCTGCAGACGCCGCTCGTGCCGGCGGTGCAGAACGCCGCCGACGCGGCCACGGCCGGGCAGACCCTGCCCACCCACCTCGTCGTGGTCCGGCCCGGGACGGGGGAGATCCTGGCCGTGGCCTCGAACGAGCCCGCCGACGCCGGAAATGCGCTGACCGGCCAGTTCCCTCCCGGGTCGGCCATGAAGACGATCACCGCCACGGCCCTTCTCGCGGCCGGCGGTCTGACGCCTGACAGCCCCGTTCCGTGCCCCGGCACCACGATGGTGGAGGGCAGGGAGTTCGAGAACCAGGACCAGTTCGACCTCGGCACGGTCCCGTTCACCGAGGCGGTCGCCCAGTCCTGCAACACGACCTTCATCCAGCAGGCGCTCCCCCTCCCCGACGGCGCCCTGGCCGAGGCGGCCGCCTCCTACGGCGTGGGCACCGACTGGCAGCTCCCGGTGGACATCTTCAGCGGCACGGTCCCCTCGGACAGCACCGGCACCACCAAGGCCGCGAATGCGATCGGCCAGGGACAGGTCCTCATGAGCCCCGCCCAACTGGCCCTCGTGGCCGCCGGGATCGCCAGCGGCACCCCTGCTGCGCCGGTGGAGGTCGTCGGCGCGGAGGCCTCCGGCGCTGCGCCCGCCGGGCCGGGACAGGCGGTGCTCGACGGGCTGCGGCCGATGATGCGGCAGGTCGTCCTCTCCGGAACGGCGACCGCGCTGGCCGACCGCGGGGAGGTGTACGGGAAGACGGGGACGGCCGAGTACGGCAGCAACACCCCGCCCGACGCGCACGGCTGGTTCATGGGCTACCAGTCGGCCGGTCCCGCCGGCGACCTCGCCTTCGCCGTCCTCGTGGAGGGCGGGCAGTCCAGCAGCGCCGCGGTGGGCGTCACCGACGCGTTCCTCGGCGCCCTCGGCTGACGGTCCCCTGCACGGGCGTGGGTGGCGGCCGAAGGGTCGAAGGCGTCGGGGCTTATACCTCGGCCAGCTCGACTCCGCGCGTCTCCTTCAGCAGCAGAGCCGCGACGATCATCGTGCCGTAGGCCAGTCCGGCGAAGACCGCGATGGACACGCCCAGGCCCAGCACCTCGGCGAGGTAGCCGACGAAGAAGGGGAAGAGCGCGCCGATCCCACGGCCGAAGTTGTAGGAGAAGCCCATGCCGGAGCCCCGGACCGGCGTCGGGAACTGCTCGGCGAGCACGGAGCCCATGGTGCTCAGGTACGCGGAGGCGAAGAAGCCGAGCGGGAAGCACAGGACGGTGAACACTCCGGTCGGGAGGTCCAGCGCGGTCATCGGCAGGACGATCAGGAAAGCGGCCAGCGCAGTGCTGACGATCATCGGCCGGCGACCGATCTTGTCCGTCAACCAGGCACCGAAGAGGTAGCCGGCGAAGGCGCCGGCGATCACCAGCGCCAAGGTTCCGCCCAGCGCGTAGATCTTGAGGTTTCTGGTGCTGGCCAGGAACTGGGGCAGGAAGGTGACCAGCGAGTAGTAGCCGCCCTGCGCGCCGATGCAGAGCAGGGCGCAGATGGCGGTGCGCTTGCGCAGTCCGGGCCCGAAGATCCCCAGGAAGTTCCCACCTCCGCCTGGTGCCGTCTGCCCGGTCGCGGCGGCGGTCCGGACCTCCGGCTCGGGGACGTGCCGTCGCAGGAAGACCACCAGCAGCGCGGGCAGCAGCCCCAGGAAGAACAGCACGCGCCATGCGATCTCGGGATCGAGGGAGGCGAAGACGAGCGTGGAGGCCACCACTGCCACCCCCCATCCGATGGCCCAGCCCGACTGCACGGCCCCGAGGGCCCGGCCCCGGTAGCGGGACCGGATGGTCTCGCCCATAAGCACGGCACCGGCTGCCCATTCCCCTCCGAAGCCGAACCCCATGAGCGCTCGCGCCACCAGCAGCTGGTCGGCGTTCATGGCCAACCCGGACAGGCCAGTGAAGAAGGCGAACCACAGGATGGTCAGCTGGAGGGTGCGCACGCGACCGATCCGGTCCGACAGGACGCCGGCCAGCCAGCCCCCGACCGACGAGCTCAGCAGTGCGGCAGTGCCGATGAGCCCGGCCTCGGCGGTGCCGGAGAGGAACCCGATGCTGATCAGGACCGGTATGGCGAGGCTGTAGACCTGGACGTCGAAGGCATCGGTTGCCCAGCCGCTGAAGCAGCCCCAGAAGGTGCGGCGTTCACGCCTGCTGAGGGACGAGTACCAGATCCGGCCCGTATCGACCTGCTCCTCCCCGGCGTCGGTGATCGTCTCTTGCCTGTCGGTCATGGCGCACCTCGGAGGGTCGGTCGCGGCAAGGGCACCGCGTGGTCAGCGGATGGCGACGGCGTTGGCGGGGGAGCCGACGCCTCCTGTCAGGTTGAGTGGCTTGACGGTCAGCAGGCTGTCGTAGGACCCGGTGGCTGCGCAGTCCTCGGCGAGCTCGCTCAGTCGCCAGAGTTCGCCGAGTGGAAGCCCCAGGAGGGCGATGAGGTCCTGGTGCATCATCCCGGCGTCGGTGTCTCCGCCGAAGGGGGAATCGGCGCGAGCCGGTAGCGCCTCGAAGGCAAAGGTGTCCGCGGCGGCGAGCCCGACCCGGTGGTCCCAGAGCCAGGCCAGGGTGTCATCGTCCTGCTCCATCCCCGTGCACACCTTCGTACGGCAGATGTCCTCGCGTTGGGCGCGGTCCTGCTGGAGGTACCAGTCGGTCCAGCCCGTGCGGATCAGGACGCAGTCCCCCGGTCGCAGAGCCGAACCCTGCCACGCGAGCGTGTCGTCGAGGAGATCCACATCGAGATGCTCACCCGCCTCGTGATCGATCGACCTCCCGTTGGCGGCTCGGAAGCCCCATACGTCGATCAGCATCCCCCTGCCCACGATCGGCCGGTCGGCCCAGCAGTTGACGCCGATCGACGGTGAGCCGACGACGACGTCCTCGTCCGGTACCCCGTTGTAGAAGCCGTGCGCATGGTGCCGACGGTGCCGCAGCCCGTCGACCTGGCTGGTGGCCTGCGGCCAGAAGCCGTCGAGGTATTCGTCCCGCTGGTCCCGGTGCGTGCTCACCATGACGTGGCGTGGGGGAGTGCGGTTGGCGACGGAGGGGTCGAAGGCGTCCAAGGGGTAGTCCAGCCCGAAAGCGACGCCCCGTTTCACCGACCCCAGCGCGGCCTGGACCGCCTCGGGGGTGATCAGGTTGGCCATTCCACGGTCTGCGTGGGCCGGGAAGAGATGCCACGTGGATCCAGGTGGCGCGTCCCTGCGCTCGAGGAGCTCCCGGTACGTGGGATAGGCCGAGGTGGGATCG
This sequence comes from Actinomycetota bacterium, assembly GCA_016781105.1. Classification (GTDB taxonomy): domain Bacteria; phylum Actinomycetota; class Acidimicrobiia; order Acidimicrobiales; family CADCSY01; genus JADDRA01. Next base: position 1,139 of record JADDRA010000097.1, on the reverse strand, counting down.
GTGCTACCGACGGCTGCCGGCTCCCCCGTCCGGCTCGGACCGCCGTCACCGCTGGTCAGCATGGAACTGCAGCAGCTGGGGTGGGCCGCACTGACGTCCCTTCCGACCTTTGGCCGGGTGGTGTCCCGACTTCTGGCAGCGTCGTCCATCTGGACCTGTCCGGCAACCGCACCTCATCGGGGGCCCGGGACCGGACGGCGGCGACGGGCCCGGCGCGGCACGGTCGGGAAGCGGGCGCTATCCCGGTTCGGGGAGTCCCGGGAAGGCGTTCGTGACCGGCGACTGGCCGGCCGCCGTCCGCCAGCTCACCGCCCGCACCTCGGCGTTGCCCAGAGCGCCGACCGCGAGCTCCCGGGTGGTGCGCTCCGCCGCCTGGTCCAGAACGCGCACCCACGTCGCCGCGACACCGTCCTCGAGGACGACGGCCAGCGCGGCAGCGTCGACCTCCGTGAGCACCGGAAAAGGCAGCGCGTAGCCACCCTTCGCGCCCACCGGTTCGACCTCCCGGCCGACCAGCAGCGCCATCACCCGGTCCCGGAGGTCGCGGTGCGCCGTCTCGGCCGCCGCCGCAGCGGCGCTCGCCTGCGGACCCAGGGCCGCACCCACCACGCCGTATCCCCAGACCGCGGCGTGCGCGGCGGCGAGTGCCTCGCCCAGCGCCGCGTTCTCCGCGGCCAGCCCAGCGGCGCCGGCGGTGTCGTCAGCCATCGACCGAACTCCTCATGCCAGTCGCCCGTCCTGGCCCAGCAGCCCCGCCGCGATCGAGCCCAGGAGTGCGGCCCGTGCACCCGACTGCTCCAGGCAGGCGGTGGCGTGGGAGCCGGCAGCAGCTGCCACCTGCCCCCGCAGCCACGCCTGTGCCTCCGCAGGCGCCGGTGGGGGGGCCGACGGAGCAGCTGAGGCCGTGCCGCCCGGCGCTGCTTCCCGCAGCCGGTCGAGTTGCTCCCCGGCCTGTGCCGCCAGCTCGGCGACGGCCGCTGCCAGAGCCGGGTCGGCCGCCCCAGCGGCGGCGAAGGCCTCCACCAGCGCTTCCTGCACCGCGAGCTGCGCGGCCAGCTCGTCGGCCTGCTCGTCGGTCACCCGCTCCCGCTCGTCCACGGGGGGAGCCGTGCACCCCGCGGACAGCAGCGCCAGGCCCA
>JADDRA010000079.1:3658-55198 GCA_016781105.1 Actinomycetota bacterium | reverse complement strand
GGGCCGTCCGGGTGCCCCCGCGGGTTGCCGTCCACCCATCGCTTGTGGAAGCGGGGGGGCGAGTGGCTACCATGAAGAACCGGCCCTCGGGCCGCGGCGCGTCCTGTCCGGCGACGGGTGAAGGGATGCGTCCCCTCCTCGTTCCACCCACACCCCCGGAAGGATCGACACTGCCAAAGCCCAAGGAAGACGCGATCGTGCTGGAGGGGAAGGTGACCGAGCCGCTGCCCAACGCCATGTTCCGGGTCGAGCTCGACAACGGCCACCAGGTCCTCGCCCACATCTCGGGAAAGATGCGGATGCACTACATCCGCATCCTGCCCGGGGATCGCGTCCAGGTGGAGCTCACCCCCTACGACCTCACCCGGGGCCGGATCACCTACAGGTACAAGTGATGAAGGTACGTCCGAGCGTCAAACCGATGTGCGAGAAGTGCAAGGTGATCCGCAGGCACGGCCGCGTGCGTGTGATCTGCACCAATCCTCGCCACAAGCAACGGCAGGGGTAGCCATGGCACGGATCTCAGGAGTCGACATCCCTCGCGAGAAGCGCCTGGAGGTGTCACTCACCTACATCTACGGTGTGGGGCCCAGCCGGGCCCGGGAGGTGTGCACCGCCGTGGGGGTCGACCCCGACACCCGCGTGCGCGACCTCACCGACGACGAGGTGGCCCAGATCCGGGGCTGGGTCGACCAGAACCTGCGGGTCGAGGGCGACCTGCGCCGCGAGGTCTCCACCGACATCAAGCGCAAGATGGAGATCGGCTCCTACCAGGGGTTGCGCCACCGCCGGGGCCTGCCCGTGCACGGCCAGCGCACCCACACCAACGCCCGGACCCGCAAGGGTCCGAAGAAGACGGTGGCGGGCAAGAAGAAGGTCAGGAAGTAGCGACGTGGCCAAGCCCAAGCCAGGCGGGCGCCGACCCCGGCGACGCGAGCGCAAGAACGTGACCTACGGGATCGCCCACATCAAGAGCTCGTTCAACAACACCATCGTGAGCATCAGCGACCAGGAGGGCAACGTGCTCGCCTGGGCTTCGGCCGGCAACGTGGGCTTCAAGGGTTCCCGCAAGTCGACCCCCTACGCGGCCCAGATGGCCGCCGAGCAGTGCGCCCGGCGAGCCATGGAGCACGGCGTGCGCCGGGTCGACGTCCTGGTCAAGGGACCGGGTTCGGGCCGGGAGACGGCCATCCGCTCGATCATGAGCGTGGGGATCGAGGTCACCGGCATCAAGGACGTCACCCCCATGCCCCACAACGGGTGCCGTCCTCCCAAGCGGAGGCGTGTCTGATGGCCCGCTACACCGGCCCGGTGTGCCGGCTGTGCCGGCGCGAGAAGATGAAGCTGTTCCTCAAGGGGGCCAAGTGCGACACCATGAAGTGCCCCATCGAGCGGCGCCCCTACCCGCCCGGTGAGCACGGTCGCACCCAGCTCCGGCGCAAGGACTCCGAGTACCTGGTGCAGCTGCGCGAGAAGCAGAAGGCTCGGCGCATCTACGGCCTCATGGAGGGCCAGTTCCGCAACCTCTACCAGGAGGCGAACCGCCAGAAGGGCGTCACCGGCGAGAACCTGCTGCGGATGCTCGAGCTGCGCCTCGACAACGTGGTCTTCCGCGCCGGCTGGGGAGCGAGCCGCTCCCAGTCGCGTCAACTGGTGCGCCACGGCCACGTCAAGGTGAACGGCCGGAGGGTCACCATCCCCTCCTACAACGTGCGCAAGGGCGATGCCGTCGAGCTGGGCGAGCGGGCCAAGGCCATGATCGTGATCCGCCACAACCTCGACACGCTCGACCGCCAGGTGCCGCCGTGGTTGGAGGGGGACCCCCAGTCGGCGTCGGTCACCGTGCGAGACGTGCCGCTCCGGGAGCACATCGACGTGCCCGTCCGTGAGCAGCTGATCGTCGAGCTCTACAGCAAGTAGGCGTCACCGGGCCGCCCGTCCGGCTCGGGACCCACACCGGGATCACAAGGAGAGAGGGCCAATGCTGGTCATCCAACGTCCGAGCGTCGAGTCCGTCACCGAGCGCGATGCCAATCGGCAGCGCTTCGCCATCAGCCCCCTGGAGCCCGGCTTCGGGCACACGCTGGGCAACGCCCTGCGCCGGACCCTGCTCTCGTCGATCCCGGGCGCGGCGGTGACCCAGGTGCGCTTCGACGACGCCCTGCACGAGTTCACCACCATCGCCGGGGTCACCGAGGACGTGACCGACATCATCCTCAACGTCAAGGACGTGGTGCTCACCAGCGTGGCCGACCACCCCGTGGTCCTGCGCCTCGACGTGCGGGGGCCGGCCGAGGTGACCGCCGGCGACATCCAGGCCAGCGCCGAGGTCGAGATCCTCAATCCCGAGCTGCACCTGGCCACCCTCAACGCCAAGGGCAGGCTGTCGGTCGACCTGACCGTGGAGCAGGGCCGGGGCTATGTCTCGGCCGACCGGGCCAGCACCGTGGCCACCATCGGGCTCATCCCCGTCGACGCCATCTTCTCGCCCGTGCGCCGGGTGACCTTCGCGGTGGAGCCCACCCGGGTGGAGCAGTCGACCAACTTCGATCGCCTGGTGCTCGACATCGAGACCGACGGGTCGGTCTCCCCGCGGGAGGCCCTGGCCTCGGCCGGCCAGACGCTGCGGTCGCTGATGGGGCTGGTGGCCGACATGAGCGACGCCGCCCACGGTTTGGAGCTGGGCGAGGTGGGCCGCTCGACGGTGGGATCTCCCGACCTCGACCTGCCCATCGAGGACCTCGACCTCTCCGAGCGGCCCCGGAACTGCCTCAAGCGGGCCCAGGTCAACAGCATCGGCGAGCTGTTGCAGAAGACCGAGGAGGACCTGCTCGCCATCACCAACTTCGGCCAGAAGTCCCTCGACGAGGTGGCCGAGAAGCTCGACGAGCGCGGCCTGTCGCTGCGGACCAAGGAGTAGCAGATGCCCGGGACGCCTCCCAAGGGCCGTCGCTTCGGCGGCTCCAGCGCCCACCACAAGGCCATGATGGCCAACCTGGTGGCCTCCCTCGTGGCCGCCGAGGGGATCGTCACCACCGTGGCCAAGGCCAAGGCCGTGCGCCCGGTGGCCGAGAAGATGATCACCAAGGCCAAGAAGGGCGGCGTGCACCGCCACCGCCAGGTGGTGTCGTTCCTCGGCGACAAGGACATGGCCCACAAGCTGTTCGAGGAGATCGGACCCCGCTACGCCGAGCGCAACGGGGGCTACACCCGCATCCTCAAGCTCGGTCCCCGCCATGGCGACAACGCCCCCATGGCGAGGATCGAGCTGGTCTAGGAGTCCCTCGTTCTTTGTCGCTTTCCGTACCCCCTGGGTTCGCAAGGCGACAAAGAACGGGAACGGGAGGAGGGATCTCTCGGGTGCGGCTGCGCCTGACCATCGCCTACCACGGGGCGGGGTTCTCCGGTTTCGCCCCCAACCCCGGCGTGGAGACGGTGGGCGGGACGCTGGCCGGCGCTCTGGGGCGGGTGCTCGGCCACCCGGTGGTCCTGACCTGCGCGGGTCGCACCGACGCCGGGGTGCACGCCTGGGGCCAGGTGGTCAGCTTCGACACCCCGCGCCTCGACGTCGACCTGGTGGCGCTCCAGCGCGGCGTCAACCGCCAGTGCGGTCCCCGCATCGTGGTGCGCGAGGCCGAGGTGGCCGCCGAGGGCTTCGACGCCCGCCGGTCGGCCCGGGCCCGTTGCTACCGCTACACCATCGTGAACCGGCCCGTGCCCGACCCGTTCCTGGCCCCCACCGCCTGGTGGATCGGCGCCCCCCTCGACCTGGCCGCCCTGCGTCTGGCCTGCGACCCCCTGATCGGCGAGCACGACTTCGCCGCCTTCTGCCGCCGCCCCCGGCCGGGACCGGGCCAGGGCCCGCCCTCGTTGGTGCGCCGGGTGCTCGACGCCCGCTGGCACGACCTGGGGGAGGGGATCCTGCGCTTCGACATCGAGGCCTCCTCGTTCTGCCACCAGATGGTGCGCAGCGTGGTGGGCACCCTGGTCGAGGCCGGGACCGGGCGGCGGCGGGCGGGTGAGCTGCGGGCGGTGGTCGCCTCGGGCGATCGGTCCCGCGCCGGCCAGCTGGCCCCGCCCCACGGCTTGTGCCTGTGGGGGGTCGACTACGGGCCGGCGGCGCGGGCACGGGCAGCGCGCGAAGCTGACCCGGGATGACCGAGGCACCACCCCGGCTGGTCCTGGCCCTGGCCCTGGTGGGCGCGACCGCCCTGGTGCTGCTCGCGGCGGTGATCGACATGCTCGCCCTTCCGGGCGCCGCCTCGCAGGTCCGGCTCGGCCTCCTGGCCCGGATCCAGCTCGGCACCCAGCTCCTCGACCTCGGCGTGCTGGTGCTGGTCCCCCTGGCCGTGCTCCTGGCCCGCCTGGTCGAGCCCGGTGGGGCCGCACCGCACCTCCAGGCCACGAGGAGCGTGGTGCTGGGTGCGACCGCGGTCGGGGCAGCCTCGACCTTCCTGCTCCTCCTACGCCTGGTGGCCGATCTCGGGCTGGTCGCCGATCCCGGCGTCCAGGTGCCGACCCTGGTCGGTCCGGGCACGATCGTGCGCGACCTCGCTCTCGTGCTGGTGGCCGGCACGGGGGCCCTCTGGGCTTCCCGAGAGCTGCAGCGCGTGCCCTCGTCCTCCCCACCCCCGGCCGGTCCCAGCCCGGCGAACAGCACGAGCGACGTCCCTCCGGCCCTCGGCGCCCGCCCCGGCATGCCGGCCTCGCCCCCCACCGGGCCGCCCCCGGCGGCGTCCCGGGAGGGTCGAGACGGGCGTCCCTGACCGGCGGTTGTCGCCGGCGGAGCGTCGACCCTAAGCTGGCACGTTCCCGAGCAAGCCGGCCGAACTCGAGAAGGTTCCGTGCGCACGTTCTCCCCTGCGAAATCCGACCTCACCCGCGCCTGGCACGTGGTCGACGCCGACGGTTTGGTCCTCGGCCGCCTGGCCAGCGAGGTGGCCCGGGTGCTGCGGGGCAAGCACAAGGCGACCTTCGCCCCCCACCTCGACACCGGTGATCACGTCATCGTGGTCAACGCGGCCAAGGTGGTGCTGACCGCCGACAAGGCCGACAAGAAGATCGTCTACCGCCACAGCGGCTACCCGGGAGGGCTGCGGGCCACGCGCTACGCCGACGACCTGCGGACCCGGCCGGAGGAGGCGGTGCGCCGAGCGGTGCGGGGGATGCTGCCCAAGAACCGGCTCGGGCGGGCCACGTTGCGCAAGCTGAAGGTCTACGCCGGTCCCACCCACCCCCACGCCGCCCAGCAGCCGGTCGCATGGGACCTCCCGTCCGCCCGCCGGGACCAGAGCGGTCCCGGCCAGGGCGCGAGCTAGGAGGCAACGTGGCCGACAAGCCGCTGGTCCAGACGACGGGACGCCGCAAGCAGGCCGTGGCTCGGGTCCGCCTGCGCCACGGTGAGGGCGCCATCACGGTCAACCACCGCTCCCTCGACGACTACTTCCCCTCGGAGAGCCAGCGCATGGTGGTGACCGAGCCGCTCCGGTTGACCAACACCGAGGGCGCCTACGACATCGAGTGCACCATGGACGGGGGCGGGACGACCGGCCAGGCCGGGGCCATGCGCCTGGGGGTGGCCCGGGCCCTGATCAGCCTCGATTCCGACCTGCGGGCCGAGCTCAAGCGGGCCGGCTTCTTGCTGCGCGACGCCCGCGAGAAGGAGAGCAAGAAGTACGGCCTGAAGAAGGCCCGCAAAGCCCCCCAGTACTCGAAGCGCTGACCGACGGTGCGGCGAGCGCAGCGAGCCTGCACCGTCGGAACGGAGATGAGCGCCGCCGAAGGCGGCACCCTGCCGTTTCCGGCGAGCGAAGCGAGCCTGCCCTTGGCGGCGAGCGCAGCTCGCCTGAGGTGAGCGAAGCTCGCCTGCGCTTCGGCACCGACGGCATCCGGGGCGCCGAGACCGAACTGGGCCCCGAGCTCGTCGTCGCCCTCGGACGGGCCGCAGCCGTGGTCCTGGCCCCGGGGCCGGACGCCCGCATGGTCGTGGGGCGCGACACCCGTCGCTCCGGCCCCTTCGTCGAGTCGGCGCTGGCCGCCGGACTGGCTGCCGAAGGGGTGGCGGTGGAGCGCCTCGGGATCCTGCCCACCCCCGGGGTGGCCTGGGTCTCGGCCACCGAGGAGGTGCCCGCAGCGGTGATCTCGGCCTCCCACAACGTGTTCTCCGACAACGGGATCAAGTTCTTCGGGCCCGGGGGGCGCAAGCTGCCCGACGGCGCCGAGGCCCGCCTCCAGGCCGAGCTCGACCGGCGCGTGGCCACCGCGGTCGGGGCCGCCCCCCTCGCTGCCGCCGGGCAGCCGGGTCCAGCCCCCGGGCCGGTCGCCGACCGTGGCGACGCCGGACCGGCCTACGTCGAGCATCTCCTGGCGTGCCTGGAGGATCGCCGCCTCGACGGGCTGGCGGTGGTGCTCGACGCCGCCCACGGGGCCGCCTCCGGCGTCGGCCCCGAGGTGCTGCGCCGGGCCGGGGCCGAGGTGCAGGTCCTCCACGCCGATCCCGACGGTCGCAACATCAACGCCGGTTGCGGCTCCACGCACCCCGAAGCGCTGTGCCGGGCGGTGGTCGACACCGGCGCCGACCTCGGGTTGGCCCTCGACGGGGACGCCGACCGGGTCATCGCCGTGGATCACCGGGGCCTGCTCGTCGACGGCGACCAGATCATTGCCGTGCTGGCCATCGACCTCCAGGAGCGAGGTTGCCTGCGGGGCGACACGGTGGTGGTCACGGTCATGGCCAACCTCGGGCTGCGCCGGGCCATGTCGGCGCAGGGGATCGAGGTGGTGGAGACGCCCGTGGGCGACCGCCACGTGCTGGCCGCGCTCGACCGGGGCGGGTGGTCGCTCGGCGGGGAGCAGTCGGGGCACGTCATCCTCCACGACCTGGCCACCACCGGTGACGGGCTGCTCACCGGCCTGGTGCTGGCCGGCGTCGTGGCCCGCCGTCGCACTCCGCTGGCGGAGCTGGCGGGGTCAGCCATGACCCGGCTGCCCCAGGTGCTGCGGGCGGTGCCGGTGGCCGGCGTGGCCGCCGGCCTCGCCGAGCGGGTGGCACCCGAGGTCAGCCAGGTGCAGGCTGAGCTGGGCGACCGCGGCCGGGTGGTCGTGCGGGCCAGCGGCACCGAGCCGGTGGTGCGGATCATGGTGGAGGCACCAACGGTCGAGTCGGCCGAGCGGGAGGCCGATCGTCTGGCCGCCGCCGTGATGGCCGCGTCGGGATCCCTCGATCAGGCTCGCTGAGCGGGTGCGTGCCCGGGCGAAGGGGAAGCCGGGCCGGGGCCACCACTAGCCTCGCGGCGATGTGCGGGATCATCGCCGTCGTCGGCCGGCCGTCCGAGCGCGTGCCGCCGGGAGCCGCCGAGGTGCGCGCCCTGCTCGCCGAGGTCGACGCCGCCCTGGCCGCCACCGGTGACGAGGGTGCGTCCACCACGGCGGCGATGGTGGCTGCCGCTGCCCCGCTGGAGTCACTCGATGCGGCGCTGCGGGGCGCCCCGGGCGTGCAGTTCCTGCTCGACCATCCGGCGGTGGCCGAGGAGATCCACGCAGTGGCCGAGCGCACCGAAGCCACCCTCCGTCGCCTCGACGGCGAGCTCGACCTCCGGGCCGCAGAGCTGTCGGGCCGGGCCCTGGAGGCCCACAACGTCGCCCTGGTCCGGCTGAAGGATGCGTCCTGGGCGCTCGGGCGCGACCGCCTGGGCGCGGCTCGGGCGGTGGCCGACCTCGCCGGCCCCGACCCGGGACGGGCCGCGGTAGGGGCCTTCCTAGCCGTGGAGGTCGCCCTGTCGGCCCTCGACCGCCTCGAGGTCCGCGGGCGGGACTCGGCCGGGCTCCACCTGCTGGTCGACGGGCACGGCCTGGACCTCTCCGATCCCGAGCTCGCCGCCGCCCTGGAGGCCCGGCGTGACCCGCTGTTCACCTCGGGGGCGGTGCGCACCCCGGGCGGGCGCCTGGCCCTGGTGTACAAGGCCGCGGCCGAGATCGGTGAGCTGGGCGACAACACCCGGGCGCTGCGCCAGGAGGTGCGCGGCGACGACCTCCTCCACCGGGCGCTGGCCGCGCCCACGGCCAGGGTGAGCGTGCTCGGCCACACCCGCTGGGCCAGCGTCGGCACCGTCTCCCAGGCCAACGCCCACCCCCTCGACCAGGAGGAGGAGGGAGAGGACGGCGCGCCCTCCAGCAGGCCCTACGTCGCCGTGGCCGTCAACGGCGACGTCGACAACCACCTCGAGCTGCGGCGCCAGCGGGACCTTCGCATCCCGGTGGAGATCTCCTGCGACTCCAAGGTGGTACCCGCCCTCGTGTCCCGCGAGGTGGCCGCCGGCTCGACCCCGGCAGAGGCCTTCCGCCGAGCCGTCGCCGGCCTGGAGGGCTCCATGGCGGTGGCGGCCAGCCTGGGCGCCACCCCCGGGTGCCTGGCCCTGGCCGTGCGGGGGAGCGGCCAGGCGCTCTACGTGGGCCTGGCCGAGGATACCTACGTCGTGGCCAGCGAGCCGTACGGCGTGGTGGGCGAGACCCGCCGCTACCTGCGCATCGACGGGGAGAGCGCCCACGGGCCGGCCGGGGCCCGGGGGCAGGTGGTCGTGGTCGACCCTGCTGCCGAGGGCCTCGAGGGGGTCCGGCGCTGGTCCTACGACGGCACGCCCCTGCCGGTGGGCGACGGCGACGTGGCGGTGGCCGAGATCACCACCCGCGACATCGACCGCGGCCACTTCCCCCACTACCTGCTCAAGGAGCTGTCCGAGGCGCCCCGGTCGCTGGCCCGGACCCTGCGTGGGCGCATCGGCACCCGTGAGGGACGGCCCTGCGTCACCCTCGACGACGACGTCCTGCCCGAGCCGCTGCGCAAGGCGCTGGGTGACGGCTCCCTCGCCCGGGTGCTGGTCATCGGCCAGGGGACGGCGGCCGTCGCCGCCCAGAGCGTGGCCAGCGCGGTGGCCGCCGCGTGTGCCCGCTCCCCGCTGCGGGTCGAGTCCGCCCTGGCCACCGAGCTGTCGGGCTTCGGCCTCGACGACGACATGTCCGACACGCTGGTCATCCCCGTCAGCCAGTCGGGGACCACCACCGACACCAACCGCACCGTCGACCTGGTCCGGGCCCGGGGCGCGGCGGTGGTGGCCATCGTCAACCGGCGCAACAGCGACCTGGTGGAGAAGGCCGACGGGGTGCTGTTCACCTCCGACGGGCGGGACGTGGAGATGAGCGTGGCCTCGACCAAGGCGTTCTACGCCCAGGTGGCGGCCGGCTTCCTGCTGGCCGAGGGCATCGCCGACGCCCTGGGCTGCGCCGACCGGGACCGGGCCGCGGCGGTGCTGGCCGGGCTGGGTGACCTCCCCGCCGCCATGGCCGAGGTGCTGGCCGGGCGGGAGCGCATCGCCGAGGCGGCCCGGGTCCACGCCCCCTCCCGCCGGTCCTGGGCGGTGGTGGGCAACGGCGTCAACCGCATCGCCGCCGAGGAGGTGCGGATCAAGCTGTCGGAGCTGTGCTACAAGTCGATCGCCTGCGACGCCACCGAGGACAAGAAGCACATCGACCTGTCCTCCGAGCCGCTGGTGCTGGTGTGCGCGGCGGGTCTGGAGGGACCCAACGCCGACGACGTGGCCAAGGAGGTGGCGATCTACCGGGCCCACCGGGCCGCGCCGGTGGTGGTGGCCACCGAGGGCCAGGAGCTGGTCGGCGCCCTGGCCACGCTGCCGGTGCCGGCCGTGCACCCCGCTCTGGCCTTCGTGCTGTCGGCCATGGCCGGGCACCTCTTCGGCTACGAGGCGGCCCTGGCCATCGACGCCCAGGCCCGGCTCCTGCGCCAGGCCCGGGCCGCGGTCGAGGACGTGCTGGCCGAGCCCGACGGCGCCGGGCTGCTCGAGCGGCTGGCGCCGGCGCTGCGCCCGGCGGCGGCGACCATCCACGCCGCCCTGCGCTCCGGCGCGCTGGACGGGTGCCTCGACGCGTCGGTCGCCGTCGAGGTGGCGTCCCTGCTGCGCTACGCCACCGGGGTCGCCCCCCTCGAGGCCTACGAGTCCGACCACGGGCGCCTCGGCCTGCCCAGCGTCGTGGTCGAGGACCTGACCAACGCGCTGACCCGGGGGATCGAGGCGCTGACCCGACCGGTCGACGCCATCAAGCACCAGGCCAAGACGGTGACCGTGGGCATCTCCCGCTCGGAGGACGCCCTCCTGGGTGCCCCGCTGGTGGGCGCCGTGCTGGCCGCCGGCGGGGCCCGGGAGCGCCTCGGCTACCGGGCCCTGCGCACCCTGGCCGCCCTGGGTCCGGCCGTGGAGGAGGTGCTGGGGTCGACCCGCTACCGCATCGACGGCACCGTGGCCGAGGGAACGGCCCGGCTGGGCGTGCTCGACCAGCAGGGCATCGCGGCCGGGCTCGTCTCCCGGGCCGAGCGCTCCCCCGAGTTGCGGGGGACCAAGCACCGGGTGGCCACCCAGCGGGAGGTGACGGCCGCCGTGGGGGCAAGCGACGGTCGGACCGTGCTGATCGTCCCCGAGAGCCGGGAGAGCAGGACGACGGGCCTGGTCCTGCTCCACGTCCGCTTCGCCGGGCGGCTGGCGCCCGAGGTGGCCCGGGCGGTGCTGGAGGGCTACCAGGGTCGCTACGGCGCCCTGGTCGACGCCGTCACCGAGACCGAGCCCGCCTTCGCCGACGAGGTGCTGGGCCAGGTGCCCATCGTGGAGCTGCTGACCGAGCCCGTCCACGTACTGGCCCGGCACTGGAGAGCGAGCTGATCGGCATCGGGACCGACCTGGTGGAGGTCGAGCGCTTCCGCCGGGCCCTGGCCCGCACCCCCGGCCTGGCCGAGCGGCTCTTCCACGAGGCCGAGCGGGCCGACGTCGGGCGCCGCCACAACCCCGTCGAGGGGCTGGCGGCCCGCTTTGCGGCCAAGGAGGCGGTGATGAAGGCCCTGGGCGTGGGCCTGGGCCGCTTCCCCCTGCGCGACGTGGAGGTGTGCCGGTCGGCGTCGGGCGCCCCCACGGTGCGCCTCCACGGACGGGCGGCGGCGGTGGCCGCCGAGCACGGGGTGGCCGAGTGGCGCCTCAGCCTCAGCCACACCTCCGGGCTGGCTCAGGCCGTCGCCGTGGCCCTCTGAGCGGCGCTCGTCAGCCGAGCAGGCCGCCCACCGCCTCGAGCACCTCCTCGATCAGGCCGCCGTCCTCAGGCTGGGAGGAGGCCCCGGCGATGCGGGCCCGGGCCCGGTCGCGCAGCTCGGGGAGGCGGCGCTGGCAGCCGGCCCCGGGGCAGCCGGTGGACACCACGTCGCGGTGGCCGATGAGCGCACCCGGGGCCACCGGGTCGATGTCCCGGGTCCCGAGCTTCCAGGCGGCGACGGCGGCGACCGCGTCGAGGGCGGCATCGGAGGGCGTCACCCCGTCCTCGGTGAAGGTGCCGAGGATGGCCACCCCCACGCTGCCGGCGTTGTGCCCCTCGGCGTGGGCGCCGACGACACCACGACCGGCCCCGTCCTCGCCGGGCGGCCCGGCCCCCCCGGCCCGGCCCTCGTAGATCCGCCCGGCCTGGTCGACCAGGAAGTTGTAGCCGATGTCGGACCAGCCGTTGCCCTGCACGTGGAAGGCGTGGATGGCCCGGACCCGCGCCGCCGGGTCGGGCTCCTGGGTGGCCGTCACCGTGTGATGCACGATCACCTGGCGGATGGGGGCGAAGTCGGGGCTGCCCCGGCGCAGGCGCTCGTCGGCGCCCCACTGGGAGCGGGTGACCACCGGGGGAGCGGGCACGGCGGCGATCAGCCGGGCCGGCCCCAGATCGACCGCACCCGCCGAGGGCGGGGCCGCCAGCACCGACCGGAAGAGGGTGGGGCCGGCGGCCAGCACCCCGGCCCCCACCAACCCCTGCCAGAGGAGCTGGCGGCGCAGGACGCGAGCCTTGGGGTCCTCGTCGGGCATGGCGGGGCAGGCTACCGCGGGCGGAGGGGGAGAATGGTCGGGTGATCCCCGTCGTCACGCCTGCGCAGATGGCGGCGGTCGACGCCGCCGCTCCCGAACCCGTGGAGGTGCTCATCGCCCGGGCCGGCGCCGCCGTGGCCCGGGCCGCGCTCGACCTCCTCGCAGGGTCCTACGGCCGGCGGGTCGTGGTGGTGGCGGGCAAGGGCAACAACGGTGCCGACGGCCGGGAGGCGGCCCGGCGGCTGCGGCGCCAGGGCGTGCGGGTCGAGGTCCTCGACGCCGCCGCCGGGGCCCCGGTCGTGCCCGCCTGCGACCTGGTGGTCGACGCCGCCTACGGCACGGGCTTCCGGGGCACCTGGGACCCGCCCGATCCCGCCGGAGCGTCCGTGCTCGCCGTCGACGTACCCAGCGGGGTCGACGGAGGCACCGGGCAGGTCGAGGGGCAGGCCCTGGCCGCGGTGCGCACGGTGACCTTCGCCGCCCTCAAGCCCGGCCTGGTGCTCGCCCCGGGCCGGGAGCTGGCCGGGAGGGTCGAGGTGGCCGACATCGGCCTCGACGCCGCCGGCGTCGCCCGGGCCCACCTGGTGGGCGGCGACGACGTGGCCGCCTGGCTGCCCGACCGGCCCCTCGACAGCCACAAGTGGCGGGCGGCGGTGTGGGTGGTGGCGGGCAGCCCGGGCATGACCGGGGCCGCCACCCTGGCCTGCCGTGCCGCCCAGCGGGCCGGCGCCGGCTACGTGCGTCTGTCGACACCGGGGGGGCAGACGGGCGAGGGCGCGCCCCTCGAGGCCGTGGGCGTCCCGCTGCCGGCGAGGGGGTGGGCCGAGGTCGTGCTGGCCGGCCTCGACCGCTTCCGCTGCGTCGTCGTGGGCCCCGGCCTCGGGCGCGACGACCTGGCCGCCGCCGAGGTGCGCCACCTGGCCCGGTCCTGCCCGCTCCCCCTGGTGGTCGACGGCGACGGGCTGAGCGCCCTGGCCGGCGCGGAGCTGTCGCTGGCCCCCACCACCGTGCTCACGCCCCACGACGGCGAGTACGCCCGCCTGGCCGGCCACCCTCCCGGTCCCGACCGCCTGGAGGCGGCCCGGTCCCTGGCCGCCGCCCGCGGCGCCACCGTGCTGCTCAAGGGCTCCACCACGGTGGTGGCCGGGCCCGGCGGGGACGTGCTGCTCACCACCAGCGGGGGGCCCCGGCTGGCCACGGCCGGCACCGGCGATGTCCTCTCGGGGGTGGTGGCCGCCTTCCTCGCCGCCGGCCTCGATCCCCTGGCGGCCGCCGCCGCCGCCGCTCACGTCCACGGACGGGCCGGGAGCCTAGGCTGGCCCCGGGGGCTGGTCGCCGGCGATCTGGTCGATCTGCTGCCCGCCGTGCTCCCGCCCGCGCCGAGCGACCGGTGCGGCCCGTCCCCGAGGTAGGCCGATGCCCCGTACCACCCTCGTCCACGAGGTCATGACCACCGACGTGGTGACCTTCACCCCCGAGGAGCCGGTGCAGGAGGCGACCCGCCGCCTGGTCGAGCGGGGGGTCGACGGCGGTCCCGTGGTCGACGAGCACGGGCACCTGGTGGGCATGCTCACGAGCGGGGACCTGCTGGTCCAGGAGACCAAGCTGCACTACCCGACCGTCATCTCGCTGTTCGGCGCCTACCTGGAGCTGCCCTCGTCGCACCGCAGGTTCGAAGAGGACCTCCGCCGGGCGGTGGGGGCCACCGTGGGCGACGTCATGCACCCCGACCCCCTCGCCTGTGCCGACGACGACACCCTGGAGCGGGCGGCCACGCTGATGCACGAGCACGACGTCAGCCGGCTGCCGGTCACCGCCAACGGGCACCTGGTCGGCATCATCGCCAGGGGCGACATCCTGCGGGCGGTGATGGGCTACCCGCCGTCGTGACCGCGGTCGACACCGCGCTCGGCGCGGGCGGCCGACCGGTGTGGGCCGAGGTCGACCTGGAGGCGGTGGCGGCCAACGTCCGGGCCCTCTGTGGCGTCGTGGCGCCGGCCGGGCTGTGCGCGGTCGTCAAGGCCGACGGCTACGGCCACGGCGCGCTCGCCGTCTCCCGGGCCGCGCTCGGGGCCGGGGCATCGTGGCTTGCGGTGGCCATGGCCGCCGAAGCGGTGCCCCTGCGGGAGGCGGGCATCGACGCGCCGGTCCTGGTCCTGGCCGAGCCCTCGCCCGGCGAGCACGACGCGGTGGTGGCTCTCGGCCTGCGCCCCACCGTCTACACCCGCCAGGGGATCGAGGGCCTGGCCGCGGCGGTGGCCAGGGCCGGCGCCGGGACGCTGCCGGTGCACCTCAAGGTCGACACCGGGATGCACCGGGTGGGAGCGGCCACCGGCGACGCGCGGGTGCTGGCCGCAGCGGTGGCCGAGCAGCCCGAGCTGGTGCTCGAGGGCCTGTGGACCCACTGCGCGGTGGCCGACCAGCCGGCCCATCCCTTCACGACGGTGCAGGCCCGGCGCTTCGCCGCCGTGGTGGAGGAGCTGTCCCTCGCCGGCCTGCGCCCTCCCCTCGTCCACGTCGCCAACTCGGCCGCCGCCCTCGACCGCCCCGAGCTGCGCCACGACCTGGTGCGCTGCGGCATCACCGTCTACGGCCTCGACCCGAGCCCCGCCCTGCACGGCCGCGCCCCGTTGCGCCCGGCGCTGCGCCTGGTCGCTCGCGTCTCGCTGGTGCGGACCGTGCCCGCCGGGGAGGGCCTCTCCTACGGGCTGGTCCACCGCTGCGCCCGGGACTCGGTGGTCGCCACCGTTCCCCTGGGCTACGCCGACGGTGTGCCCCGCCGCTTCTCCGAGGTCGGAGGCGAGGTCCTCCTCGGGGGCCGGCGCCGGCCGGTGGTGGGCACCGTCACCATGGACCAGCTCCTGGTCGACTGCGGGGCGGCGGACGAGCCCCTCGCCGCCGCCGTCGCTCCCGGCGACGAGGTGGTGCTCATCGGCGAGCAGGGGGACGAGCGGATCGGGGCCGAGGAGTGGGCCGAGCGCCTGGGCACCATCGCCTACGAGGTGGTGTGCGCCATCTCGGCCCGGGTCCCGCGGTGCCACCTGGGGGCGCGGGCGGACGGCTCCGGCCCCTGAGCACCGGGGTACCATCGCCGGGGTGTCGGACCTGGACGTAGCCGCCGCCGAGGCCGCCAGCTGCACCCGCTGCGCCCTGGCCCAGGGCCGGACCCAGGTGGTCTTCGGCACGGGTGACGTCGAGGCCGACCTGCTCTTCGTGGGCGAGGGGCCGGGCGCCGAGGAGGACGCCGCCGGCCTGCCCTTCGTGGGGCGCTCGGGCAAGCTCCTCGACCGCCTGATCGCCGAGGAGATGGGCCTGGCGCGCTCCGACTGCTACATCGCCAACGTGGTGATGTGCCGCCCGCCCGACAACCGAGATCCGCGTCCCGAGGAGATGGCGGCGTGCCGCCCGTGGTTGGACGTCAAGCTCACCCACCTCGCTCCTCGCGTGGTGGTCACCCTGGGCAACGTGGCCACCCGGGCCCTGCTCGGTCGCCGGGAGGGCATCACCCAGCTCCGGGGACGGGCCTACCCCTGGGCGGGGCGCCTGCTGATCCCGACCTACCACCCCTCGGCGGTCCTGCGGGGCAGCCCCGGGGCCATGGCCGGCATGCGGGCCGACCTGGTGCGGGCCAAGCTCGCCCTGGCCGGCGATCCTCACGCCGTGGCGGGTGCGGGATGAACCTGGTGGCGGGCACGACCGGGGTGGAGCAGACCCGGGCCCTGGCCGGCGCGCTGTCGGGCCTGGCCCGAGCCGGCGACCTGGTCCTGCTGGCCGGCGAGCTGGGCGCGGGCAAGACCGCCTTCGCTCAGGGCTTCGCCGCCGGGCTGGGGGTCGACGAGGTCGTCACCAGCCCCACCTTCACGCTGGTGCGGACCTATCCCGGGGGCCGCCTGCGCATGAACCACGTCGACGTGTACCGCCTGGAGCACCTGCAGGAGGTCATCGACCTGGGCCTGGCCGAGATGGTCGACGACCCCGCCGTCACCCTCATCGAGTGGGGTGACGCGGTGGTCCCGGCGCTGCCCGCCGACTTCCTCGAGGTCCGCCTGGCCTACGGGGACCAGGCCGGGGACCACCGGTCGCTGTGCCTGCGGACGGTGGGCCCGGCCTGGGCGGCCCGGGAGCGGGCCCTCGGCGCGGTGCTGGCCCCGTGGGCGCCGGCGAGGGGGCCCGCGTGCTGATCCTCGGCATCGAGACGGCCACTCCCCAGGTCGGTTGCGCCATCGGGGGCCACGAGGGGGTCCTCGCCTCGTTCCACGCCGCCCGGGGACGGCGCCACGCCGAGACCCTGGCCCCGGCCATCGACTTCATCCGCCGCCAGGCCCGGGTCGAGCTCGACGAGATCGGCGCGGTCGTCGCCGACGTGGGGCCGGGGCTGTTCACGGGGCTGCGGGTCGGCGTGGTCACGGCCAAGGCGCTGGCCATGGCCCTGCGGGTGCCCGTCATCGGCGTGTCCAGCCTCGACCTGCTCGCCTTCCCGGTGCGCTGGACCCACCGGCGCATCGTGTCGGTGGTCGACGCCCGCCGGGGTGAGGTGTTCTACGGCTTCTACCGCCAGGTCCCCGGCGGGGTGCAGCGGCTCTCCGAGCAGCGCCTCGGTGATCCCGAGGCGCTGTGCTCGGAGATCCTGGCCACCGGCGAGGAGTGCCTGGCCGTGGGCGACGGCGCCCTGCGCTACGCCGAGCAGCTCCAGGAGCTCATCAGGGTGGAGGTCGGCGAGGCCGGCCTGGCCTACCCCTCGGCCGGCTCGCTGGTGCAGCTCGCCCACGCCCGGGCCCTGCGCGAGGAGTTCATCAACCCCTGGGAGCTGGCGCCGGTCTACCTGCGCAAGGCCGACGCCGAGATCAACTGGTCGACGCGCGAGCAGGCCCCGCCCCAGCCGGGCCCGGTGGTCTGAGCGTGAGCGGCCCGATGGGCGGGGGGTGCGAGGGCGCGCCGCTCGACGTGCGCATCCAGGCCATGCGCCGGCGCCACCTGCGTTCGGTGCTGCGCATCGAGGGCCAGGTCTGTCCCCGACCCTGGACGCTGGCCCTGTTCCTGTCCGAGCTGGGGGCGGGACCGAGCCGGCGCTACCTGGTGGCCCGCGCCGGCCCGTCGGTCGTGGGCTACGGGGGCCTGATGGTCGGTCTGGGCGAGGGCCACGTCACCACCCTGGCCGTCGATCCCCGGTGGCGCCGCCAGGGGATCGCCACCCGCCTCCTGCTCGCCCTGGCCCACCACGGCGTCGACGAGGGCTGCAGCGGGCTGACCCTGGAGGTGCGCATGGGCAACATCGGCGCCCAGGCGCTGTACCGGCGCTTCGGCTTCGTCCCCGCCGGGGTGCGACGGGGGTACTACGCCGAGACCAAGGAGGATGCGCTCATCATGTGGGCCCACGAGATCGACTCGCCCGCCTACGCCGCCCGCCTGGCCGCCATCGACGCCGACCTGGCGGCGGTGACCTCCACGACGGCGACCACCTCGGTCGCCCCCGCCGCCGTTCCCGCCGAGGAGCAGGCGTGAACGGGAGCGGGCTGATCCTCGGCATCGAGACGAGCTGCGACGAGACGGCGGCAGCGGTGGTGGCCCGGGGCGTCGACATCCGCTCGTCGGTGGTGTCCAGCCAGGTCGATCTGCACGCCCGCTTCGGTGGCGTCGTCCCCGAGATCGCGAGCCGGGCGCACGTGGAGCTGTTGACCCCCGTGGTGGCCGAGGCGCTGGTGGAGTCGGGCGCCGAGGGGCCCGAGATGCAGGCGGTGGCCGCCACCGTGGGGCCCGGCCTGGTGGGGTCGCTCCTGGTGGGCGTGGCCGGGGCCAAGGCACTGGCCCTGGTGTGGGGGCTCCCCTTCGTCGGGGTCAACCACCTCGAGGCCCACCTCGTCTCCTCCTTCGTCGAGGACCCGACGCTCGAGCTGCCGGTCGTGGCCCTGCTGGTGTCGGGCGGCCACACGATGTTGGTGGCCGTCGAGGACGTGGGCCGGTACCGCCTGCTGGGCTCGACCCTCGACGACGCCGCCGGCGAGGCGTTCGACAAGGTGGCCCGCTACCTCGGCCTCGGCTACCCGGGAGGCCCGGCCATCGACCGTCTGGCCATCGCCGGTGACCCCGCCGCCATCCCCTTCCCCCGGGCCTTGCTCGACCAGGGCTACGACTTCAGCTTCTCGGGGCTGAAGACGGCGGTCGTCACCTACGTGCGCCAGCACCCCGACGCGGCGACCGAGGACGTGGCCGCCAGCTTCCAGCAGGCCGTGGTCGACGTGCTCGTGGCCAAGGCCCGCCGGGCGGCGCGGGAGGTGGGGGCCACCAGCATCGCCCTGGGCGGAGGCGTCGCCGCCAACTCGGCGCTGCGGGAGGCGGTCCTCGACGCCTGCACCGCCGATGGGCTGGCCGCCTTCCTGCCCAGCCGGGCCATGTGCACCGACAACGCCGCCATGGTGGCCGCCGCCGCGTGGTGGCGGCTGGAGCACGACGGCCCCACGCCTCTGGACGCGGGGGTGGAGCCCAACCTCCGCCTCCCGGTGGTGTGACCGCCGGACCCCTCGCCCCTCCTGGCGGGGGTTGTGGGCGCGGGCGCCTGCGCCTATCGTTAGCACTCGGCACCCGAGAGTGCTAACGGCCCCTCTCGTGTGGCCGGTCCCAGCGGAACACCCCCTACGGAGGCGTACATGAAGCTCAAGCCCCTCGACGATCGCATCGTGGTGCGGCCCGGTGAGTCGGAGGAGACCACGGCCAGCGGCCTCGTCATCCCCGACACGGCCAAGGAGAAGCCCCAGCAGGGCGAGGTCATCGCCGTGGGCCCGGGCCGTCGCTCCGAGCAGACCGGTGAGGTCATCCCCCTCGGCATCGAGAAGGGCGACACGGTCGTCTACAGCAAGTACGGCGGCACCGAGTTCACCCTCGACGGGGAGGACGTGCTCATCCTGAACAGCCGGGACGTCCTCGCCACCGTCAAGCGCTAGGAGCCCTCATGCCCAAGATGCTGAAGTTCGACGAGCAGGCTCGCCGCAGCCTGGAGGCCGGGGTCGACAAGCTGGCCAACGCGGTCAAGGTCACCCTCGGTCCCAAGGGCCGCAACGTGGTCCTTGAGAAGAAGTTCGGGGCGCCCACCATCACCAACGACGGGGTCTCCATCGCCAAGGAGATCGAGCTGGACGACGCCTTCGAGAACATGGGCGCCCAGCTGGTCAAGGAGGTCGCCACCAAGACCAACGACATCGCCGGTGACGGCACCACCACGGCCACCGTGCTGGCCCAGTCGCTCGTGCGCGAGGGCCTGCGCAACGTGGCCGCCGGCGCCAACCCCATGGCCCTCAAGCGCGGGATCGACGCCGCCGTGGTTGCGGCCGTCGCCTCCATCGCCGACCAGGCCAAGGAGGTCGACGACAGGGCCGAGATCGCCCAGGTGGCCTCCATCTCCGCGGCCGACTCCTCCATCGGCGAGGTCATCGCCGACGCCATCGACAAGGTGGGCAAGGACGGGGTGGTGACCGTCGAGGAGTCCAACACCTTCGGCATGGAGCTCGACTTCACCGAGGGGATGCAGTTCGACAAGGGCTACCTGTCCCCCTACTTCGTCACCGACCAGGAGCGCCAGGAGTCGGTGCTCGACGACCCCTACATCCTCCTGGTCAACGGCAAGGTGAGCACCGTGCACGACCTCGTGCCCGTGCTCGAGAAGGTCATGCAGTCGGCCAAGCCCCTGCTGATCATCGCCGAGGACGTCGAGGGCGAGGCCCTCGCCACCCTGGTGGTCAACAAGATCCGGGGCACCTTCAACTCGGCTGCGGTCAAGGCTCCCGGCTTCGGCGAGCGCCGCAAGGCGACCCTCCAGGACATGGCCATCCTGACCGGCGGCCAGGTCATCTCCGAGGAGGTCGGCCTCAAGCTGGAGAACGCCACCCTCGACCTGCTCGGCACCGCCCGGCGGGTGATCGTGACCAAGGACGACACCACCATCATCGAGGGCGGCGGCAGCGACGCCGACGTCTCCGGGCGCATCGGCCAGCTCCGGCGCGAGATCGAGGACACCGACTCCGACTGGGACCGCGAGAAGCTCCAGGAGCGGCTGGCCAAGCTGGCCGGGGGCGTCGCCGTGGTCAAGGTCGGGGCGGCCACCGAGGTCGAGCTCAAGGAGAAGAAGCACCGCATCGAAGACGCCCTGTCGGCCACCCGGGCCGCCATCGAGGAGGGTGTCGTGCCCGGCGGTGGCACGGCGCTGGTGCGGGCCCGCGCCGCCCTCGACGGGCTCGGCCTCAGCGGCGACGAGGCCACCGGCGCGACCATCGTGCGGGGGGCGCTTCTCGCCCCGGCCCGCTGGATCGCCATCAACGCTGGCATCGAGGGCGGCGTGGCCGTGCAGCAGATCGAGCGCGAGACCGGCTCCACCGGCCTCAACGCCGCCACCGGCGAGTTCGAGGACCTGTACAAGGCGGGGATCATCGACCCCGCCAAGGTCACCCGGGCCGCCCTGCAGAACGCGGCCTCGATCGCCAGCCTGCTGCTCACCACCGAGGCCCTCGTCACCGACAAGCCGGCCGAGGACCCGAAGCTGCCTCCCATGCACGGCATGGGCGCCGCCGGCGACATGAGCGGCGGCATGGGCGGCATGGGGGGCATGGGCTTCTAGGTCTCCTCCGGAGTGCTCGGCGGGTCCTGTCACCGAGCGGGACCCCTCCCGCCCACGCCTCGCTGCGCTCGGGTGGGTGGGCCCCTCCCCTCGGTGCCACCCGCCCACCACTCCTTCCCCTCCTTCGTGAGTCGGGCGAGACGGCCGGACCGTTGAGGTCCGGCTGTCTCGCGTTCTCGGGTTCGGTCCTCTTCCCGGGGTGGGTAGAGCCCGCGCATGAGCGATGCGCCGGATCCTCGTGAGCAGCCTGCGTCCAACGTCTCCAAGGACCCTGATGAGTGGGTGACGGGGGACGAGGCCATGACCGGGGCGCAGGCCTCGTACCTGGAGACCTTGAGCCAGGAGGCCGGAGAGGAGTTCGACCCCTCGCTCACCAAGGCCGAGGCCTCTCGGCGCATCGACGAGCTCCAGGAGCGCACCGGGCGAGGTCGGTGAGCGATCCCGTCGAGCTGGACGCCTCGGAGGTTCCCGCACCCGGGAGCGGGGAGCTGACCTTCATCGGGACGGCGACCGTCCTGATCCGCTACGGCGGCTTCACCCTGCTCACCGATCCGAACTTCCTGCACCGGGGCGACCACGCCACGTTGGGCTACGGCTTGCACTCGCGTCGCCTGACCGAGCCGGCTCTGACGATCGGCGAGCTGCCCCCGCTCGATCTCATCGTGCTGTCCCACCACCACGGTGACCACTTCGACGAGGTGGCGGCGGCCGAGCTCGACAAGGCGATCCCCATCGTCACCACCGCCCACGCCAGCGCCAAGCTGCGGCGCCAGGGGTTCGTGCGGCCCATCACCCTCGACACCTGGCAGTCCCAGCTCTTCGTCCGGGGCGAGGCCACGCTGCGGGTCACTGCGGTCCCCGGACGTCACGCTCCCGGTGCCCTCGCCGCCCTGCTCCCGCCGGTCATGGGCAGCGTGGTGGAGTTCGGCCACAGCGGGCAGGTCGCCTTCCGGCTCTATGTCTCCGGTGACACTCTGGTCCACGACCGCCTGTCCGAGATCCCCCAGCGCTACCCCGACCTCGACCTCGGGCTGCTCCACCTCGGCGGCACCCGGGTGCTCGGGGTGCTGGTGACCATGGACGCCGAGCAGGGGATCGAGGCGCTGCGGATCATCCGGCCTCGCACCGCGGTGCCCATCCACTACGAGGACTACACCGTGTTCAAAGAGCCCCTGGCCGTGTTCCAAGATGCCGTGGCCCGAGCGTCGCTTCCCACGAGCATCCGCTACGTGGCCCGGGGCGAGACCGTGCACCTCGGCGGCGGGTAGCCTGCCCCCGATGCAGGAACGGCCCCCGCCCGACCCCACCAAGCTGCTGTCCCAGTGGATGGAGTGGGAGCGGGGCGAGGAGACACCCGGGCGGGTGATGGCCAACCTCAAGACGGGCGGCCTGCGCGAGCTGCTGGAGCAGCTGGTCGACGTGCAACAGGAGCAGGTCGCGGGCTGAGCCTCGTCGACCTCCTGCGACACAGTGTGGGCGGTCCTGGTCCCCGTCCCGGAACCAGGTCGGCGATAGGCTGAACCTTCCGACGGGGCGGGAGCGAGGGGGCATCGGTGGCCGAGATCGAGATCGGGATCGGAAAGTCCGGTCGCCAGGCCTACGGCTTCGACGACATCGCCATCGTGCCGAGCCGGCGGACGCGCGATCCCGAGGACATCGACATCTCCTGGGAGATCGACGCCTTCCGCTTCGAGCTGCCGGTGATGGGCTCGGCCATGGACGGGGTGGTCAGCCCGGCCACGGCCATCGAGCTGGGCCGGCTGGGCGGCGTGGGGGTGTTGAACCTCGAGGGCCTGTGGACCCGCTACGAGGACCCCGAGCCGCTGTTCGACGAGATCGCCGACCTGCCCACCGACAAGGCCACCCTGCGCCTGCAGGAGATCTACGCCGAGCCGGTCAAGCCCGAGCTCATCGCCCCCCGCATCCGCCAGATCCGCGACGCCGGCGTCATCTCGTGCGCCTCGGTCACGCCCCAGCGCACCCAGGCCTTCGCCCCCCACCTGCTCGAGGCCGAGCTCGACCTGCTGGTCATCCAGGGCACGGTCGTGACCGCCGAGCACCTGTCCCGGACCGTGGAGCCGCTCAACCTGAAGCGCTTCGTGCGAGAGCTGCCGATCCCGGTGGTGGTGGGCGGCTGCGCCTCCTACGACGCCGCCCTGCACCTCATGCGCACCGGAGCCGCCGGGGTCCTGGTCGGCGTGGGCCCGGGCAACGCCTGCACCAGCCGGGGCGTCCTCGGCATCGGCGTGCCCCAGGCCACGGCCGTGGCCGACGCCCGGGGGGCCCGCATGCGCCACCTCGACGAGACGGGCGTCTACTGCCACGTCATCGCCGACGGGGGCATGAGCACGGGTGGCGACGTGGCCAAGGCCATCGCCTGTGGGGCCGACGCCGTCATGATCGGCTCGCCCCTGGCCGCCGCCGCCGAGGCGCCCGGCCGGGGCCACCACTGGGGGATGGCCACCTTCCACCCGACCCTGCCCCGGGGCGCCCGGGTGCGCGTCGGCGTGCGCGGGACCCTCGAGGAGATCCTCGTGGGCCCCGCCCGGGAGAACGACGGCCGCCTGAACCTCTGCGGCGCCCTGCGCACCTCCATGGCCACCTGTGGCTACGAGACGGTCAAGGAGTTCCAGAAGGCCGAGGTGATGGTCGCCCCCGCCCTCCAGACCGAGGGCAAGGACCTCCAGCGCTCCCAGGGCATCGGCATGGGCCGCTCGGGGTGAGCCCCCAACCTCCTTCCGGCAGCACGACGGGCTGCTTCTTCGACCACTCGAGCTGCCGGAACGTGAGGAGGCGGGACGGGTGAGCGACTTCGACACCGTCCTGGTCGTCGACTTCGGGGCCCAGTACGCCCAGCTCATCGCCCGGCGGGTGCGGGAGGCCCACGTCTACAGCGAGATCGTGCCCCACACGATCACCGCCGCCGAGGTGGCCGCCCGCAACCCGGTCGGCGTCATCCTGAGCGGAGGGCCCAAGTCGGTCCACGTCGCCGGGGCGCCGGGTCTCGACCCGGAGGTCTTCGAGCTCGACGTCCCCCTGCTCGGCATCTGCTACGGGGCCCAGCTGGTGGCCGCCAGCCTAGGCGGCACCGTGGCCCGCACCGGCCGGGGCGAGTACGGCCGCACCGCCCTCGAGGTCGACGCCCCCTCTGCCCTGTTCGAGGTGGCGGGCGGCCAGAGCGTGTGGATGAGCCACGGCGACTCCATCGTGGGGGTGCCCGAGGGCTTCGCCGCCACCGCCCGCAGCGCCGAGGCGCCGGTCGCCGCCCTGGAATCCCCGGCCCGCAGGATCTTCGGGGTTCAGTTCCACCCCGAGGTGGTGCACACCCCGCGGGGCCAGGAGCTGTTGGCTCGCTTCCTCCACGACGTGTGCGGCGCCAGGCCCACCTGGACGATGACCTCGATCATCGAATCGCAGGTCGAGGCGGTGCGCGACCAGGTGGGCGCCGAGCGAGTGATCTGCGGCCTCTCGGGCGGCGTCGACTCGGCCGTGGCCGCCGCCCTGGTCCACAAGGCGGTGGGGGAGCAGCTCACCTGCGTCTACGTCGACACCGGCCTCATGCGCGAGGGCGAGAGCGACCAGGTGGTCGAGACGTTCCGCCGTCACCACGGCATCGAGCTCGTCCACGTGCGAGCGGCCGAGCGCTTCTTCGAGCGCCTGGCCGGTGTGGTCGACCCCGAGGAGAAGCGCAAGGCCATCGGGGAGCGCTTCATCCGGGAGTTCGAGGTGGCGGCCCAGGGGCTGTCCGACGCCCGCTTCCTGGTCCAGGGCACGCTCTACCCCGACGTGATCGAGTCGGGCACGCCCGACGCGGCCCGCATCAAGTCCCACCACAACGTCGGCGGACTGCCCGCCGACCTCGACTTCGAGCTGGTCGAGCCTCTTCGGGCCTTGTTCAAGGACGAGGTGCGCCGGGTGGGCGAGGAGCTCGGTCTGCCTCCCGAGATCGTCTGGCGCCAGCCCTTCCCCGGACCCGGGCTCGGGGTGCGCGTCCTGGGCGAGGTCACGCCCGAGCGCCTGGCCGTGCTGCGCCACGCCGACGCCATCGTGCGGGAGGAGATCAAGGCAGCCGGCCTCGAGCGTGAGATCTGGCAGGCCTTCGCCGTGCTGGCCGCCGACATCCGCTCAGTGGGCGTGATGGGCGACGAGCGGACCTACGCCTCGCCCGTCATCCTCCGGGCCGTCACCAGCGACGACGCCATGACCGCCGACTGGGCCCGGCTGCCCCACGAGCTGCTCGAGCGCCTGTCGAGCCGCATCGTCAACGAGGTGCCGGGGGTGAACCGGGTGGCCTACGACATCACGTCCAAGCCCCCGGGCACCATCGAGTGGGAGTAGCGAGTGGGAGTAGCCCGGGTCAGGCGGCCTGGAGGCGCACCGGCAGCTCGGCCAGGCCCCGCAGGGTGATGCTGTCGCGGTAGCTGGGGCTGTCGTCGAGCAGCTCGATGCGCCCGTAGCGCTCGAGCAGGCGGCCGAAGACGACCTGACCCTCGACCCGGGCCAGGGCCGCGCCCAGGCAGAAGTGGATGCCGGTGCCGAAGCTCATGGAGGCGCCGTCGGCCCGGCCGACGTCGAGCCGGTCGGGATCGGGGAAGCGGCGAGGGTCCCGGTTGGCCGCGCCCTGGAGGATCAACAGCGTGGCCCCGGCGGGGAAGGCGTGGCCGTCGATCTCGATCTCGTCCCCGGCGATGCGGCCGTTGACCTGCACCGGGCTGTCGTAGCGCAACAGCTCCTCGACCGCAGACGGGAGCAGGCCGGGGTCCCGGCGCAGGCGCTCGAGCTGGTCGGGGTGGCGCAGCAGGGCCAGCAGGCCGTTGCCGATCAGGTTGGTGGTCGTCTCGAAGCCGGCGGCGAAGAGCAGGATGGCCGTCGAGAGCAGCTCCTGGGTGCTCAGCTGGTCGCCGTGGTCCTCGGCGGCGATGAGCTGGGTCAACAGGTCGTCACCGGGGCTCCGGCGACGCTCGGCCACCAGGTGGCGGAAGTAGTCCTCCATCTCCAGGGTGGCCCCGTTGGCCGCCTCGAGCACCTCGGCGGAGACGAAGGGCTCGAGGGCGGCGGCCGAGGCCCGGACCAGGCGCTGGAACTGGGGGCGGTCGGCGGCGGGCACCCCCAGCATCTCGCCGATGACGCTGACCGGCAGGGGGAAGGCCAGGGCGGCCATGACGTTGACCTCCCCCTCACCGATGGCGTCGAGCACCTCGTCGGCCAGGCGCACGATGTGGGGCCGCAACGCCTCGACCGTGCGGGGCGTGAACGCCTTGGAGACCAGGCCCCGCAGCCGGGTGTGGTCGGGGGGGTCGCTGAAGAGCATCGACGGCCGTTCGCTGCTGAAGGTCTGCTGGGCCGCCAGCTCCTCGCCGCTCAGGCCCCAGCGTCGCTGCATGGCGTTGAAGTCCTTGCCCACCCGGGGGTGGCGCAGGACGGCCTGGCAGTGGTCGAAGCGGGTGAGCACCCAGGTGCCCGCCGAGGAGCCAGGGATCTCGAGCGCGAGGCGGTGGACCGGCCAGTGCTCGCGCAGCTGGGCGTAGCGAGGGTAGGGGTCGGCTCTGCCCTCGGGGGTGGCCAGGAGCTCGAAGAGCAGGGCGTCGGCGGGACCGATCGTGGGGGTGGCGGCCTCGGTCGTGGTCATGGTCCCAGTCTCGCCCCTGCGGCGCCCGATCGTGCACCGGGTCGGCCAGGTCCTGGCCGGCGGAGGGGGTCGCCCCGCTGTCCCAGGCCCCCGGTAGGGTCCCGAGGGCAATGGTGAGCGGTCCACCATCCCGTCCTGGCCTGCTCGACGGCCTGAATCCCGACCAGGCCGAGGCGGTGACCTCGGGTGAGGGTGCCCTGCTGGTGGTGGCCGGCGCCGGTTCGGGCAAGACCCGGGTGCTGACCCATCGCATCGCCCACCTCATCGCCCAGGGGGTGTCGCCCTTCGAGATCCTGGCCATCACCTTCACCAACAAGGCAGCCGACGAGATGAAGGCCCGGGTGGCCGCCCTGGTCGGCCCCGTGGCCGAGCGCATGTGGGTCTCCACCTTCCACTCGGCCTGTGTGCGCATCCTGCGGCGCCACGGCGGTGTGCTGGGCTACCCCTCGTCGTTCACGATCTACGACCAGGCCGACGCCGTGCGCCTCACCGGCTACGTGTTGCGCGACCTCGACATCGACCCCAAGCGGATGGCGCCGCGCGCGGTGCACGCCGCGATCAGCACGGCCAAGAACGAGCTGGTGGGGCCGGCCGCCTACGCCGAGGCGGCCCGCACCATCTTCGAGCGTCGCATCGCCGAGGTGTACCGCGAGTACCAGCAGCGCCTGGCCCAGGCCGGGGCCCTGGACTTCGACGACCTCCTGGCCCAGACGGTGCGCCTGTTCCGGGAGCACCCGGCGGTGCTGGAGCACTACCAGCGCCGCTTCCGCCACGTGCTGGTCGACGAGTACCAGGACACCAACCGGGCCCAGAACGAGCTGGTGGTCCTGCTCGCCCGTGGCCACGGCAACGTCTTCGTCGTCGGCGACAGCGACCAGTCGATCTACCGCTTCCGAGGCGCGGACATCTCCAACATCCTCGACTTCGAGAAGGCCTTCCCCGACACCTCGGTCGTGGTGCTGGCCCAGAACTACCGCTCCACCCAGACCATCCTCGACGCCGCCAACGCCGTCATCGCCCACAACCTCGGCCGCGCGCCCAAGGAGCTGTGGACCGAGCAGGCCGGGGGCGAACCCCTCGTGCGCTACACCGCCGAGGACGAGCACGACGAGGCCGCCTTCGTGGTCGGCGAGCTGGCTCGCCTGCACGACGGCGGCACCTACCGCTGGGGCGACGCGGCCGTCTTCTACCGCACCAACGCCCAGAGCCGGGTGTTCGAGGAGCAGCTCGTGCGGGCGGGCGTGCCCTACAAGGTGGTGGGCGGGGCCCGCTTCTACGACCGCCGGGAGGTCAAGGACGCCCTGGCCTACCTGCGGGCCACGGTGAACCCGGCCGACGAGGTGTCGCTCAAGCGGGTCCTCAACGTCCCCCGCCGGGGGGTGGGCGACACCACCCTGGCCCGCCTCGACGCCTGGGCCCAGGCCCGGGGCGTGCCCTTCTGCAGCGCCCTGGAGCACGCCGGGGAGGCCGACGTCAAGAGCGCGGCGCTGAAGGGGATCGGCGCGTTCCTGGGGCTGCTGGCCGAGCTGCGGGCGCTCGTCGAAGCCGGGGAGGGACCGGCCAGGGTGCTCGACGCCGCCCTCGGCGCCAGCGGCTACCGGGCCGAGCTGGAGGCCGAGCGCAGCGTCGAGGCCCAGGGTCGCATCGAGAACCTGGCCGAGCTGGTGGGGGTGGCCGAGCAGGCCGAGACCGTCGACGCCTTTTTGGAGACGGTCAGCCTGGTGGCCGAGACCGACGAGATCGACGGTGACGAGTCGTCGGTGCTGCTCATGACCCTGCACTCGGCCAAGGGCCTGGAGTTCCCGGTGGTGTTCCTGACCGGGCTGGAGGAGGGGGTCTTCCCCCACCTGCGGACCCTGACCGAGCCGGCCGAGCTGGAGGAGGAGCGCCGACTGGCCTACGTGGGCATCACCCGGGCCCGGGAGCGGCTCTACCTCAGCTCCGCCTGGCGCCGCAGCCTCTTCGGCGCCACCAGCTACAACCCGCCCAGCCGCTACCTGCGGGAGCTGCCCGAGCACCTGGTCCGCATGGTCGGGGGGCCGCCGGGGCGAGCCCGGGCCACCGCCACCGCCACCGGCACCGAGGGGCCCGGCCGGCGGCGCGCCGGGGGGGCCTTCGACGGGGGCGACGAGCCCGAGGGGCGGGTGTTCGGGGCCCGGCCGCGCATCGTGGAGTCGGCGCTGGCCCCGTCACGGCCGCTACCCAGCACCGGCGCGGAGCACCTGGGCCTGCGGGTGGGCGACGACGTGCGTCACAAGAAGTGGGGCGACGGCGTGGTCCTGGAGGTGAGCGGCTCGGGCGACAAGGCCGAGGCGCTCATCCGCTTCCCGGGGGCGGGGGAGAAGCGGGTCCTGCTGTGCTGGACCCCGCTCGAGCGGGGTGGGTGAGCGGGCCAGCCGTAGGCTCGGTGGGCGTGGGGCTCACCTTCATCGACGGCGAGGTCCGGGGGCCCGGAGGCGAGGAGCCCGTCCGGTTCCTGGTCGACAGCGGGGCCACCTACACCCTGTTGCCGGCCGAGGTGTGGCAGCGCCTCGAGCTGCAGCCGAGCCGCACCCTCACCTTCGGCCTGGCCGACGGCAGCCCCCTCCAGCGGGGCGTGTCCGAGTGTGAGATCTCGCTGCCCCAGGGCCGGGCCCACACCCCGGTCATCCTCGGCGAGGCACGACGAGGCCCTCCTCGGGGTGGTCACCCTCGAGATCCTCGGGCTCGTCCTCAACCCCTTCTCGCGCCGGCTCCAACCCATGCGGATGCTCCTGGCCTAGAGGGTCAGGGCACGCGGGCGCCGGCCGGCCCGGGCTGGCGCAGATCGACCGACAGCACACCCTCGGCCACCGTCGTCCGGTACTGGGGAAGCCCTTCACCGTCAGCCGGGTAGCGAAGCCCGCTGCAGGGATCGACGAAGTGGCGCTCGGTGGCCACCCACTGGAGCAGGCACGACCGCGGCGCCCCCGGAGCCTGGGCGGCGAAGGCCAGCCAGCCCACCTCGGGGCTGGCGCCCAGGTGCTGGAGGTAGATGTCACGAGCCCGCTCGGGTGAGGCGTCGGGGATGGCGATGGGGCCGTCCCGGGCCACGTTGGCCGCCAACCGCTCGACCTGGCCGGCTTGGAACACGTCGTCGCCCAGGCGCACCTCGACCTGCCCCGAGCTGCCGAGCACGGCCAGGGCGGCGAACAGGGCCACACCGAAGGCCACGGCGAGCAGGCCGACCACCACCGAGCGCCGGGCCCCCACCGTCGTAGTATCGGCCCCGGTGGACCTCTTCGAGTACCAGGGCAAGGGCTTCCTGGGCTCCTTCGGGGTCCCCGTTCCCGCCGGAAAGGTAGCCACCGACGCCGACGAGGCCGTGGCCGCGGCCGAGGAGCTGGGGTTCCCCGCGGCGGTCAAGGCCCAGGTGCGGGTGGGCGGCCGGGGCAAGGCCGGGGGCGTCCGGGTGGCCGCCGACGCCGGCGAGGCCAGGGCGGCGGCCGAGGCCATCCTCGGCATGGACATCTCGGGCCACCTGGTCGAGCGGGTCTGGGTGGAGGCGGCGGCGGAGATCGCCGCCGAGCACTACGTCAGCTTCACCCTCGACCGCGCCGCCCGGGCCCACCTGGGTCTGCTCTCGGCCCGGGGCGGGGTCGACATCGAGGCCGTGGCGGCCGAGGATCCCGGCGCCGTGGCCCGCCTGCACATCGATCCCGTCGAGGGTCTGACGACCGACGGCTGCCGGGGCTGGATCGCCGCCGCCGGGCTGTCGGGTCCGGGCGCCCGGGACCTGATCGAGCTGCTCGGGCGGCTGTGGGTGGCCTACAGCGAGGGCGACGCCGAGCTGGTCGAGGTCAACCCCCTCGTGGTCACCGCTGCCGGCTCGCTGGTGGCGCTCGACGCCAAGGTGACCCTCGACGACAGCGCCGCCTACCGCCACCCCGACTGGGACCGCTACGCCGCCACCCAGGAGGGTGACGAGCGGGAGCGGGCGGCCCGGGCCCGGGGCCTGCAGTACGTCGGCTTGGACGGCAGCGTGGGGATCATCGCCAACGGCGCCGGCCTGGCCATGAGCACCCTCGACGTCGTCGCCCAGGTGGGCGGCCGGCCGGCGAACTTCCTCGACATCGGTGGAGGAGCCAAGGCCGAGGTCATGGCCGCCGCCCTGGAGCTGGTCAACGCCGACCCCGAGGTGGCGGCCATCCTGGTCAACATCTTCGGTGGCATCACCCGGGGCGAGGAGGTGGCCCGGGGCATCGTCGAGGCGCTCGAGCGCGTCGAGATCACCTCACCGATCGTCGTGCGCCTCGACGGGACCAACGCGGCCGAGGGCCGAGCCATCCTGGCCGGCCACGAGTCGGCCCGCCTGCGCTCCCGGCCCACCATGGTGGAGGCAGCCCGCACGGCGGTGGAGCTGGCGGCCGCAGCCACGGGGGAGCCAGCGGGAGCGCCGGTGGCGTGACCATCCTGGCCGACGAGACCACCAGGGTGGTCTACCAGGGGCTCACCGGGAGCCAGGGACGCTTCTACGGGCTGCGCAACCGGGCCTACGGCACCCAGGTGGTGGCCGGGACCCACCCGACCAAGGGAGGGACCGACGTCGAGGGCATCCCCGTCTTCGCCACCGTGGGCGAGGCGGTGGACGCCACCGGGGCCAACGCCTCGTGCATCTTCGTGCCGGCTCCAGGCGTGGCCCCGGCGGTGCTGGAGGCGGCCGGCGCCGGCATCGAGCTGGTGGTGGTCATCACCGAGGGCGTCCCCACCCACGACCAGGCCCGCATGCACGCCGCCCTGGTGCACGACTTCCCCGGCACCCGCCTGCTCGGGCCCAACTGCCCGGGGGTGATCAGCCCGGGACGGACCAACATCGGCATCACCGCCGGGGAGATCGGCCGGGGCGGAGGCCCGGTGGGCATCGTGAGCCGTTCGGGCACGCTCACCTACCAGGCCCTCCACGAGCTGACCCAGGCCGGGGTGGGCCAGACCACTTGCGTGGGCATCGGGGGCGACCCGGTGCCGGGGACCACCTTCGTCGACTGCCTGGCCCTGTTCGAGGCCGATCCCGACACCCGGGTGGTGCTGCTCATCGGCGAGATCGGCGGCTCGGCCGAGGAGGAGGCGGCCGAGTACGTGGCCGGGATGGCCACGCCCGTGGTGGGCTACGTGGCCGGGGTCACGGCCCCGCCGGGGCGGCGGATGGGCCACGCTGGGGCCATCGTCTCGGGCACTCGGGGCACGGCCCGGGCCAAGATCGATGCCTTGGAAGCGGCGGGGGTGGCCGTGGGCCGTGACCCGAGCGAGGCCGCCCGCCTGGTGGCCGAGACGGTCGCCTCCCTGACCTGACGCCCTCCCACCGCCGCCGCCACCGGCAGGGGTAGCTCGAGCGGGCGGCAGGCAGGGTGGTGGCCGGACCGCTGGTACCGTCCCGCCGGTGCGCATCGGGGTGCTGGCGTCGGGCAGCGGCACCATCCTCGAGGCCATCCTCGCCGCCGGCATCGAGGTGGCCGTGGTGGTGGTCGACCGGCCGTGCCGGGCCACCGAGGTGGCCGAGCGGGCCGGGGTGCCGGCCGAGGTGGTGCGCCGGGAGAGCTTCGGCGCCGACTTCGACCGTCTCGACTTCACCCACCGCATCGTCGACGCCCTGGAGGTCCATGGGGTCGAGCTGGTCGTGATGGCCGGGTTCGCGACGGTGCTCGACACACCGGTCCACGACGCCTTTGGCGGTCGCATCCTCAACACCCACCCGGCGCTGTTGCCGGCCTTCCCCGGGTGGCACGCGGTGGACCGGGCGCTGGAGGCGGGGGTGGAGGAGACCGGGTGCACCGTGCACCTGGCCACCCTGGAGGTCGACGCCGGGCCCATCCTGGCCCAGGAGCGGGTGCCGGTGCTCGCCGGGGACACCGCCGCCACCCTTCACGAGCGCATCAAGGCGGTCGAGCGCCGGCTCTACCCCCGCACCATCCGGGCCTTCGTCGAGCAGGTGAGCGCTCGGTGAGGGCGCTGCTGTCGGTCTACGACAAGCGCGGGCTGGTCGAGCTGGCCTCGGGCCTGGCCGAGCTGGGGTGGGAGCTGGTGTCGAGCGGCGGAACGTCCCGGACCCTGGCCGAGGCCGGCCTGGCCGTGCGCTCGGTGGAGGACCTGACCGGCGCCCCCGAGATGCTCGACGGCCGGGTCAAGACCCTGCACCCGGCCGTGCACGGGGCCATCCTGGCCGACCGGTCCGAGCCCGCCCACCTGGCCCAGCTCGACGCCCGGGGCATCGAGCCCATCGACCTGGTCGTGGCCAACCTCTACCCCTTCCGGTCCGATCCCTCGATCGAGATGATCGACATCGGCGGGCCCACCATGGTGCGGGCCGCAGCCAAGAACCACGCCTCGGTGGGCGTGGTCGTCGACCCGGGCGACTACGCCCCGGTGCTCGACGAGCTTCGGTCGACAGGATCGCTGGCCGACGCCACCCGCCGGCGCTTGGCCCGGGCCGCCTTCGCCCACACCGCCGCCTACGACGCCGCCATCGTGGGCTGGCTCGACGCCACCGACCCCGCCCCCGCCGGCCCCCTCCCACCCACCGTGCACCTGGCCCTGGAGCGGGCCCAGGACTTGCGCTACGGCGAGAACCCCCACCAGGCCGGGGCCCGCTACCGACCGGTCGGGACCACCACCTGGTGGGACGGCGTGGTCCAGCACCAGGGCCTGGCGCTGTCGTACCTCAACCTCTACGACGCCGACTCGGCCTGGGCCCTGGTGCACGATCTCGTCCCCCTGGCCGGCGACGGGTGTGCGGTCGCCATCGTCAAGCACGCCAACCCCTGCGGCGCGGCCGTGGCCCCCGATCTCGCCCAGGCCTACCAGCGGGCCTACGAGGGCGACGAGCAGTCGGCCTTCGGGGGCATCGTGGCGCTCAGCCGCCCGGTCGACACCGCCACCGCCGAGCGCATGGTCGCCGCCGCCCAGGCCGACGTCGTCATCGCCCCCGCCTACGACGACGGGGTGGTCGAGCTGCTGGCGGCCAAGCGCAGGAACACTCGTGTCCTCAGCGCGCCGGCGCCCGTGGCCCACCGGCTCCAGCTCCGCCAGCTCGCCGGTGCCTTCCTGGTCCAGGAGGCGCCCCGCTTCGTCGCCGGGCGCGATGCCTGGCGGGTGGTGACCGAGCTCGCGCCCACCGACGAGCAGTGGGCCGACGCCGAGCTGGCCTGGCGGCTGTGCGGGCACGTCACGTCCAACTCCGTGGCCCTGGTCAAGGCGGGCATGGCCGTGGGGATCGGCGCCGGCCAGCAGAGCCGGGTGGGGGCGGCCGAGATCGCCGCGGCCAAGGCCGGGGGTCGCGCCGCCGGGGGCGCCTCGGCCACCGACGGGTTCTACCCCTTCCCGGACGGGGTGGAGGCGGCGGCCGCGGCCGGGGTCGCCGTGGTGGTCCAACCGGGGGGCTCGGTGCGCGACGGCGAGGTCACCGCCGCCGCCGACCGCCTGGGCCTGGCCATGGTCCTCACCGGCGAGCGCCAGTTCCTCCATTGACGCCCACCCCTCCCGCATCCGGCCCCGGAACCGGTGGAGAGGACCGGGAGAAGTCGCCGGCATGACCGCCGTGCTCATGCCCGGGGGACCGGTGGCCGAGGCGGTGCTGGCCGGCCTGCGGCCCCGGATCGAGGCGCTGGTGGCTGCCGGGCACCGGCCCGGGTTGGGGACCATCCTGGTGGGCGACGACCCGGCCAGCGCCGGCTACATCCGGGGCAAGCACGCCCGCTCCGACGAGCTCGGCATCGCCTCGTCGCACCGTCACCTCCCGGCCGACGCCACCCAGGACGACCTCGTGGGCGCCATCCGCGACTTCAACGACGACGACGCGGTCGACGCCATGCTCGTCCAGCACCCCACGCCGGCCCAGATCGACTACGAGGCCGCCCTGGCCACCATGGACCCCGACAAGGACGCCGACGGGCTCCACCCGGCCAACCTCGGTCGCCTGGCCCTGTCGATGCCCGGTCCCGTCCCCTGCACCCCGGCCGGCATCGAAGCGCTGCTGGCCCACTACGAGGTGCCCGTCGCCGGGCGCCACGTCGTGATCCTGGGCCGGGGCTTCACTCTCGGGCGGCCCCTGGCCCTGCTCCTCAGCCAGAAGCGGCCCACGGCCAACG
Organism: Actinomycetota bacterium; assembly: GCA_016781105.1. GTDB lineage: Bacteria > Actinomycetota > Acidimicrobiia > Acidimicrobiales > CADCSY01 > JADDRA01. The sequence goes on along the minus strand of JADDRA010000079.1, from coordinate 20,965 downwards.
CCGCGGTCACCGTGGTCCACACCGGGGTGCCCGAGTGGGCCGAGCACACCCGGCGGGCCGACGTCGTCATCGCCGCCGCCGGCGTTCCCGGGATCCTCCAGCTCGGCCACGTCCGCCCCGGCGCGGTGGTGGTGGGCGGTGGGGTGCGCTACCAGGGTCGGCGCATCCTGCCCGACGTCGACGAGTCGGTGGCCGAGGTGGCCGGGTGGATCACACCTCGGGTGGGCGGAGTGGGCCCCACCACGGTGGCCATGCTCCTGGCCAACACGGTGGCCGCCGCCGAGCGGCGCCGGCGCTGAGCGCGCCGGGCTTGCTCAGGCGGGAGACGAGGGGGCCAGGGCCAGCGGCGACAGGTCGACCAGGTGGTACTCCCAGGGACAGGAGGCCCGGTCCGACCGGCAGGTGAGCACCGCCGGGCACGGGGAGCGCCGCCGGCCCACCCGGGCCCGCCACCCCGGCGGCGAGGAGGCGGGGGCGCCCGCGGTGACGAAGGTGACCTCGGCCTCGTCCTCGCCGAGCGGTTCGACCGCGCGAGGCAGGAGGGCGTCGAGCCCGAGCAGGCCACTGGCCCGGCGCACGAACAGCTCCGCGGCCTGCACCAGCGAGGGGTGGGACGACCGACCCCGGTAGTGCTCGAGGCTGAGCTGGCCGCGCCGGTAGTCGGCGACCACCCCTGGGCCGGCGGTAGCCGCCACCCGTCCGAAGTAGACGCCCTCGGGCAGGCACACGAGGTTGGCGGCGAAGCGGTCTCCGCCGATGTGGGAGCACTCCCACACGTCGTGCGAGCCGGCCTCGACCAGGGCCCGGACCAGGGGGCGCCCCAGGTCGGAGCAGCAGCGGTCGTGGCGCCCGTTGGTGCAGACCAACAGCAGCGGTCCGGGTTCGGCGGCCCCCAGGCCCGGTGGCCGGTCCGACGCCAGCAGGCCGAGGTCGAGGTCGAGGAGGGAGGCGGGATCGTCGAGGTCGAGGGCCTCCGACCAGCTCCGGTGAATCCCGGAGTGGGCCAGGTAGCAACGCCGGTGGCCAAGGGCGCCGGGAGCGGCCGAGTGCAGCGAGGGTGGGCGCCGGATCAGGATGGGGCGCACTCCCGCCCGCCGGCACCGAGCCAGGAGGGCGGACGCCAGGACGGGGTCGAGGCCGCTCTCGAGCAGGGCGTCCCGGCCCCAGGACCCGGGTTGCTCGATCAGCAGCCACGACCGCACCCGGGAGGCACTGGCCACCAACGCCTCGTGGCGGCCCAGGGAGGCCGCGGCACAGGTCACCGACACCGTCGCCTGGGGAGCGGCCCCCTCAGACATGGGCCACGACCTGCACCAGGCCCTCGCGCACCAGCCGGCGCACCAGGACCAGGCGGCTCGGCTCGTCGAGCAGGTCGGCGAGGTCTGACACCGGTCGTGGATCGCCGTCGAGCAACCGGTGCAGGGCGGGACCGAGCTCGGCGGGCAGGACCAGCTCCCGGTCGCCCAGCAGCAGGCGCAGCCGGCCCCCGTCGCCCCCGCTCCCGGCCCCGTCACCGTACCCGTCACCAGGGGACGCCGGCTCGTAGATGGCACCGGGGCGGCGGATCACCACCGAGTCGTCGTCGAGGCGGCCGAGGTCGACGAGCTGGATGAGCTGGCCCTCCAGGAGGGGTTGGCGCTGCGACCAGAACCGCCGCCGCAGCCCCTCGGCCACCGGGACCGGGTCGAGCGAGGACAGCCAGCGGCCGACCTCGGCCACGCATGCCTGCACCGCAAGGGTCGCCGCCTCGGGGTCGCGGGCGAAGCCGACGGGCAGGGGGACCCGCAAAGCCGGGTGCTCGGCGGCCCGGTCGACCACGGCGGCGAGCACGTCGTGAGCGGTCACGGCGTGGACCCCGATGGTCACGTGCAGGGAGACGCCGTCCTGAGCGGTGGCGGCGTGGACGAAGCCCCGGGGGAGGTACAGGCAGTCGCCCGGGGTCAGGTCGGCCTCGAACAGCAGCGGCTGGGCGGCGGCCAGGGCCTGGCGGGAGCGGTGGCGGGGGAGGGGCGCCTCCACCACCGGCTCGGCCACACGCCAGTGCTTGTGGCCGTGGATCTGCAGCACGAACACGTCGTGGGTGTCGTGGTGGGGCGCCAGTGCGGTGGCCCCGGCCGGGGTGAGGTAGGCGTTGGCCTGCACCGGATGGGTGAGGGTCAGCTCCAGGTCACGGCAGAAGCGGGCCAGCGGCGCCCACGAGCGGTGCAGCGACTGGAGCACGACGGTGGCCCCGTCGGCGAAGGCCTGGGACAGCCGGGCGACATCGGCTGCCCCCCGGTAGGGCTTGCCCCCCACCTGGCCCGACCGGGTGTAGGAGGGTTCGGGCAGGGGGGTGCCGTCGGCGACCAGCCGGAAGGAGGGCGTGCGCGGGGCGGTCGTCGACAGGACGTGGTCGACGGCTGCCAGCGACAGCAGGTCGGCGAAGGCTCCGGGGTCGGGGGGGTCGAGGCGGTGGGGCCGGCGGGCCCAGCTCCGGTCGAGGAAGTCGGCGGCGTCGCCGACGCAGCGGGCCAGCGCGCCGCCGACTGCGGCGGGGGCCTCAGGCGCCAGCGGTGTCGCCGTCGACCACGTCGGTCGAGTCGACGTCGGTCGTGTCGGTGCTGTCGGTCGTGTCGGTGCTGTCGGTGCTGTCGGTCGTGTCGGTGCTGTCGGTCGTGTCGGCGGTGTCGCCGTCGGTGGTGTCGGTGCTGTCGCCGTCGACCACGTCGGCGCTGTCAGCGTCGGTCCCGTCGGCGTCGGTCCCGAGGGGGGTGTCCGAGCTCATGGCCGTCACTCCGGGCCGGAGCCACGTGGTCTCCATGTCGTCGTCGCGCAGCCCGGTCACCACAGCCATCTCACACCTCGCAGGGAAGGAGGAACATCGGGACGAGCCGGAGCCTACCCCGGAGCCCGAGCGGCGCACGCCGCCGGCTCGAGGGTGAAGGACGCCCAGCTCAGTGGGCGCGGTCGCGATCGAGCTCGTGGCCGGCTCGGGCCAGGCCGCCCTCGATGCCGGCCCGCTCCTCGGCCAGCAGCCGCCGCCGGTCACCCTCGGGCAGCACCGAGGTCGGGAGGCCGGTGGCCACGGCGAGGTCGATGAGCAGGCCGTCGTAGGTGTCGAGGTCCTCGCACCACTCCTGCACCTTGGTCGGCCACAACCGGTCGTCGGCTTCGTAGAGGTCGAGGCGCCGGCGCATGGCTCGGGCCTCGACCAGGAGGCTGTCGCGGCGGCTCCGCACGGGCGGGGGCGGGGCCGGCGGGGCCGGGTCGACGCTCGGGCTCGGGGGTGTGCGACGGCGCCCGTCCCACCCAGGGGAACTGGCGGCAGGAGGTCCGGGGGTGGGCGTCCGGCCGGCAGCCGGGGGCCCGGTGGGTTGGGGCCCGGGACCAAGGGCCCGGAGCCGCGGCCGCTCGGCGATGCCGAGGTCGACGCCCCGGGCGACCACCGCCTTCTCCAGCAGCGAGCGCTCCAGGGTGGTGAGCACCCGCCGCCCGATGACCAGCTCGGGGTCGGGGGCGCCGGGGAGCTCGAGCAGGTCGGCCACCTGGACCAGGGCCTCGTCGTAGGCGTTGCGGGTGCGGCGCCGGTGCTCGGATCCCCCGCCCATGTTGTCGCCCAGCTGGAGGCGCAGGCCCCGGGCCCGGGCCACCAGATCGGGGGGCAGGATGGACGGGTCGGGCGGGGGAGGCGGGGGCCGGCGCCAGGGACGGATCGGATCAGCCACCTCGTCACCTCCCGGATCGTCTCGACGCTGCGTTCGACTCTTTCCTACCAGCAGGTCGGCCATGGGCGACGACATGGGCTCGGGAGGTGGCGCGGGACGCGGGGCTGGTCGTTCAGACCGGCTGGTCGACGACGTCCTCGGGCTGGTCGGCATCGGCCGCCCGGTGCTCGAGGAGGACGCCGGCCCGAGGGGCGTGGACCAGGGCAATCTGGCCCTCCTCCACCTGGGGCGGCCGCTCCCAGCGGTGCACGACGTGGTCACGGTGGCGCTGCTTGAGGTGCATCGGCCATGCCATGGGTGGCTCCTCCTGCCCGGCGGTGGGCACCCGTCGCCCCCGCTCCTCCTCCTCCTCGTATCGGCAGGTGGGGCCGAGGCCTGAAGCCCCGAGGCGCCGAGATCCGAGGGCTAGCCTGAGGCGCCCCATGGCCAAGGTCCACGAGCTCCTCGGCGCCGGCCCCTGCGTCTCCTTCGAGTTCTTCCCGCCCCGCACCGACGAGGCGGCACGAGCCCTGGAGAAGGCCCTGGCCGAGCTGGAGCCGTTGGCCCCCTCGTTCGTGTCGGTCACCTACGGTGCCGGCGGGAGCACCCGGGCCCGCACCCGCGAGATCGTGCTCGACATCCTGGCGGCCACGTCGATGACCCCCATGGCCCATCTGACCTGCGCCGGCCACCGGCGAGCCGAGCTGGTCGAGATCCTCGACGGCTACCGGGAGGCCGGCGTGGAGAACATCCTGGCCCTGGCCGGGGACCCCCCGTCAGGCACCACGTCCGCACCCCCTCCCGTCGACTTCCGCTACGCCCTGGAGCTGGTGGAGCTCGTCCGGGAGCGGGGTCCGTTCTCGGTGGGCGTGGCCGCCCACCCCGAGGGCCATCCCCGCTCGACGACCCGCACCGATGACCGCCGCCACCTGGCGGCCAAGCTGGCTGCCGCCGACTTCGGCATCACCCAGTTCTTCTTCCGGGCACGCGACTACTTCACCATGGTCGAGGAGCTCGACGCCTTGGGCGTCGAGCGCCCGGTGGTCCCCGGGGTCATGCCCGTCACCAACGTGGGCCAGGTCGAGCGCTTCGCCGCCCTCTCGGGGGCGGCCTTCCCGCCCGAGCTGGCCGAGCGCCTCCAGGCCGTGGCCGACCGCCCCGAGGACGTGCGCCGAATCGGGGTGGAGGTGGCCACCGAGCTGTGCGCCGAGCTGCTCGACGGGGGGGCGCCGGGGTTGCACTTCTACACCCTCAACCGCTCCACCGCGACCAGGGAGATCTACGCCAACCTCGGCCTCGGCCCGGGGAGACCACCCTTCGACGTCATCGCGGACCGCCGGTAACCTCTCCCGATGGCCGAGCCCGTCACGGTGTCCGACGACGGTTCGCTGGTCGTGCCCGACGAGCCCGTCGTCCCCTACATCGAGGGCGACGGCACCGGCGTCGACATCTGGCCCGCCACCCGCCTCGTCCTCGACGCCGCCGCTGCCCGCCACGGGCACAAGGTGGGTTGGGTCGAGGTGCTGGCCGGGGCCAAGGCCCACGCCGAGTGCGGGGAGTGGCTCCCCACCGAGACGATCGAGGCCTTCCGCCGCTACCGCGTCGGCATCAAGGGGCCGTTGACGACGCCGGTGGGCGGCGGCATCCGCAGCCTCAACGTCGCCCTGCGCCAGATCCTCGACCTGTACGTCTGCCTGCGCCCGGTGCGGTGGTTCGCTGGCGTGCCCTCTCCGGTGAAGCATCCCGAGAAGGTCGACATGGTGGTCTTCCGGGAGAACACCGAGGACGTCTACGCCGGCTTCGAGCTGGCCGAGGGCAGCCCCGAGGCCAAGAAGTTGATCGAGTACCTGGCCGACGAGCTGGGGTGGGAGGTCCGGGCCGACTCCGGTCTGGGCCTCAAGCCCATCTCGACCACCGGCTCGAAGCGCCTGCAGCGGGCCGCCCTGGACTACGCGCTCTCCCGGGGCCGCCGGTCGGTGACCCTCGTGCACAAGGGCAACATCATGAAGTTCACCGAGGGGGCGTTCAAGGCCTGGGGCTACGAGCTGGTGGCCGAGGAGTTCGCCGATCGCGCCGTGGGCTGGGACGACTGCGGCGGCGAGCCGGGCGACAAGCTGCTGGTCAAGGACGTCATCGCCGACGCCTTCCTCCAGCAGGTCCTGACCCGCCCCGACGAGTACGACGTCATCGCCACCACCAACCTCAACGGCGACTACATCTCCGATGCCCTGGCCGCCCAGGTGGGCGGGATCGGCATCGCTCCCGGGGCCAACGTCAACAGCGTCACCGGCCACGGCATCTTCGAGGCCACCCACGGCACCGCCCCCCGCTACGCGGGGATGGACAAGGTCAACCCCGGGTCCCTGTTGCTGTCGGGCGTGCTGCTCTTCGAGCACCTGGGCTGGCAGGAAGCCGCCGACGACGTGGTGCGGGCGCTGGAGGCCACCATCGCCGAGGGCGTCGTCACCTACGACTTCGCCCGGCTGATGCACGACGTCACCGAGGTGAAGACCTCGGAGTTCGCCGCCGCCGTCGTCGACCACCTCTGATGAGCCGGTGACGGGAGGCCCGTTCCACCGGCGAGACCGGCTCTACCTCGGCGGACGGTGGGTGGTGCCCGACGGCTCGGGCTCGCGCGACGTGATCGAAGCGGCCACCGAGGAGGTCATGGGCAGTGTCCCCGAGGCGAGCCCGGCCGACGTCGATCGGGCGGTGGCCGCGGCGCGCCATGCCCTGCCCGCCTGGTCGCAGACGCCGGTGCCGGAGCGGGCCGGCCTGCTGTCGGCGCTGGGCGCGGCGATGGCGGCGCGCGCCGACGAGATCGCCACCCTCGTGGCCCGGGAGGTGGGCACGCCCGAGAACCTGAGCGTGCTGATCCACGTCGGGCTGCCCACGCTCACCCTGGCCCACGCCGCCGAGCTGGTTGCCGACTTCCCCTTCGAGGTGGAGGAGCCTCCGTCGCTCGTCGTGCGCGAGCCGGTCGGGGTGGTGGCCGCCGTCACCCCCTGGAACTACCCGCTGCACCAGGCGGTGGCCAAGGTCGCGCCGGCCCTGGCCGCCGGGTGCACCGTGGTGCTCAAGCCCTCTGAGGTGGCGCCGCTGTCGGCCTTCGTCCTGGCCGAGCTGGCCGAGGAGGTCGGGCTCCCCGCCGGCGTGCTCAACCTGGTCACCGGGGCGGGACCGGTGGGTGAGGCCCTGGTGTCCCACGCCGAGGTCGACATGGTGTCCTTCACCGGCTCGACCGGCGCCGGCCGGCGGGTGGGCGAGGTGGCGGCCCGGACCGTGAAGCGGGTGGCGCTGGAGCTGGGGGGCAAGTCGGCCAACGTCGTCCTCGACGACGCCCCCCTCGACCAGGCCGTGCCCGACGGGGTGGCCAAGTGCTTCCTCAACGCCGGCCAGACCTGCTCGGCGCTCACCCGCCTGCTGGTGCCCCGGGCCGCGCTGTCCGAGGTCGAGGACCGGGCGGCCGAGGCCGCGGCCACCTACGTCCCCGGTGACCCCTTCGCGGCGGGAACCACGATCGGGCCGCTGGCATCCTTCGAGCAGCGAGAGCGGGTGCGCGCCGCGATCCTCCAGGCGCTCGAGGAGGGCGCCCGGCTCGTCGTGGGGGGGCCCGAGCCGCCCGAGGGACTGGATCGGGGGTACTTCGTGCGCCCGACGATCTTCTCCGAGGTGCGGCCCGACAGCGCCCTGGCCCGCCAGGAGGTCTTCGGGCCGGTGCTGGCCATCCTGGCCTACGACTCCGAGGAGGAGGCGGTCGCCCTGGCCAACGACTCGGACTACGGCCTGGCCGGGGGGGTGTGGTCGGCCGACCCCGAGCGTGCCCTCGCCGTGGCCCGGCGCCTGCGCACCGGGCAGGTGGAGATCAACGGGGCCATGTTCAACCCCCGGGCCCCCTTCGGGGGCTACAAGCAGTCGGGCAACGGTCGGGAGCTGGGGGTGGCCGGGCTGGAGGAGTACCTGGAGACCAAGGCCATCCAGCGCTAGCGGGTGCCGCCGCGTCGAGAACTGGCTGTCGGCAGGCTGGGGTGGAAATAGCCAGCCCGTAATCATCGTTACAACCGGTATGCCTGAAACCCAGACGCTCACCCTGCCGGTCCTGCCGCTGACCAGCGGCGTGGTCGGCCCCACCATGGTCGTCAACATCGTGCTGGAGACGCCCGAGGCCCGCACCGCGGTCGAGGCGGCCCAGCGCCGCTCGGGCCGGCTGCTGCTGGTCCCCAAGCTGGAGGGGCACTACGCCCGGGTGGGGACCGTGGCCAAGATCGAGGACGTGGGTGAGCTGCCCGGCGGGCACCGTGCCGTGGTGGTACGGGGCCTGGAGCGGGCCGTCATCGGCGCCGGCGTCGGCGGCGAGGGCGACGGGTTGTGGGTCTCGGCCGAGCCGGTCGACGAGCCCGAGCCCGGCGAGCGGACCCGGCAGCTGGCCCGGGAGTACCGGGCCGTGGTCGAGGCCATCCTGGAGCACCGGGGCGCGGGGCGACTGGCCGAGGGCCTGCGGGGCATCACCGACCCCGGGGCCGTGGCCGACACCGCCCTGTACCTGCCCGACCTCAGCCTGGAGCAGAAGGTCGAGGTGCTGGAGGCCACCGACGTCGAGGCCCGCCTGGAGAAGGTCCTGGCCTGGGCCAAGGACGTGCTGGCCGAGGTGGCGGTGCGCGACGAGGTCAACCGGGGCGTGGCCGAGGGGATCGACAAGGCCCAGCGCGAGGCCGTCCTGCGCCGCCAGATGGAGGCCATCAGAGCCGAGCTGGGTGAGGGCGACGACGACCTGATCGCCGGCTACCGGAGCCGCCTGGAGGAGTCCGGCGCGCCCGAGGAGGTGCGGGCCGCGGCCGAGCGGGAGCTGGAGAAGCTGGAGCGCGCCGGTCCCCAGAGCCCCGAGCACGGGTGGATCCTCACCTGGTTGGACACCGTGTTGGAGCTCCCGTGGTCGGTCCGGGCCGACGAGCCCCTCGACCTGGCCGCGGCTCGTGCCGTGCTCGACGCCGACCACGCCGGGCTCGACGACGTGAAGGAGCGCATCGTCGAGCTGCTGGCCGTGCGCAAGCTGCGGGCCGAGCGGGGCATGGGCCCGGCGGCCACCGAGGAGGCGGCTGCGACCGGGCGGACGGGGACCCGGGGGTCGGGCGCCATCCTGGCCCTCGTCGGCCCTCCCGGCGTGGGCAAGACGTCGCTCGGCCAGTCGGTGGCCCGGGCCATGGGTCGCCCCTTCGCTCGGGTGGCGCTGGGCGGCGTGCGCGACGAGGCCGAGATCCGCGGCCACCGGCGCACCTACGTGGGCGCCCGGCCCGGGCGCTTCGTGCGGGCCCTCACCGAGGCCGGCGCCATGAACCCCGTCCTGTTGCTCGACGAGGTCGACAAGGTGGGCAGCGACTGGCGGGGCGACCCCTCGTCGGCCCTGCTCGAGGTCCTCGACCCGGCCCAGAACCACACCTTCCGCGACCACTACCTCGAGGTCGACCTCGACCTGTCCGACGTGGTCTTCATCGCCACCGCCAACGTGCTCGAGACCATCCCCGGGCCGCTGCTCGACCGCATGGAGATCGTGCGCCTCGACGGCTACACCGACGAGGAGAAGGTCGCCATCGCCCGGGACCACCTGCTGCCCCGGCTGCTGGAGCGCAGTGGCCTGCGGGCCGAGGAGGTCGAGGTGTCCGACGACGCCGTGGCCGAGGTGGCCTCGGGCTACACCCGGGAGGCCGGGGTGCGCGAGCTCGAGCGCCAGCTCGGGCGGGTGCTGCGCAAGGTGGCCACCCGGGTGGCCGGTGCCAGCTCCGGCCTGCGCACCGGTCCCTCCGGGGGGGACGGCGCCGCGGCCGGGGTCGAGCCCGAGGTGGTCGAGCCCGTGGTGCTCGAGCCCGTGGTGGTCGACGCCGGGGACCTGCGACCCCTGCTCGGACGGCGGCGGTTCCACTCCGAGGTGGCCGAGCGGACCTCGACGCCCGGGGTGGCGACGGGATTGGCGGTCACCGGAGCCGGCGGGGAGGTGCTGTTCGTCGAGGCCACCTCGATGCCGGGTGAGCCCGGCCTGTCGCTGACCGGTCAGCTCGGGGACGTGATGAAGGAGTCGGCCGAGATCGCCCGGTCCTTCGTGCGCTCCCGCGCCGAGGAGCTGGGCATCGACGACGATGGCTTCGAGGGCCGGCGGTTCCACCTGCACGTCCCCGCCGGGGCCGTGCCCAAGGACGGCCCGTCGGCCGGGGTGGCCATGACCACGGCCCTGGTGAGCCTGCTCACCGGGCGCCCGGTACGCCACGTGGTGGGCATGACCGGCGAGGTCACCCTGCAGGGCAAGGTGCTGCCCATCGGCGGGGTCAAGCAGAAGGTGCTGGCGGCGCACCGGGCCGGGCTCACCGAGGTGGTGCTGCCCGCCCGCAACGAAGCCGACCTGGACGACGTCCCCGAGGCGGTGCGGGAGGCGCTCACCGTCCATTTCGCCTCCGACGTGCGGGAGGTGCTGGCCCGGGCCCTCGAGCCCGAGCCGGCGGCCACCTCGGCGGCAGCCGCCGCCTGAGCCGCCGCCGCCTGAGCCGCGGCCTCTCCTCCGCTTGTGGCCCCACGAGACCGTCGACTTCCGGCCTCTCGTGGGGCCAGAACGGTGTCGGGGCCGGGAAGTGCGCTTGACTGGCGCGATGCCGCCGCCCGCCGTCGCTCCCGTCCGGGTCGCCGTCACCGGGGCAGCGGGCCAGATCGGCTACAGCCTGGTCTTTCGCATCGCCGCCGGCGATCTGCTCGGTCCCGACCAGCCCGTCGTCCTCCAGCTCCTGGAGATCGCCCCGGCCCTGCCTGCGCTGGAGGGCGTGGCCATGGAGCTGGCCGACTGCGCCTTCCCCCTGCTCGAGGGGCTGACCTGCAGCGACGATTCCGGTGCCGCCTTCGATTCGGTCGAGCTCGCCCTGTTGGTCGGGTCCCGGCCTCGCACCGCGGGGATGGAGCGGGCCGATCTGCTGGAGGCCAACGGCGCCATCTTCGGCGTCCAGGGCCGGGCCCTGGCCGAGCGGGCCTCGCCCGACGTGCGGGTGCTCGTGGTCGGCAACCCGGCCAACAGCAACTGCCTCATCGCCCAGCGCAACGCCCCCGGCCTGGACCCCCGCCACTTCAGCGCCATGACCCGCCTCGACCACAACCGGGCCAAGGCGAGCCTGGCAGCCAGGGTGGGGGTGTCGGTCGGCGAGGTCAGCCGCATGACGATCTGGGGCAACCACTCGTCCACGCAGTACCCCGACGTGTCCCACGCCCGGGTGGGTTCGAGGCCGGCCCTGGACGCGCTGCACGACGATCAGGCCTGGCTCGAGGGCGACTTCGTCCCCGGGGTCCAGGGGCGGGGGGCCGCCATCATCGCCGCCCGCGGCGCGTCGAGTGCCGGCTCGGCCGCGGCGGCGGCCATCGACCACGTGCGCGACTGGGTGGCGGGCACCCCCGACGACGACTGGACGTCGATGGCGGTGGTCTCCGACGGCTCCTACGGGGTGCCCGAGGGCCTGGTGTCGTCGTTCCCGGTGACGTGTGCCGACGGCGAGTGGTCGATCGTCGCCGGGTTGGAGATCGGTCGGTTCTCGCGGGAACGGATCGACGCCTCGGTGTCGGAGCTGGTCGACGAGGCCGAAGCGGTGGAGGCCCTGGGCCTGCTCGGCTGAGCGACCCTGTCCCAGGGCGTGGGTAGCCTGGTCTTGATGGCGCTGGCCGATCAAGGGCTCACGGCCGACGAGTTCCTCGAGCTTCCCCTCGACGAGTACCGCTTCACCCAGCTCATCGACGGGGAGATCATCGTGACCGAAGCCAGCTTCCGTCACCAGCGCATCGTCATGTTCCTGGCTCGCTGCCTCGCCGAGTGGACCGAGGAGGGGCCGGGGCGAGGCGAGGCCGGCATCGCGGTCGACGTGGTGCTCGACGAGCGCAACGTGTTCGCCCCGGGCCTGTGGTGGGTGACCGAGGCGCGTCGTCCAGGTGAGGGTGCACGCAGCCTGGAAGGTCCGCCCGACCTCGCCGTCGAAGTCAGCTCGCCGTCGACCTGGCGCCACGACACCGAGGTCAAGAAGGACACCTACGAACGGGCCGGGCTGCCAGAGCTGTGGCTGGTCGACACCGAGGCCGAGGTGGTCCTGGTCCACCGTCGTTCGTCGCCCGAGGCCCCGGTGTTCGACGTCCACCTGACCCTGGTGACCGAGCACGAGCTGGGCTCGCCCCAGCTCCCCGGCTTCAACCTGAGCGTCCGGGAGCTGTTCGCCCGCTAGGGCCTACTGCACCAGCCGGGACGACCCCCCGTCGCACTCCACTCCCCGGGTGCGAAGGTCGGCACCGCCGACCGAGAGCCCGAGGGCATCGAACAACGGGTTGAGGATGACGGCGTCGATCTGGTCGGTGACCGGCCGCACCAGGCTCAGGAGCTGTCCGGCGTCGAGGCCCGCCAGGCTCAGCTGCGCATCGGTGATCAAGCTGGTGGCCAGCGTCTGTGCCCCGGGCGTCGACTGGATCGCCGAGGGGAACACCATGGGGCTGGGATCGGCGGGACCGGGGAAGGTGAGCGGTGGGTTGGTGACATCGGGACCGATTTCGATGGGCCCGGCGCTGGCCGCGTCGACGCCGATGTCGACGATGCTGGCCGTGGCGTTCGCCGTCGCCGACGCTCCTCCGGTGACGACGGTGATGTCGACCTCGCTCTCGGGTTCGGGGACCAGGCAGCGGATGTCGGAGATGGTGCCGACCGCGTCGGCGCCGGTGACCACGATCGGGAGGTCGACCGTTAGCAGGCGGGGAATGCAGACCAGGAGCACGCAGATGCTGGGCGTCGTCACCTCGATGCGGGTCGTGAGGGTGGTCTCGATCTGGGCGGTCTCGGCCTGTGTGCCAACGGGGCCAAAGGCCGAGATGACGGCGGGTTCGATGAGGTCGAGGCGCAGCGACGACGAGGCCAGCCCGGGGATGGCCACGTTCAGGGGGACGGTCAGGAAGCTCGTCCCGCTGGCGACCGTGGCCCGCTGGCCGGCGCTGGTGAGCAGGTCGAGGACGTTGACGCCCATGGCTGCAGCGGCGTCGCCCTGGCCCTGCTCGACCTCGACGATGCTGCCAAAGGCGACGACCCGGCTGTCCACGCTGCTGTCGCCGTCGACGGCGATGGCGAGGAGGGCGTTGACCACGCTGGCGTCGACGGTGCCGTCCCGATCGAAGATCTGGGCGGCGGCGTCCGCCAGCTGGGGGACGCGGACGTTGGCGGCGAGGAGCTCATCGACGGTGGCGAAGCCCAGCTCGGCGGCCAGGTCACCCAGCGCGACGGCGCTCGAGGCCAACCCCTCGTAGGTCGCCACGCCTGCGGTCAGCGCCGGGTTCACGCCGAGCAACTCGCTGAGCACCGGCCCGAGCACGTTGCTGGTCCGGGTGTCGAGTGACGCCAGCTTGGAGCCGATGGAGAACGCGGCGCGGGGCTCGTTGGTGAAGGAGGCGACGGCCCGGGTGGTGACGGTGGTGCCGGTGCCGCCGGGGAAGAAGGTGTGGTCGACCAGGCGCCGGGCCGTGACCTGCACCGCGGTGGCGTCGGCCGGCGCCGAGAGCACGAAGCTCCCGGTCGGACCGAAGGTACCGAGCTCGACCACCAGGCTGTTGCCGGTGGCGGCGAAGGCGAAGTCGTTGCGGGTGGCGCTCTCCCGGGCCAGTTGGTCGGCGGCGGCCTGGGTGGCGCCACCGGTCAGGGTGGCCAGCTGCTGGGCGGTGTCGGTTGCGGCCAGGTCGGCGACCACCTGCAGGTCGCGCTTGCGCCAGATGACCGAGCCGACGTCGATGGCCATGGCGGCGGCGAAGATGGCCACGACCAGGCCGACCGCGGCGAAGACCAGTACGGCGCCTCGCTCACCGTCGGCGTTGCGTCGGAGCAGGGAACCGGTGCTCATGGCACGATCCGGCCCACGGCGCTGGCCGTGAGGGTATCGGGGAGGACCACCCCGAAGGGTCCGCCGGGCACGATGGCGCCGTCACCGCGGTAGTCGTAGGTGAAGACGACCTCGATGCACTGACCGCCGGGAGGCGGCGTCGCGGCCGGCGCGAAGCTGGCGCAGGTGGCGACGGTCGCATCGGCGTCGCCGTAGCCGGGCTTGCCCAAGCCGTTGGTGGACGCCTCGGCGAACGCCTCGGCCTCGGCCTCCCGCTCGGCGGGCGTGGCGGCAGCTGACACCACCGCGGCGCGAACCGCCTCGCCCGTGGCTTGGCCCATGCTCTGGCGCAGGGCGATGGCCATGCCGTAGGCGACGATGCCGTAGAGGACGAAGAACAGCAGGACGACCACGAGGGCGAACTCGACGAGCACCGCTCCTCGCTGGCCACGAACGCGCCGCGACCACCGTCTCGGCTGATCCCGGCTCGTCCCTGTGGTGCCTGGTGGCATCATCCTGCCCCTCGTCGGTCAGGCCGGCTGGCTCGGCGCCGGCTTCCACGGCCACTATCGGGAGCGGTTGCCGCGGGCTTGAGGGGCAATGTGCGGCACCGCCTCGCGGGAAGGCGTCACGCCCGGATCGGTGAGGGAAGTAGCGTCACCAGCCGGAGGACAGCCCGATGCCCCACACGGATCCGCACGAGCCCGGCCCGAACCCGTCCCCCCGATGGGGCCAGCCGCCACCCCAACAGTGGGCGCCGCCCCCGCAGGCGGGGCAGTACGGGGCCTACGGCCAACCTCGCCCCACCAACGGCATGGCCGTTGCCTCCATGGTGCTGGGGATCGTGTGGATCTTCTGGATCGGTTCGATCCTCGCCCTGGTCTTCGGCTACGTGGCCAAGAGCCAGATCGCCGAGCGGGGCGAAGGTGGTGCCGGCATGGCGACGGCCGGCATCGTGCTGGGATGGATAGGAGCGGCGACGTTCGTGCTGTTCTTCATCCTGCCCTTCGTCGGGAGCGCCCTGTTGCTGGCCTTCCTCGGGGCCTAGCGGTCGGCCGTCGCACGCCGTCAGTAGGTCGTCCGCTCCCGCAGCCCGGCGAAGACCGTGCTCAGGCCGGCCAGCGTGGGCCCGTGGCGCAACAGGACGCCGACGTCGCCCCGCATCCGCAGGCGCCCGCTGGTGAACGCCTCCTGGCCGCCGATCCCACCGGTGGCCATCGCCACCGCGGTGTCCCAGTCGAGCGTGAAGGTGACGTCGGCCTCACCGTCCTCGCCGGCGCGCAGGGCGACGTGCCCGTCGTCGATCGTCACCACGTAGCGCACCTCGCCGTCCGGCCCACCGGTCACGACCTGCTGGACCACCAGCGTCACGCCCGCGGTCGGCGCCGCCAGCTCGTCGCTCGCTGCGGCCGTCGCCGACGCCTCGGCAATCCAGTCGGGGCTGAGGAAGCGGGCCACGGCGCCATCCTGGCAGGACGGCCCGGCTCGGGCCCCTCACTACCCTGCCCACGATGGAGCTGGTGCCCGGCGACGAGGGTCGGCACCGTCTCGATCCGGGCCAGCCGGAGTGGGAGGAATCGTGGGACCTCGAGTTCCACACGGCCGAGGCCGAGCTCGCCGGCTACGTCCGCCTGACCCTGCGACCCGGCCGGCAGGTCGCCTGGTTCTGGGCGGCCCTGGTGGGCCGGGGCCGGCCCCTGGTCACGGTCGTCGACCACGAGCTCAGGCTGCCGGCCCCTGGCTCCCCCTCGCTGGACCTGCGGGCCGAGGGGTTGTGGACCTCGCTCACCTGCGAGACGCCCCTGGAGCACTGGAGCGTGGGGCTGGAGGCCTTCGGCGTCGCCCTGGACGACCCCACCGAGGCCTACCGCAGCGGGCGGGGCGACCGCACCGCACTCGGCTTGGACCTGGAGTGGGAGACGACCGGCGGCGCCCACCACCACCCCCACCCCGACGGGTACCACCTGCCCTGCCAGGTCCACGGCGAGGTGCTCGTGGGCCCCGAGGTCCTCGGCGTCGACGGGTGGGGTGGGCGCAGCCACGCCTGGGGGGACCGGCGGTGGTGGGAGCACACGTGGTGCGACACCCGCGGGCGCCTGGACGACGGCTTGCCCTGGCACGACCACCGCTCTGGCTCGGCACCGGCCCTCGGCCCCGAGGGCCTGCCTCGTCCCGGCCGCCTCGTCCTCCCCGGGACCACCACCGAGGTCGCGGTCGAGGCGCTCCACCACGCGCCGGTCCTGGTCGTGGGCCCCGGGGCACGCACGAGCCGCCTGGCCCGCTCGCTGTGCCGCTACCGCGTAGCCGACGGGCGCACCGGTGCGGGCTGGAGCGAGTGGAACCAGCCCCAGCAGCCACGCCCGCCACACCCGGGCTTTGTGGGCAGTTCCGAACCGTAGAGGTCCACAAGTGCCCACAAAGCCACAGCGACGGGGCAGGCACGCCGCTGGCCACGCGGCCGGTGGCCGTCCGGCGGGGGCCGTTCCGCCTACCCGCCGAGGCGGAGCAGGCCGAGGTCGAGCCGGCCGCGGTCGTGCCCCTGGCCGGGGAGGTCGGCCAGCGGGGGGTTGAAGGGCTCCATGAGCACGGCGAGGGTGGCGGCGTCGAGGACCGCGGTCCTGGGCAGGAGCGCCCGTTGCTGGTAGTCGGCCAGGGCCGCCGCGGTCGCCTCGTCCCAGGTCCCGCTGGCGGCGACGGGGAAGCCGAGCCGGCTGAGCTGGAACTGCAGCGCCCGCACCTGCTCGGGCCGCAGCTCGCCCGGGGACCCCGCCTCCCAGCGGAACTCGGGCGCCGCTTGGATCGTGTCCCAGATGGCCTGGGTGGCGTGCTGCCACGACCAGAACGACACCCCGGCCGCGCCCACCTGCTGGGCCGCGCCGAGGAAGCGCCGGATCTCCTCGGGGGGCGGTGGGCCGGGCCGCCCACCCTCGGGCGAACCGTCGTAGGCCTGGCCGATGGGCAGCACCGGCTTGCCGAAGGAGGCCAGGAAGGTGACGTCGTTGACCACGTCGGAGTCCGGCTGGCGGTTCAGCCAGTAGGTCATCGGCGCCACCGCGTCGAACGGAGGGATGACGGCCTGGTAGGGGTAGCGGGTCTGCATCTTGGCCGAGGGCCGGGGGACCACGACCACGAGGGAATAGGCCGGGCCGACGCGCGCCCGCAGGAGTTGCCCGTAGGCGCCGGCCCGCTCGGCGCTGAGGTTGGTCCCCTCCGAGGCCGTCTCGATGTCGGCGGCGAAGCCGTCGAGGCGCTCTCCGCCGGGTGTGGTGTGGGCGATGGCGGCCAGCGCCCTGGACACGTCGGCCTCGACGTCGTCGAGGTAGGGGAAGTCCCACCCGTAGACCCGCAGCCCGGCGGCGTGGGCCTTGGGCAGGAGCTCGTCCAGGTAGCCCTGGGCGTAGAACCCACCCTTGGACGATCCGGTGCGCACGTAGACGTGGGTGAGGCCCACCTGGCGGGCCCGGGCCACCAGGGCCTCGACGTCGCCCCCCTCGACCTCCTCGGGCAGGTAGAGCCACATCCCCTTGCCCAGCGGCAGGGCGCCGGCGTCGGTGGGGACGACGGCGACGGCCCCTGGCGTCGCCGCAAGGGCGAGCGAGGGCGACGGCGCCACCGAGCGCACCTGGGGCCGGGACAGCCGGTGGAGGCGGGGCTGGCCGGGCGGATCGGCTGGGGCCTACGGCGCCGCCGCTGCCGGCGGGGGAGGGCCGGCGGGAGGGCCGGCGGGTGGCGAGACCCGGCTGAGGCGGGGCCCGGCC